>CAZZNG010000340.1:0-5391 GCA_964655505.1 uncultured Litorilinea sp. | reverse complement strand
TCGGCGGCAGAGTTCGGCCATTTGACTTCGGCCATCGTCGTCAGCCTGCTCTTGATCGTCGCGTCGACCTATTTCCGCATTCAGGATGGGGAAGCCATTGCCTATTTGCTTGGCTATGAGTTGATCTCCACCGTGACGCTGATGGCCGCGGCCATTGCCCTGGGCGACGGCACGCGCGCGCGGGCCGCGCTGCGCGCCCAGCAGGAGCAGACCGCGCGCCTGATTGCCCAGGAACATGCTTTGCGCGCGGAACAGCGCGTGCAGGCCGAGCGCGTGCGCATGGCGCGTGACCTGCACGACGTAATCGGCCACAGCATTTCGGTGATTTCGATCCACAGCGATGTGGCGCGCGAGGCAATTGGCCGCGACGATGAGCAGGCGCGCCAGGCGCTGGCTCAGATCCGCGCCACCACTTCCGAAACCATGCGCGAACTGCGCGCCACGGTTAAGGCGCTGCGTACACCTCATAGCGATGTGCCGCCACTTGAGGCGGCATCAAGCAATACGCCGCCACTTGAGGCGATATCAAGCAATACGCCGCCACTTGAGGCGGCAGATCGGTCGATCGCGTCGCTGCGCAACCTGGCGACGCTGGTGGAACGTGGCCGCGCCGGGGGCTTGAGCGTGGAGGTGACAAGCGAGAGGGATCTGTCCAAACTGCCGCCCAGGGTGGACAGCGCGGCCTATCGCATTGTGCAGGAGTCGCTGACCAATACGCTGCGCCATGCCAAGGCGACCCAGGTACACATCCGCGTGCAGGTTGACGAGCAGACGCTGCGCGTGGAGGTGGTGGACAACGGCAGCCAGCCGCCCGCCGCGCCTAGGGGTGTCACGGACAACAGTGTCACAGGCAGCGGCATCGCGGGCATGACGGAGCGGGCGCGGCTGCTGGGCGGCACGCTGACAGCGGGCTTCCGACCTGGCCGCGGCTTTGCGGTGGAGGCGACGATCCCGCTGAAGGATGAGCCATGAGTTCGACAATGAATTCGACAAAGATATCTGTCGTGTTGATCGACGATCAACCGCTGGTGCGGACCGGGCTGCGCGCTCTATTGGAGCGTGACCCCGCGATCGAGATTGTGGGCGAGGCGGGCGACGGGCACAGCGGGGTGCGCTTGGTGCAGCGTACCAAGCCCGATGTGGTGTTGATGGATATTCGGATGCCCCAGATGGATGGGCTGGCCGCGACGCGCGCGATCGTGGCCGATCCGGGGCTGAACGACACAAAAGTAGTCGTGTTGACCACCTTTGACGAGGATGAGGAAATCGAGGAGGCGATTCGCGCCGGGGCCGCGGGCTATCTGCTCAAGGACATTTCACCCGAAGAACTGCGCCGGGCTGTGCATGTCTTGGCCGGGGGCGATGCGCTGCTTTCGCCCGCGATCACGCGCCGCGTGATGCAGAAGCTGGCCGCGGGAGAGGGGGCACGCACCGACCCCACGCTGCTTGACGAGTTGACCGAGCGCGAGCAGGAGGTCTTGCGCCATGTGGGGCTAGGCCAATCGAATGACGAGATCGCGGCCGCGCTTACCATCAGCCCGGCCACTGCGCGCACCTATGTCAGCCGCTTGTTGAGCAAGCTGGCCGCGCGCGACCGCGCGCAGTTGGTGATCATCGCCTATGAGAGCGGCCTGGTGACGCCGGGCAAGTCGTGATCTTCCGGGACGCTCCGAACGTCCCGGAAGGTGAAGTGGGTTATGCCCACTTGAGCAGGCGAGCCAGGTTTTCGCCTTTGACCCAGGCGCGTTCTGCTTGGCTGTATTCGGCCAGGTGTTCGTCGACGATCTCCGGCACGCCGCTGCCCCAGACCATGCGCGCGGGGGTGAAGGCGGCCACGACGCGGCGGGTGAAGGGCTTGCCGCTGGGATAGCGTGGCGCGTCCGTGGCAAAGTGGTTCAGCCCCGACAGCTTCATGTAGACATTTTCAAAATCAGCCAGGTCGAGCACATCGGCATATTCCACCGCGTTGCCCATGTGCGGCTCGGCCAGGTGGTCGATCAGCACGGGCGTGGCGGGGAAGTCGGCGATGCGCCGGGCGACCTGGGCCGCGTAGTTGGGGCCGATGTGCAGTTCGACGATCAGCCCCAGGTCGGCCGCGGTCTGCCACAGGGCCACCACGCCAGGGTCGTCGAAAGAGTTGAGATACTGCTCCTTGCCGCGGTGGGCATGAAAGCGCATGGCGCGGATGGCTGGGGCCTGCGCCACCAGATCGCGCAGCTTGGCGGGCGCGTCCGGGTCGTCGGGGTAGAAGAGGGCTGTACCTAGGAGGCGATCCGGCTCGGCGCGCAGCGCGTCCAGCACCAGCCGGTGATCGTCGCCATAGGGTTCGGGATGTACCACCACGGCGCGGTCCACGCCGCGCTCGGCCATGGTCGCCAGGTAGTCCCCCAATGGGTCGGCCTTGCGCATATTGGGGCCGGGCGTGTAGGCCGCGCGCGGGTGGAAGGGATAGCGCTCGGCGTCGGCGCTGAATAGGTGGGCGTTCCACTCGATGATCATGAACAAATCCTTGCTAGTTGAGAGGGGTTTGCGCGCGGGGTGCGCGGCGCGAGGGCATGATAGCATGTTTCGGCTGGAAATTGACAAGCAGATCCGCGCTTGCTACGATGCGATCATCTATATCATCTATATCATCTATCTATATAAGGTGAATCTGCTGGAAGGTGAATCCCTGGATGAGTGGGATTCCTATTTTTCATGCTTCATGCTCATGAATGAGCCTCAATCACTCTGTAGGTCTGCAATGTAGGTCTGCAACCGCTTGCAATCTCCTACCTAGCCACTAGGCAATGACCATGCAACTTCCCAATCAACGCAGCCGTCGCTGGTTTGCGCGGCGTGACGAAATGGGCTTGCGCCATCGCGCCGCGCTGGGCGTGCTTGGCTATGACGCGGCCGAGATCATGGAAAAGCCGATCATCGGCATCTGCAACCCCGTCAGCGACTACAGCCCATGCGAATTTGGCTTTCATGAAATTGTCCCCGCGATCAAGCGCGGCATCTTGGCCGCGGGGGGCCTCCCGCTTGAATTTCCCTCCATGAGCCTGGGCGCGGATCTGCTCAAGCCCGCGGATATGCTCTATCGCAACCTGGTGTCGATGGATGTGGAGGAGTCGATCCGCGGCTACCCGATGGATGGGGTGGTGCTGCTGACCAACTGTGACAAGACGACCCCAGCCCAACTGATGGCCGCGGCCAGCGCGGATCTGCCCGCGCTGCAATTTTCCGCGGGGCCGCGGCCGGTGGCCTTTTTCCGCGGGGAAGCCATCAGCACGGGCACAGACCTTTGGCAATATTGGGATGAGTACCGCGCTGGGCGCATGGATGACGCGGCCTGGCGGCAGTTCGAGGCGTGCATTTCCTGTTCGCACGGCGCGTGCAACGAGATGGGCACGACGTCGACCATGACCGCGCTCTCCGAAGCGCTGGGCATGATGCCGTGGGGCACAAGCAGCATCCCGTCCGACGACCCAGCGCGGCTGGTCGCGGCAGAGGCCGCGGGCCATGCGATCGTGGACCGCGTGCGGGCAGGGCTGCGCCCCAGCGCGCTGCTGACGCCGGAGGCCTTTGACAACGCCATTCGCCTCTTGGCCGCGATTGGCGGCTCGACCAATGCCATTGTCCACCTGGTTGCCATTGCCGGACGGCGGCGCATTCGCCTGCCCCTGGCGCGCTTTGACGAACTGTCGCGCCAGACGCCGCTGCTGCTCAATCTCAAGCCGTCTGGGCGCTATCTGCTGGCCGATTTTCACGCGTCGGGCGGCGTCCCGGCTGTGCTAGAGGCGCTGCGCCCACGGCTCGATCTGGCCTGTCGCATGACGCCGGAGCAGACTCTGGGCGAGCTGCTCGACCAGTCGCCCGCGGCGGTGGCAGACCCCGCACTGGCCGCGGACGTGGTCCGCACGCTGGACGCGCCGCTGCAAGGGGGCGGCGCGCTGGTGGCGCTGACCGGGAACCTTGTGCCGTCCGGCGCGATCCTCAAAGCCTCTGCCGCCAGCCCGCACCTGATGGAGCATACCGGGCCTGCGCTGGTCTTTGACGACTATGAAACCATGATGGCCGAGTGCAATGACCCGGACCTGCCTGTCACGCCGGAAAGCGTGATCGTGCTGCGCAACGCGGGGCCTTGCGGCGTGCCGGGGATGCCGGAGTGGGGGCAACTGCCCATCCCGGTCAAGCTGCTCCAGGCTGGCGTCAAGGATGTGGTGCGGATCAGCGATGCGCGCATGAGCGGAACGAGCTATGGCACGGTGGTGCTGCACGCCGCGCCTGAATCCGCGGTGGGCGGCCCGCTGGCGCTGGTGCAGACAGGCGATCTGATCCGGCTCGACGTGCCCAACCGCCGCTTGGATCTGCTGGTGGACGAGGCGGAACTGGCCGAGCGCCGCGCCCGCTGGACTGCGCCCCCGCGCCGCCATCTGCGCGGCTATCCGCGCCTCTATGTGGACCATGTGCTCCAGGCCGACGAGGGCTGTGACTTTGACTTTTTGCGCCCGCAAGCGGACGCGGAGATGCCCTTTGTCGAGCCGCAGATCGGGCGCTCTTGATCCAACCAACGCTAACCATGTAAAGAAAGAGAACGCTGTATGAAGACATTAGCCGGAAGGGTCGCGCTGGTGACGGGCGCGTCGCGCGGCATCGGCCAGGGCATCGCGCAGGCGCTGGGCGCGGCCGGGGCCAAGGTGGTGGTCAACTATCGCAGCCACGCGCAGGAGGCCGAAGCCGTGGCCGCGTCGATCCGCGAGGCGGGCAGCGACGCGCTGGTGTGGCAGGCGGACGTGGCCGACCGCGCCGCGGTCAAGCGTATGATCGACGCCGCGGTCGAGCACTTTGGCCGGTTGGATATTGCGGTTGCCAACGCGGCCCACTCGATCCGCGAGCCGGTGATCGAGGCCAAATGGGAGAATGTGCTGCGTACGATTGAGGTGACCCAGTTCGGCGTGTTCCACACCTGCCAATTTGCCGCGCAGCAGATGGTGGCCCAGCCGCGGCAGGAGGGAACGGCGCGCGGCAAGATCATTGTGATCAGTTCGATCCATGAGGAACTGGCTTTCCCCGGTTCCGCGGCCTATAACATGTCCAAGGCCGCCATCAATCATCTGGTGCGAACCATGGCCGCGGAGACCGGCGCGGAAGCCTTCGTGCGTCAAACCAAAACGATCATGTCGCGGCAGGATTCGCGGCCACTGTTGCCAAAGATCGGATGCCCGACCCTTGTTCTAGTGGGCGACGCCGACGTGCTCACTCCGCCGGAACTGGCGAAGGAAATTGCCGCCGGCATTCATGGTTCCAGGCTGGTAATCGTGCCCGATTGCGGACATCTGTCGACCATGGAAAGGCCGGAGGCGGTCAACATGGCGCTCAAGGAATGGTTGTCGGCGTGATGACTTC
>CAZZNG010000339.1:0-5440 GCA_964655505.1 uncultured Litorilinea sp. | reverse complement strand
GTGGTCAAAGCCCATGCGCGTTGAGATTGTCCAGATGAGGTTGTTGAGCAAATAGATAATGCCCGCGCCCAAGGACGACCAAAATAGTAGATAGAGCCAGGTATTTGACTTTGCCAATGCTTTTTGTTGCGGCTTTATCATGATAAATCCTTATGCCAGCGACTTCACTAGGTACAGTTCGTCATGGGTATCGCGGCCAGGGTGGTGGACGAAGCCCAAGGCAGCGTAGAAGGCTTGCGCGGGGGTGTTGCGGCTGTGCACATAGCAGCCGTAGCGGTCATGTCCAGCGGCGCGTATCCACGCTTCCAGCGTCTCCAACAAGCGCCGTCCCAGCCCACGGCGCTGGTGCGCCGGGTGCAAATAGAGGCGATGGAGATCGACCTGGGTGAGCATAGGGCCATTGCCTGCATGAAAAGCCGGGCCAACCTGACCGAAGCCGACAGGCGTCTCGCCGCGCTTTGCCAATAAAAAACAGTTGGCCGGGTCGGTGATCGCATGGCGCAGCCCTAGCTCGCTGTAGGCACGCGCCAAAAAGCCGCTGATGAAGTCGGGCGTGTAGATGTCGCCATAGGTGGCACGCCAGCAGACTTCAGCCAGGTCGCGCAGCGCGGCGACATCCTCCAACGCTGCCGGAGCAATGAGATAGTGGGCCGCTGTGGGCATGAACCCCCGCTGTTTCTGCACCTGCCGTTCCCGCACGGCGCTGCATCGGTGCACCTGGCGCATTATAGCATACGGGCGCAGAAGCCTGCGCCCGTAACCACTTGCTGATTTGTCTCCGTTTAAAGCGCAAGGACCGGCTTAGAAGGCCGGAGACGCCTCGTGGGCGGCAATTGCATCGTCCTTGGACATAATATAGCCGAGGTCGTCTACCCCCTGGAGCAGACACATCTTGCGGAAGGCGTCGATCTCGAAGCCAAGCCGCTGGCCGTCGGGCAGAATGACTTCCTGCTGTTCCAGATCGACCGCGATGCGCGTCTCCGGCTCCTCCTCGATCAGGTCGAGCAGCATGTTCACCGTCTCTTCCGGCAGCGCCACAGGCAGCAGCCCATTCTTGAGGCTGTTGTTGTAGAAGATATCGGCAAAGCCGGGCGTGATCACACAGCGGAAGCCATAGTCGGTCAGCGCCCAGACCGCGTGTTCACGGCTGGAGCCGCTGCCGAAGTTGCGCCCTGCAATCAGGATCTCAGCCTCCTCGTACTCCGGCTGATTGAGCACGAACTCTTGCTTGGGCGTGCCGTCTGCATTGTAGCGCCAGGCATAGAAAAGACCGTCGCCCATGCCCTCTTTGGTCACAGCCGTGAGAAAACGGGCCGGAATGATCTGGTCGGTATCCACATTTTCGGCACGCAGCGGGACGGCCTTGGCAGATAGTTTGGTAAAGGGTTCCATTGTTCTCCTCGCTTCTGCCCTGTTAGTTGATCATCTCGCGCACATCCACGACGCGGCCATTGACCGCGGCCGCAGCAGCCATGATCGGACTCATGAGCAAGCTGCGCGCGCCCGGCCCCTGGCGGCCCTGGAAGTTGCGGTTGCTGGTGCTGGCAACATACTTGCCCGCACCGGCCTTGTCGTCATTCATGGCGAGGCACATGCTGCACCCGGCCCCGCGCCATTCAAATCCGGCTTCGCTGAAGATGCGGTCCAGCCCTTCGGCCTCGGCCTGGGCCTTGACAGCCTTGGAGCCGGGCACGACCATGGCCTGCACATTGCCCGCCACTTTGCGCCCGCGCACGATCTGGGCGGCTTCGCGCAGGTCTTCGATGCGGCTGTTGGTGCAAGAGCCGATAAAGACAATGTCGACCGGCTGGCCTTCCATGGCCTGACCCGCCTTCAAGCCCATGTACTCCAGCGCGCTGATCAGGCTGCGCCGTTCCGCGGCATCCTCCAACTCATCCGGGGTGGGGATGCGCCCGGTCACGCCAACGCCTTGGCCCGGATTGGTTCCATAGGTCACCATCGGCTCCAGTTTGCTGGCGTCGAGGGTCATTTCACGGTCAAAGGTCGCGTCCTCGTCGGTCACCAGCGTCTTCCAGTAGGCAACGGCCTTGTCCCACTGCTCGCCCTGGGGCGCGTAGGGGCGGCCCTTGATATAGTCAAAGGTGGTCTGATCGGGCGCGATCATGCCTGCGCGCGCGCCGCCTTCGATGCTCATGTTGCAGATGGTCATGCGGTTCGCCATGCTCAATTTGCGGATGGCGCTGCCGCGATACTCAAAGACATAGCCTGTGCCGCCGGCCGCGCCGTTCTTGGCAATGATGGCGAGGATAATGTCCTTGGCGGTTACGCCCGTGCCCAACTCGCCTTCGACGTTGATGGCAAAGGTCTTGGGCTTGTTTTGCAACAGGCACTGGGTCGCCAACACATGGCCCACTTCGCTTGTGCCAATGCCAAAGGCCAGCGCGCCAAATGCACCGTGGGTGCTGGTATGGCTGTCACCGCAGACAATGGTCATGCCCGGCTGGGTGACGCCCATCTCCGGCCCAACCACATGCACGATGCCCTGCACGTCGCCTTTAATGTCCCACAAGGTGATGCCGAAATCTTCGCAGTTCTGGCGCAAAGTACGCACCTGCGTGGCCGCGTCGATGGGCCAAAGCTCGATATCCACATTGCGCGTGGGAATCGCATGGTCCATGGTGGCAAAGGTACGGTCCGGACGGCGCACCTTCAGGCCGCGTTCGCGCAGCATGGCAAAGGCTTGCGGCGACGTGACCTCGTGGATCAGGTGCGCATCAATATACAAGATGGCGGGCGCACCGGGGTCTTCGGAGACCACATGTGCATCCCACACCTTTTCAAACATTGTCTTACCCAAGATTAACTCCTCACAGTGCTGCAATCGCGATGGCTCAAACGCTGACGATTCAACCGATTTATTTTGAGTCCAAAAAGAAACCTAAGCATACTCAGTTTACCATAACATAGCAAAATTTAAGGCAACGCAACCGCGTTTGGGCGCGATTTATCCACGGGCGCACTGCACCCAGCAACTCAGCCAAACGTGCGCCCAAACGCGGTACTTATCCGGCTACGCCGCGGCTTCTTCCTCCTCTTCCTCCTTGCCCGCGCCTTCATTGGCCGCTTCGATGGCGGCCATGTTCTCGCGCGGGGCAATGTGCCAGAAGAATTGGCGCTGCGCCTCCCAATCTTCGAGCAGGGTGCGCGCTCGCTGCGATCCGGTCTTGTCCAGGTGCTCCTGGATCAACGCCTTCAATTCGGCGTCATCCTGTGCGCCGCGCAGGCGGCGAATGGCGATCAACTCTGGGTTGTAGCGCCGCTCGAATGTCTCGTCTATGTCATAGACGTAGGCCTCGCCGCCGGTCATCCCGGCCCCGAAGTTGCGCCCCGTCTCGCCCAGGACAACCACGCAGCCGCCGGTCATATACTCGCAGCAGTGTTCGCCCGCGCCTTCGACCACAGCCACCGCGCCGCTGTTGCGCACGGCAAAGCGTTCGCCCGCCACCCCCGCGGCAAAGAGACGACCACCGGTCGCGCCATACAGCGCGGTGTTGCCCAAGATCACATTCTGGTGCGGCACGAAGCGCGCGTCTTCCGGTGGCCGAATGATGATCTCGCCGCCGCTCAACCCTTTGCCCACGTAGTCCTGCGCCTCGCCGATCAAGATCATGTGCTGGCCCTTGACGCCGAAAGCGCCGAAGCTTTGGCCTGCCGACCCGGTCAGCGTGATCTGCACACGTCCTTCGGGCAAGCCGTCGTTGCCGTAACGCAGCGCCAACTGCCCGGCCAACTGCGCGCCGACCGTGCGTTGGGTGTTGTCGATCTTATAGGCCAAGCGCACTGGCGCATCCGGGTTGGCGCGCAGGCTGGCGAGTACCTGCGCCACCATGCGATGCCCCACATGCTCCTCTTCGGGCAGTTCGTTGCTGGGCAGGACGTTGCGCCGTGCGCTGCCGGTGTCGGGCACATAGAGCAGCGGCGATAGGTCCATGAAACCAGCCTCCCGCCCAAAGACCACTTGGCGCAATAGTTCAGGGTGGCCGATCACCTCGTCCAAGCTGCGGAAGCCCAGGTTGGCGAGCGTCTCGCGCACTTCCTCGGCGATGGCAAGCATAAAGCGCATGACCATCTCCGGCGTGCCATCGAACTTGGCGCGCAGTTCCGGGTCTTGGGTGGCAACGCCCACAGGGCAAGTATTCTTGTGGCAAACCCGCGCCATGATGCAGCCTTCGGCGATCATCGCGCTGGTGCCAAAGCTGAACTCGTCGGCCCCCAGCATGGCGGCGATCACCACATCGCGGCCCGTCGCCAAGCCGCCATCAGTGCGCAGCGTCACGCGCGTGCGCAGCCCGTTCGCCAGCAGCACTTGATGGGTTTCGGACAGGCCGATCTCCCACGGCAGCCCCGCGTTCTTGATGCTGCTCAAGGGGCTGGCCCCTGTGCCGCCGCTGTGCCCGCTGAGGTGGATCACGTCAGCAAAGCCTTTGACCACCCCCGCGGCGATCGTGCCGACGCCGAACTCGGAAACCAGCTTGACGCTCACCCTGGCTGTCGGGTTGACTGCCTTGAGGTCGTAGATCAACTGGGCCAAGTCCTCGATGCTGTAGATGTCATGGTGCGGCGGCGGGCTGATCAAGGCGACGCCGGGCGTGCTAAGACGCAAGACCGCGATCTCCGCCGATACCTTGTGCCCCGGCAATTGGCCGCCTTCGCCCGGCTTGGAGCCTTGCGCCATCTTGATCTGCAACTCTTCGGCGCTCATCAAGTATTCGGGCGTCACGCCAAAGCGCCCCGAAGCCACCTGCTTGATCTTGCTGGCGCGCTCGGTAAAGTAGCGATCCTTGGCCTCGCCGCCCTCACCGCTGTTGCTCATGCCGCCCAAGCGGTTCATGGCGATTGCCAGTGTCTCATGCGCCTCCGCGCCCAGCGCGCCCAGGCTCATGGCCGCGGTGCTAAAGCGGCGCACAATACGCTCCACCGGCTCCACCTGCGCCAGCGGCAGCGGCGGCCGCGTCTGCTGGAAGTCGAGCAAGTGGCGCGGGGCCAGCCGCATCCCGCCCATCAGCTTGGCATAGGCTTGATACTTGGCCTGCGCCTCCTCTTGGTCGGCGGCTTTCGCCACGGCTTGCAGCGCGTGGACAACCTGCGGACTCCACTCATGCAGTTCGCCGCCGCGCCGCGACTTGAAGAGGCCCCAAGTTTCCAGCTTGATTGTCTTGGCCTGCTCTGGATACGCTTTGGCGTGCCAGGCCAACACATCTTCGGCGACGCTCTCAAAGCCGACGCCGCCCAACAGGCTAGGCGTGCCGACAAAGGCCGTTTCGATTAGCTCCTCACCGATGCCCAACGCCTCGAAGATCTGCGCGCCACAGTAGCTATCTACCGTGCTGATGCCCATCTTGCTCATGATCTTGAGCAAGCCCTTGTCCACCGCTTTGACAAAGCTGTTGATGGCCTGGGCCACGGTCATGCTTCCGGT
>CAZZNG010000338.1:0-5466 GCA_964655505.1 uncultured Litorilinea sp. | reverse complement strand
CAGGTGCCCCTCCTGGGATTGCAGGACGATGGGCAGATTCACCAATACACTGGTCAGCGTGGCAATGACAACGCTTAACCCGGCCACAGACGGCGTAATGACCAGGCGGGTCGTCATGGCCGACACAGCAGCCACGGTGCTGGCGCTTGAGAACAGCCCGCCGAAAAAGCTCACAACGTACGTCCCGATCTGGCCGAATGCATCTTGCGCAACCACCCCGGTTATCTGGATGAGCAGCAGGATAATGCCGAAACGCAGGGCGGACTTGAGCGAGAAAGGCGACTCTAGACGGAGGGCTGGTGTGTCTCCTGTCTCGGACAGCGGCAAGCGGCGAAAGCCGAACGTCAAGATGATGCAGACCAGGAGCATGAACGCCAGCGCGGGCGCGGCGGCCTGTAGAACCACCGGCGCTAACAGAAAGAGCAAAAAGCCATTGCGAATGATCATGGCCGCAATTGCCAGCAAGATGCCCCGGTAGGCAGTATCGGTCATGCCCCCCTGCGTTTCGCGCACGCGCAGCGCGAGTTCGCCAACCGCCACACTGCTGTTGACCAGCCCGCCAAAGAATCCGGCCAACTCGATGCCGCGGGTTCCATACAATTTCAAAAGAATGTAGTTGACAAAGCCGAGGCCCGCAATGAGGATGATGGTGACCAGCACGTCGCGCGGGTCAATCAGCCCCCACGGGTCTATCGTGCCTTCGGGCAGCACCGGGTAGATCACCAGTGCGAGAATAGCGAGCAGGATAGCGGAGCGCAGTTCAACGTCCTTCAAGCTGATGCTGAATCCGGCCAGGGTCTCCTTCCAATCCAAAAGCGCCGCGGTCATCACCGCAACGGCTGCCGGGGTCAGGGTTTGCCCTTGACCACAGAGGATGCCTGCAAACCCAATCACCATCAGCGCGGCAGACGTTGTAAGTTCGGTGCTGCGCTTGGGGCGCAAGAGGGTCTGCACATTCAAAAACACGACAAGCAGCCCCAGCAGCCCAACACTCAGCAGCGCATAGCTTTCGCCCAGCAGCCCGCCCAGCCCGCCGAGAAGCGACGCGAACCCAAAGGTCCGCACGCCGGATTTTTTGCCGCGGCGCTCCCGCTCGACGCCCACAAAGAGGCCGAGCGCCAGCGCAAGCAATAAACGTGCTAAAGTTGATTCATACGGCCAATGTACAATGCTCGTTGGCACTGTTCCCCCTATCTATCACCACACCCGGCATCGCCGCGAACGCCGCTCACTTGGCAATCGTCACCAAGCAATCATTGCCTACTCTTCTAGCGTATGCAGGGTGAATTCTCCGCTGGATGTGTCATACAGCCCCCACGTCGGCGCGCCGTTCATGCCCAACAGTTCACCTGGATTCACCAAGAGGGTCGATCCAGCGGCAGTGTCAATCGACTCGACGTGCTTGGTGTGGTCGTGCCCATAGCAGACCAGACGAAACTGGCCCGATTGGGCAATGCGCCGTGCGGGTTCGGGATAATGAATCATGGCGCAGGCGTGGCCGTCAAAGGTCAATTCGGCATAGATGCCATGTAGGGTGACGTGGGCATGGTTGGCCGCAATCGTTTGCAGCAGCCGCCCGTCGCCGTCGTTGTTGCCCGCGACCACATGCACTTCCCCCTGAAATTGCTTGCCCAGCCGGTCGAGCATGAAGGGCGCGCAGAGATCGCCGCAGTGGAGCAGCGCCGCTGCACCGGCTGCCTTGGCCGCGGCCAGGGCTTTTTCCAGATTGGCGATCTGATCATGGCTGTCGGATAGAATGGCTATCAACATGGTTGGGCCTCATGCCTCGTTCTTGGGCGGCACGCTCACCACACAAGGAGCGTGCGCTCTTGGCGGATCGTCGTCCTGTGGTATACTCTGCCACTATGGTTCCAGTCTATAACTTTTCGGGGCAAATGCAAGCATCCCAGCCACCCCAAGCCAAGCGGAACCGGCGACGTCTATGGATAGGTTGGTTGGTGGGTCTGAGCGTGGCGACCGCAGCCGGGTGCGGCCAAGTCGTTACCCTTTCGCCCACACCTACACCTGAGCCGACCGCGACCATTGCCCTGGCTGTGGTGAGTACGCCCGACGAGCCAACCGCCACCCCAGCCCCCTATACACCGGCCCCGACGGCCACGCCGACGGTCACGCCGACGCCTGTTTTTCACACCATCCAGTCGGGCGAAAGCCTGCTCTCCATCGCCAGCAACTACAATGTCAGCGTCTCTGCGCTGCAAGAGGCCAACGGCATCCTCGACCCGCGCTCGCTGCAAGTGGGCCAGCAGTTGATCGTCCCGCGTGAAGAAGAAGCGCAGGTCGCGGCCAATGCCACTGCCACGCCCACGCCGCTGCCCATTGCGGTGGAGAATCTGCATTTCAGCGAAACCGCGATCGGCGGCCTGTGGGTCATGGGCGAAATCCACAACACCACCGACGTGCCGCTGGAGCAGGTGCGCGTCGGCGTCACCCTCTCGAATGACGACGGCACGGTCGTCAGCCAAGGCGAGGCGCTGACCGCGCTCGACCTGGTGGACGTGGGCGAACGCTCGCCCTTTGCCATCCTCTTTGGCGAAGCGCCGGGCGAATTTGACCAGTACAACGCCTACCCGCTCAGTGCGGTTCCAGCCTACGTGGGCAGCTACTACCGTGACCTGGCGGTAGAAGAGATCCAAACCGTCAGCGAGCGCTATGCTTCCTACACGGTGAGTGGCGTTGTGCGCAATATTGGCCCGGAAGAGGCAGTCAGCGTGCAGGTCGTCCTAACCGCCTATGACCCGCTGGACCGGGTGATCGCGGTGCGCCAGGTGGAACCGGAGCACAATGTCGTACCGCGCGGGGGCACAACCACCTTCACTGCCATGCTTGCGCCGGTGGGCGGACCGGTCGAACGCATCAGCGCCGAAGCCCAGGGCAGACGGCATTCGAGCCAGCCATAGATCGCCGCGCATACATCTTCCCGGAAACCATGATCTTCCCGGAAGCTTGGAGCTTCCGGGAAGGTATGCGCTCGGTAGAGAGGGATTACCCGATTTAATTCTTTATGTTCATCGAGCGTCCGGGAAGATCCGCCTGGTTCTGTTCAACGTATTGGTGTATTCCCATCTCTTGAGTTTACCAGCAGATGGGAATCCCGAAATCCAATCTAATCTACTGCCAGCACGCAGAATCTGTGCTACAATCGCAGCGATCTGCTTTTTTATCAGCGCACGATCTCATAGCGAACTTGCTCATAGCGAACTCATAGGAATGCTTATGAACCGAAGAACGTTCCTGACCCTGGCGGCCGCGGCTTCGTTGGTGGGGCTGGCGGGATGCGGTCCAGCGTCTGCGGCTAGCTCTCCGACGCCCACAGCCCAGGCCAAAGCCGTACAGTCCGCGGCCAAAGCGCCTCCACTGCCGTCACGGCGTCAGCGGCTCGACCATGCCGAGCAAGCGGCCGCGACGATCCCCGACCGGCTGCAAATTCCCGCCATCGATCTCGATATTCCCGTGGTCGAGTTGGGCTGGCACACGGCGACCGACCGCGAAGGGCAAATCTTAAGCGAGTGGGATGTGGCGGAATATGCGGCGGGCTGGCACAAGAACAGCAAACTGCCGGGCGAAGTGGGCAATGTGGTACTCAGCGGCCACAACAACATCCTGGGGGCCGTCTTTCGCGAGCTGGATCAGCTCAAAAAAGGCGATCCCGTCACCATTTGGGTGGGCGAAAAGCACTATACCTACAGCGTCACCCAAGTGGTCATTGTGCCTGAAAAAGACGCCACCTATGAGCAGCGCGTGGCAAATGCCAAATGGATCGGCGATTTTGACGACAGCCGTTTGACCCTGGTGAGCTGCTGGCCGCGCAACAACAACACCCACCGGATTGTCGTCGTCGCCATGCTAGACGGGGCACAGCAAACCTAAGCCGCTCGCGCTGGCTCTTTCTGTAGCTCTCATCTGTGGCTCAAATCTGTGGCACGGCTCAATCGAAGAGCCGCCACCAGCTTGGCCGCGCCCGGAGGGTTGTGTGCGCCGCGACCACATCCCAATGGCGCAGCCGCGGCAGGGGCTGTTTGACTGCCAAATAGTCTTCGCAATCGGTGGGCGGCGCCTCATCCGGCGCGGACGCAATCAGGGTGCGCCCAGCCAGCCGGTAGCACGCGTACCCTCGATCCGCCAGCGCGCCGAGCAGATCGCGCGGCGTCTGCCCAAAGTGGCCGAGCGTGTGCCGGTTGACCTCAACCAAAATGGGCGGCGCGGCCGGGTTCGCCAGCCAATCCCCCATGTCGGTCAAGGCTGCAACCTCCGACCCTTCCACATCCAGCTTGATAAAACCGACATCTGTCCAACCCTGCTCGGCCAAGAGCGTTGAAGCAGTCGCCAGCCGCACCGAGACGGTCGGGCCATCGCTCTGCGCGTGGATCACCGAGCCATGCGGCCCCGCGGCGTGAAAGTCCACGCGCCCATCGTGATCGCCGACCGCGGCATGGACGAGGCGGGCGCGTGCCCCATACCTATTGTGCGCGATGCTGCGCGCCAAGAGGAACGCATTGCGCGGCGCGGCCTCAACCGCCAGCACGCCATAGCCCCGCGCGGCCGCGGCCAGGGTGAACGTGCCCAGGTGCGCGCCCAAGTCCAACACGGTCGCGCCGCGCGGCGTCAACTCACGCAGCAGCGTGAAGCTGTGGGGCAGCCGGTAGATGCCTGTACGCAGCCCCTGCGCGATGCTGTCTGGGCTGTCGTCCACCCAGATGGTACAGCCGCGGACACGCCCCAGGGGCAGACGGCAAGGCCAAGCCGGGAACGGCTGATTCCCCGCGGGTGCGGGCATCGTTGTGGGCATGGTCAAAATTGTGGGCTTGGCAGACATGGAGGCTATTATGGGCGGAGCCAATCCTGCATGTCAACTGGCCGCGCACGCGAAAAACATGGCCGAGGGATGCGGGAATGGCGGTTCATGCTCCCTGGTTTGGCTGCGCCGCGCCGCCATCGAGTATAATTCTGCCAGTTGGCAGGTTTGCTCGCGATCATCTTGCCGCAAGCCGCTCGCCGCATCGACTGGCATCTGCTGGCATCTGCTGGAAAAATTCGCCAGCACAGAACAATGAGCATGGAACGGAGCCATGCAATACCAACGCATCGTTGTTAAACTGGGCACAAGTGTCCTGACCGGCGGCACGCGCCACCTCGACCGCAGCCACATGGTCGAGTTGACGCGCCAGTGCGCCGACCTCTATCATCGAGGCCACGATATCATCGTCTGCACGTCGGGTGCTGTGGCAGCAGGCCGCGCACACCTGGGCTTTCCCGATCTGCCCGCGTCGATTGTGACCAAGCAGCTTTATGCCGCGGTGGGCCAGGTGCGCCTTATGCTGCAATGGGATCGTTTTTTCGACATCTACGGCATCCACGTCGGCCCGATCTTGCTCACGCGCGCGGATGGGGAGCACCGCCAACGCTATTTGAACGCGCGCGACACCCTCACCGCGCTGCTCGACCAGC
>CAZZNG010000337.1:0-5532 GCA_964655505.1 uncultured Litorilinea sp. | reverse complement strand
GCTGGGGCGCTGTATTGTGCGCGCCCACGCGCCAACCGCCGGCGAGATCCTCTATCGCACGACCGACAATCGGATTATCGATCTCGCACAACAGGACAAAAAGGGGCTGCGTCCTTATCGTCGTGAAATTCGCATGATGTTCCAAGACCCGTTTTCATCGCTCAACCCGCGTATGACAGTTCTCGAAATTGTCGGCGAGCCACTGCGCATCAATAACATGGCGAGCGGCAAACAACTGGAGGAGCGCGTCGCGCAAACGCTGGAGCGCGTGGGACTCCGCCCGGAATATATGCGCCGCTACCCTCACGCCTTTAGTGGAGGACAACGCCAGCGCATCGGTATTGCACGCGCCATTGTCTTTGACCCGCGCGTGGTCGTCGCGGACGAGGCGGTATCGGCGTTGGACGTCTCTGTACGCGCCCAAATTCTCAAACTCATGCGTGGCTTGCAGCACGAACTCAATCTGACCTATCTCTTTATCTCACATGATCTCAGTGTCGTAGAGTATATTGCAGATCGCGTGGCTGTCATGTATGTGGGCAAACTGGTAGAAGTCGCGGAGACCGAGGCGCTCTATCGCCGCCCTCTGCACCCCTATACCGAAGCGTTGCTATCGGCAGTGCCAAAGCCGGAGCCGACGCAGCAGTCGAAACGCATCGTGCTGCAAGGGGAGATCCCCGATCCTGCCAATCCGCCCACGGGTTGCTATTTCCACCCTCGCTGTCCCTACGCACAGGCGCAGTGCCAAACCGATGCGCCCCCCTTGCGCGAAGTGGAGCCGGGGCGCTTGGCCGCCTGCCATTTTGCAGAGTCCTTGTCATTGCGCGGCGTGGCGATGTAGTTCACAGCAGGTCATGCAGGCGGCCATGACCCCGAAATCAAACCTATCACTTGGCCCGACGCATAAAACAAACGGACCGGCTGAAGCTTCAGCCGGTCCGTTCTTGTCAACTTGGCGGAGACGACGGGATTTGAACCCGCGACCTTTGGCTTGACAGGCCAATATGCTAACCGCTACACCACGCCTCCTTGTCTGACACTCTGTATCTGACGTCTAGGAGGTCGCTCAAAGTTGACTGCCAGAAGTGTATCATTCTCCTGTGTGGGTGTCAAATTAGACAGTGCCAAGTGCACAGTTGAACTTTCTCCAAGCCTGGCGTTTCCGGCAGCACGGTAGCACGCTTTGCTTCTTGGGTTTATGATGATCATGATACGCTGCAATCCGGGTGCAGGCGCACTGTATCCAACCCAGAATCTGCTACCATCAAAGCTGACAACTGACGCTGAACAGCCGACACTGAACAGCCGCACCCGACGCTGAACGAAAGTAGACACCTTGCCATGCTTGGACCGGATCTGATTCTGACCAACGGTCGCATCTTCACAGCCGACAGCCAACACCCCTGGGCGACCGCACTGGCCGTCATGGACGGGAAAATCGCTGCGGTGGGCGAAGATGGGCCGGTTGCCGCCTTGGCCGCGCCCCACACCAAGCGCATCAATCTGAACGGTCGCCTGGTGCTGCCCGGCCTATGCGATGCACACATCCATCTCTATCATTGGCTGCTGCTGCAAACGCAGCTTAACCTGGCCCAGACCAAGAGCCGCCAGGAGATGCTGGCCCGTTTGGCCGCCTATTGCACCACACAGCCGGATGGGTGGATTGTCGGGCAGGGTTGGAATGAAAGCCGCTGGGGAGAGCAGGATTTCCCCACTGCCGCGGAGATCGATGCAGCCACCGGCGCGCGCCCCGCGCTGCTCTACCGATCGGACATGCACGTCGCCATTGCCAATCAAGCCGCGCTCGACCAAGCAGGCATTACCGCCGAGACACCGGACCCGCCCGATGGTGTGATCGACCGCGATGTCTCGGGCCGCCCAACAGGCATCCTGCATGAGCTTGCCATTCAGCAGGTAGCAAAGCACATTCCCCTGCCCACTGCTGCGGCGATGGCGCAAGCCCTGCGCGATCAGGCCCACCAACTGCACGCGCTGGGGATCACTGCTGTCCACGACCAGCGCATGATGGACGGGCCGGATGGGCCGATCATGCTGGCCGCGTACCAACTGCTGCGCGACGAGCAGACGCTCAAGCTGCGCGTCAACTGCAACGTGGCCGCGCAGCAACTGCCCGCGCTGGCCGCGCTCGGCCTGCGCAGCGGTTTTGGCGACGATTGGCTGCGCCTCGGCCATGTCAAAGTCTTTGCCGACGGCAGCCTCGGCAGCCGCACTGCGTGGATGCTGGAGCCTTTTGCGCCGCAAACGCCGGATGAGGCAGCCAACTTCGGCGTCAACGTGACGCCGCCTGACCAAATGGCCGCTATCTTTCAGCAAGCGACTCGGCTCGGCTTCCCCATCAGCGTCCACGCCATCGGCGACCGGGCCATCCATACAGTGCTGGACATCTTCGAGGAGGTAGCGGCCAACGGCCTCGCCCCGGCTATCCCCCACCGCATCGAACACGTCCAGACCATCGCACCGGCAGACATACCGCGGCTGGCGCGCCTTGGCCTGACTGCCAGCGTGCAGCCGCTTCATCTGGTGGATGACCGCGACCTAGCGGATCGCTACCTGGGCGACCGCGCACGCACAACCTACGCGTTTCGCTCCCTGCTCGACGCGGGTACGCGCTTGGTCTTCGGCAGCGACGCGCCCGTCGTCGACTGCAACCCATTTGTAGGCATCCACGCGGCGTGCTATCGCAGACCTCTAGGGACGATTGATCCCTGGCATCCTGACCAATCCGTTTCGCTATGCGAAGCAATCCGAGCTTATACAGTTGATGCGGCAAGCGCCGCCGGTTGGCACGCGACCATTGGCTCCTTAACACGGGGCAAACAGGCCGATCTGATTGTGCTGGATCAGAACCTTTTCGAACTCGACAAGCAGCCCGATCAAGGAGATGCAATTGCAGAGACGCGTGTCCTGCTCACGCTGATCGGCGGCCAAATTGTTCACACATGCGGCAACCTTGCTTCAATTGAACCAACCTAGGCGGCAGACTGCCCCGCGGCGCGCCTGCCGCCGTACAAGAAAGTGACTTTGCTATGGACGCTCCAACTCAACCTTTTGTCATCATTGGCGGCGATGCGGCCGGTATGAGCGCGGCCAGCAAGATCAAGCGCGAGGCAAAAGACGCGGAGGTCATTGTCTTTGAGCGCAGCCCCTATATCAGCTATTCCGCCTGTGGCATGCCCTACTGGATCGGTGGCGTGCTCGAATCGGACCGCCAGTTGATCGTGCTGACGCCGGAGGTAGCGCGTCGCCGTCGCGGCATCGACGTACGCACCCACCATGAGGTGACCGCGATCGACCTGGCAAGCAAGTTGGTGATGGGCACTGACCGCGCAACGGGCACGCCCTTTTCCCAGCCCTTCGGCACGCTGTTGATCGCCACCGGCGCGCGTGCATCCAGGCCGCCGCTGCCGGGCATGGACCTGCCGGGGGTCTTTACATTGCGCTCGTTGGTCGACGCGCAGCGTATCTACGCGTACATGGCCGAACATGAAGTCAAGCAAGCCGTTGTGGTCGGCGGCGGGTCGATTGGCGTGGAGATGGCCGAGGCGCTTTGGGAGCGCGAAGCCCATGTCACCGTGCTCGAACTGCTGCCCCAATTGATGCCCAATCTGGACGCGGATATGGCGCAGCCGCCCACTGAGCATATGCGCGAAAAAGGGGTCGACGTGCAGACTGGCGTCCGCGTCACCCAATTTCGCCAGGCGGATGGGCGCTTATGGGTCGATACGGAACAGACGGAGCCGCTGCCCGCGGATCTGATCTTGGTGGCGGTTGGTGTGCGCCCCAATGCCGAACTCGCCAAGGATGCCGGGCTGCGCATCGGCGAGACAGGCGCGATCTGGGTCGACCGCACCATGCGCACCAGCCATCCCGCGGTCTTTGCCGCGGGGGATTGTGCCGAACACAATCACATCGTCACAGGCCGCAATGCCTGGATCCCGCTGGCGACTTCCGCCAACAAAGGCGGGCGCATCGCGGGCGAGAACATGCTAGGCAACGCTGTCGAGATGCCGGGTATTCTGGGCACGGCTGTGGTCAAGGTCTTTGACTACACCGTCGCGAACACAGGGCTGACCGAAACGGCTGCACGCGCCAGCGGCCTCTTTGGCAAAGATGGTGAGTTTGTGGGGAGCGTGGTGATCGAAAACGCGGACAAGGCAGGCTATTGGCCGGGGGCCGAGATGATGAAGGTCAAGCTCGTCTTTGATAAGCGCGGGGGCCGGGTGGTCGGCGGGCAGTTGGCAGGCAAGGCAGGCGTCAACAAACGCATCGACATCGTGGCAACGGCCATCACAGCGCGCATGACGCTGGAGGACATTGCCCTGCTCGACCTTTCCTATGCGCCCCCCTACTCACCGACCTATGACCCGATTCAAATTGCGGCAAATGTGGGCCAGCGCGATCTGCTCCCCGTGCGCCAGCCGGTTGCGTAGCGCCAACACGCTGCGCCCGGCCTGCATGCCTAAATATCGGTGGAGAAAATCTTGCTGGCAAACCCCTTGAGCCGTTTGCCGCCGTGGTTGAGAATGGGCGGGCCATGCCCAAAGGCGACGGTCTCAAAGTCATCGCCGTAGCGCTTTGCCAGCTTCCAAATGCTGCGCATGGCATTATCCCGGTCGGGTGTGTAGAGGCCGAGGGGCGAGCGCAGCTTGCCTCCGCGGTTGGAAAGGGCATCACCGGTGATCAACAGTCGGCGCGAACGGTGCAGCAGGGAGATGTGGCCGGGTGTGTGGCCGGGTGTATGCACCACCGTAAAGCCTTCGGGCAGTTCTTGACCGTCCACCACCAGTTCGTCGGGTGTGACCGCGCGCGGCGTATACTCCGGCAGCAAGGTCAGCGCGCGAAAGGGCAGGCGCATGAACCAGGCGGCCGGTTGACGGCGCATGGGGTACTCTAGGTACTCTTTTTCGACCGTGTGACAAACAACGCGCGCGCCGGTTGCGCGCTTGATGGCAGCCACCCCTCCTGTGTGGTCCAGGTCGGCGTGGGTCACCAAAATGCGGCGGACTTGGTGAAAGGGAATTCGTTGCGCCGCAAGCGCCGCCAAGATGGTCTTGGCGTCACGCGGAAATCCTGCATCGATCAGGGTGTAGCCTTGCTCCCACGCCCATAGATAACAGTGAACATTGCTGCCGATTTCATCAAACTGCCAGAGGCCGGGAATAATCTGCTTCATAAGGTACAACAGTGCTCGCGATTGTGAACTCGTATCATAAACTGGCAGGTGCAAAGGCCAGCGCCTGCCACGCAAAGAACGTACCGTGAAAAGGGCGCGCCGCATTCACCCCGCGGCGCGCCCGGTCTGTTGGATCAACTAGCCGTTGTTGAGGCGCAGGTAGTAGTCGCCTTTGACGCTGCCAAGATGGCGCAGGCGTGCCCGCGGATGCTCAATCGCAGCCTCTAGCTCCTTCGGGTCCAGCCCCGTGGCGCAGATATAGCGTTCCAGTGTTTGAAAATATTCGTCTTCGATATCCTGAATACGCTCGAGATGTGTTTCGCTCATCTTATAACCCA
>CAZZNG010000336.1:0-5589 GCA_964655505.1 uncultured Litorilinea sp. | reverse complement strand
CCATCTCGCGAGCAGATGGGCGCTAAATGACATTCCATCTCGCGAGCAGATGGGCGCAGCTTCCGGGAAGATTTAAGCTTGGGGCGTGCCAAGCGGGGGTCAACTCCCCTGGCACGCCCTTTCTATTGGCTGTACTGGTGGCTGTGCTTGGCCGATTGCGGCTAGAGCGGCTGCAAGCCCGCCTCGATCTGCGCGCGCTGGGGTTCGAGGAAGGGCGGCAGGGCCAGCCGTTCGCCCAGCTTCTCCAGCGGCTCGTCCGTGGCAAAGCCGGGGCCATCGGTCGCCAGTTCAAAGAGGATGCCGTTGGAGATGCGGAAGTAGAGCGATTTGAAGTAGTAGCGGTCGATGATGCCCGAATTGCCCACGCCGATCTCGTTCAGACGCTGGAGCCAGGCTTGTTGCTCGGTTTCATCGCGCAGCCGGAAGGCGACGTGATGAACGCCGCCGTGACCGGGATAGCCCATACGCCCACGCACTTGGCGCACATGAAGCTCTTTGTTTGGCCCGCCGCCGTCCATGGCAAAGATGGTGACCGGCTCGTCGGGGTTGTCCACGCTGGGCAGGGTCTTGACTTTCTCAAATTCGAGCAGCCGGGTAAAGATCGGCTCCATCTGCGCGAGTTGGGGCACAGCTAAGGTCACAGCATAGAAGCCGCGCAGCGCGTGCTCGACGGGCACGTCGGTGCGATCCCACACTTCCCCTTCAAAGGGCGCGCCGTGATCATCTACCAACGTCAGCCGCTGCCCCTCCGGGTCTTCAAAGCGCAGGATGTCATGGCCGTCGAACTGCTCCAACCCTGCATGGCGTACACCTTGGGCCTCAAAGCGGTCCATCCAGTAGTCGAGCGCGGCGCGTCCGTTGACGCGAAATTGGGTGTTGACAATGCTGTCTGTGCCGCGCACAGCGGGGCCTGCGTGGGGCCAGTCGAAGAAGGTGATATCTGTGCCGGGGGAGGCGATCTTGTCGGCATAGAATAAGTGATAGGCCGATACGTCGTCCTGGTTGACCGACTTCTTGACCAGGCGCAGCCCCAAGACTTCCGTATAGAACTGCACGTTTGCCTTGGCCTGGCCCGTCACCGCGGTCACATGATGGATGCCGTGTAGTTGCATGGTGCGCGCGCTCCTCCCTGGTAGCTCTGCTCTTTGCGCTGTCCTTACTGCGCATTGACAGAGTGTTATCTCTACAGTGTGTTGTTACTCCATTGAATTCTCTTTACATTGCTTGGTTCGTGCCGCCAGCGCAGTAACCAGCGTTGCCATTCTCCTACATTGGTCTGGATTGGGGAAACCGCTGCGCTGTGGCTGTAGGGGGGCGCTTGGCGTCGGGGGCGCGCAGCGAGACCGGCGATCCGGCCCCATGCGTGTATAATATTGGGAACAACAATCAACAGACTCCCACCACAGGCTCGGCAAGGGCCTGTTTCAACCGACCGAGGACAGTATGCTCACTCTTGGCGAAAAACTGCTCTTTCTGATCCTGACCGCGGCTTCTTTGGGCTACGCGTTCATCAGTTGGGGCGCGGTCTACCGGGTCATTCGCCGCGGGCAAGGTGAGTTTCCGGCGTGGCGTGATGTGGCCGCGCGCGTAGGCCATGCGCTGGCTACGTGGCTGACCATGCGCCCGATCTGGAAGACGCGCAAGCTTTCCGATGTCTTTCACGCCATGATTGCCTGGGGCTTTACCTTCTATTTCCTCGTCAACCTGGGCGATCTGCTGCAAGGCTTCTCCCCCATCACCTTCTTGGGCGAGGGGTGGATTGGCGATCTCTACCGCTTGCTGGCCGACTTGTTCACCGTGTCGGTGTTGGTGGGCATGGTCTACTTCTTGCTGCGGCGCTTTGTGTGGCGGCCACCGGCTGTGCAGACGCGCGCCAATGTGCCGCTGCTGCCCCAGGTGCGCGCGGGCGCGATCGAGCGTGACTCGCTGATCGTCGGCCTGTTTATTCTCTTGCATGTCGGCTTTCGCCTGCTGGGCGAGAGCTTTGCCGTGGCGCAGGTGGGCGGCGACCCGTTCCGGCCCTTTAGCACGCTGTTGGCGCAAGCATGGGCCGGGTGGGGTCCGGTCGCGCTCGAAGTAGGCCACCACGCCGGTTGGTGGGTGGCGCTGGGGCTGGTCCTGCTTTTCATTCCCTATTTTCCCTACAGCAAGCATTTCCATTTGATCTTGGCGGGCGTCAACTATGCCACCAAGCCCGAGCGCCGTTCGCTAGGGGCCATTGAACCGATTGATTTTGAGGATGACTCGATCGAGGAATTTGGCGTGGCGACCGTGACCGATCTGCCGTGGACGCATCTGGTCGATACCTATGCATGCATCATGTGCAACCGCTGCCAAGACGTCTGCCCAGCCTATGTGACAGGCAAGGAGTTGTCGCCCGCGGCATTGGAGATCAACCAGCGCTACTATGTCAATGAGCATCTAGACGAGTTGGCCGGAGGCGCAGAAGCGCAGCCGCTGCTCGATTTTGCCATCAGTGAGTCGGCGCTGTGGGCGTGCACAGCCTGTGGCGCGTGCGTCGACATCTGTCCCGTGGGCAACGAGCCGATGTTCGATATTCTCTACATGCGGCGGCGACAGGTCTTGATGGAAAACGAGTTCCCCGGCGAGTTGCAGGGCGCGTTCCGCGGCATGGAGCGCAACGGCAACCCGTGGAACCTGCGCGGCCGCGACCGGCTCAAGTGGGCCGAAGGGCTGGACGTGCCCACGATCGACGAGAACCCCCAGCCGGACCTGCTCTGGTGGGTGGGGTGTGCCCCGGCCTATGACCCGCGCGCCCAGGCCACTGCCCAAGCCTTTGCCAAAGTGCTCAACGCCGCGGGCGTCAACTACGCGGTGCTGGGCGAATCGGAGCGCTGCACAGGCGATTCTGCACGGCGCGCGGGCAATGAATATCTCTTTTTCGAGATGGCAAAGGCCAACATTGAAATGCTCGACGAGGTCGCGCCCAAGCGCATCGTGACGACCTGCCCCCACTGTTTGCATACACTGGGCAAGGAGTATCCCCAGTACGGCGGCGAGTATGAGGTGATCCACCATACGCAGCTGTTGAGCGAATTGGCCGCGGCCAAGCGCATCAGCGTGCAGCCCAACGGCGACAGCAGCACGATCACCTTCCACGACCCCTGCTACTTGGGGCGGCACAACGGCATTCTCGACGCGCCGCGCGCCGCGCTGGGGGCCTTTGTGGGCGAAGTGATCGAGATGCCGCGGCACGGTCGCCAATCGTTCTGCTGTGGCGCGGGCGGCGCGCAGATGTGGAAGGAAGAGGAGCCGGGCGACGAAGGGGTGAACCAGAACCGCTACCGCGAGGCCAAGGAGACGGGCGCGCAGACGATTGCGGTGGGCTGCCCCTTCTGCTTGACCATGCTGACCGACGCGGCCACCCAGGCAGGCGACGGGGTGGTGGTCAAGGATGTGGCCGAATTGGTGGCAGAGCAGATGGCAGAGCGGCTGGGGTGACGGGAAAACGACCGTATTTTACGCGCCGCACGCGGCCTGCTATACTAGACCCCATGTCCATTGAAGTTCATGCCACACCCAACCCAAACGCGCGCAAATTTGTCTTGGCCGGACAGCGCTTCGACCCAGCGCGTAATTTCTCTGCCGGGCAAGCCGAACCAGTGGAGGACCCGCTGGCCGCGCAGTTGCTCGCGCTGGAAGGCGTTTACAACGTCTTTATGGCCCAAGATTTTGTGACGGTCAACAAAGTGCCCGCGGCTGAATGGGAACCGCTGCAAGCCGCGGTCGAAGCCATTTTGCGCGACTTTTTGGCCCAGTCCGCCACAACAGCGCGCGAATAGGGTATCGTCATACACCTTCCGGGTAGCGCCAAAGCCTCCGGAAGATCAACGCTCAACGAGCAAGAATCGCTGCACCTAGAAAGCATTGTGGATGGCAGCCGACGAGGTGATGCCGATTATCGTTGCCAGCGAGAATGGCCGCGCCGGGGCCATCGCGGCCATGCAACTGCTACGTGAGGGCGGTTCCGCGCTGGACGCGGTGGAAGCAGCCTGCCGCGTGACCGAGGCCGACCCCACCGATCACAGCGTAGGCTATGGCGGCATCCCCAACGTGCTGGGCCAGGTCGAACTGGATGCGAGCATCATGGATGGGCGCACCCTGCGCAGCGGCGCGGTGGCCGCACTGCTTGGTTATGGGCACCCGATCACGCTGGCGCGCAAGGTGATGGAGCGCTCGCCCCATGTGCTGCTGGTGGGCCGGGGCGCGGAGCGGTTCGCCGCGGAAATGGGCATGACGCCCGCGGATCAGCGCACCGCAGCCGCGTTCGAACGCTGGTACGCGCGCTTTGAGCAGCGCGGTGTGCGGCCCGGCAGCAGCGACAATTTGGTGCAACATGCCGCGGCGCTGACCGCGCCTGTGCCCCTGCACGATCAGAGCGTTGCCGCCGTTGCCACGACCTCTGTGAGCGCCGATGCCGCCGCTGCACCAAGCCAGCGTGAGGCCAAGCGCGACGATACGCTGGGCACGGTGAATTATCTGGCGCGCGACCGCCAGGGCAATTTGGCTTCGGCTGTGAGCACCAGCGGCATTGCCTGGAAGTATCCGAGCCGGGTGGGGGACAGCCCAATCATCGGCGCGGGCAACTATTGCGACAACCGCTATGGCGCGGCGGCCTGCACCGGCATGGGCGAGTTGGCGATCCGCGCGGCAACGGCCCGCAGCTTGATCCTCTACCTGAAGTTTGGCATGACGCTGGAGGAGGCCGGGCTAGAGGCCCTGCGCGATCTGGCCCACCTGGAAACCGAACTAGACGGGCGCATGAATTTTGTGGTGCTGACGCCGGATGGCCGCCACGGGGGATTCACCACTGTGCCGGGCAATCAATATCTCTATTTCACGGGCGAGATGGACGCGCCGGCCTTGGCCCCGCGCACGCTCGCTCCCACAGGCGAACCCACTGCCTAACGACGATTGTGTGACGAACGATGGCCGTTGCGGTGAAAATGCCCCAAATGGGCGAATCTGTTGTGGAGGGGACTGTGGCGCGCTGGCTCAAAGCGCCGGGCGACACGGTCGAGCGCTTGGAGCCGTTGTTGGAGATCAGCACGGACAAGATCGACACGGAAGTGCCCGCGCCCGCCGCGGGGACGCTGTTGCGCGTTCTGGTTGACGCGGGGCAGACTGTGGCCGCGGGGACGGTGTTGGCCTATATCGGCGCGCCGGGTGAGGTGCTTGACACGGTAGACGCAGCAGACGCGGCCAGCGAGGCCGCGCCAACCGGCCAACCGGCCACAACAGAGGCCGCGACTGTGCCGTCTGTTACACCATCTGCTGCTGCATCACCTGTCGCCCCATCCGTCGCTGCGGCTGGCGCACCGTCGAGGCCGGTGGAACGGCCCAGCGGTCGCGACTATATTAGCCCGGTGGTGGCGCGCATTGCAGCCGAACATGCCGTCGACCTGGAACAACTCATCGGCACGGGCTTGGGCGGGCGCATCACCAAAAAGGATATCCTGGCGCATGTGGCCGCGCGACAGGCCGCGCCTGCTGCTACGCCGCAGCCGGTGACGCAGCCCGCCCCCGCGGCTGTGCCGTTGGAAACTGTGCCGTTGGAGGAAGGGGCTG
>CAZZNG010000335.1:0-5632 GCA_964655505.1 uncultured Litorilinea sp. | reverse complement strand
CTAGGGCTGGTCGGCAGCATAAGCCAATCCAGACGCGGGCCGTTCGCCTGTGCGGCAAAAAACAGGGGGATTCACGGGTTGTCCTTGATTGTGCGCTGTGACGGTGAACGTGCCGGTAAACGGCGCTGTGCGGGCATGAGGCGGCACCTTCGCCGCCCGGCTCAGACCATTGTATCATGGCAGGCCACATTGTCCACACCTGTGATAATCCGTAACCTGTGATAATCCGTATGACGCTAAGATCGACGCGGCGTGGCGCTTGGGGAAGTTAGCGGGGGCGTAAGGTGACAAGGGGCGGCCAATTGGGGTACACTGCGCCGGTTGAGTCCTCGCGTTTTAGCGCGTCACGCGCTAGAAGCACCACACAAACCAATCCAAGCAACAGCTTGACCTTAAGCAAATTGCTATAAGCAAACCACCATAACCAATCAATTGTACACTGGAAAGAGGCACTATGAGCAGTTTACAAGATCGGGTTGCCATCGTTACTGGCGGCGGGATGGGCATTGGCGGCGCGACGGCGCGGCGGCTGGCCGCGGCGGGCGCGCGCGTCTATGTTGCGGATATCAACGGCGAGCACGCGCAGGCGAATGTCGCGCGCATTGAGGAAGCCGGGGGCACGGCGGTTGCCGCGGCGGTCGATGTGACGCAGCGCGAGCAGTTTGAGGAGATGATCGCCAAGACGGTAGAAAAGTGGGGGCGGCTCGACATCGTGGTCAACAATGCCTATGGGCGGCAGGAGCCGGACGGCAGCGCGCTGACGATTACGGACAGTGCGTTTGACTATGGCATGACGATCATGGCGAAGACCATTTTGTGGACGGCGCGCTATGGCGTGCCCCATATGCGCGAGCAGGGGCGCGGCAGCATTGTCAACATTGCGTCGGTGCATGGCTTTTTGTTTGCGCCGGGCAGTTTGATCTATGAGACAGGCAAGGCCGCGGTGATCGCCATGAGCAAGCAGATGTCGATCGACCTGGGGCCGCTGGGGATACGTGTCAATGCGATTTGTCCCGGCCATATTGTGACCGAGCGCATGGCCGAGCGTTGGAAGGAAAACCCGACCCACTTCAAGCTGATCGAGCAGAATTACCCGCTGCGCCACACGGGGGTGCCCGACGATATTGCCCACGCGGTGCACTACCTCTGTTCGGATGAGGCGCGCTTTGTCACCGGGCATATCATGGTGGTGGATGGGGGCATGACGGTGCAGTTGCAGGAGAACTTCGGCAACCACATCGCGCACTTCATGCGCGAGCACCCGGACACGGAACTGCCGCCCAGCCGCTTTGATTTTTAGGCTCTGCCATGCTAAAGGATTTACCTTCCGGGACGCTCCGAGCGTCCCGGAAGATTTTTTTCTGGCTACTCTACGCGACCCTTTGGTAGCGTTCGACGTGGATCTGGTCCGCCTTTTTGCGTGCTTGGGCCAAGTCATAGTTGAGTTGCAGCTTGAGCCAGAATTCGGGGGTGCTGCCAAAGGCTTTGGCGAGGCGGATCGCCATCTCCGGCGAGATGGATGCGCGGCCATTGACCAGGCGCGAGATCGTGGGCCGGGTGACGCCCAGCACATGGGCGGCTTCTGTGATGGTCAGGTCGAGTTCTGCCAGGCTGCCCGCCAAGATGCGCCCCGGATGAACCGGCGAATGCATCGGCATGGAATCCCTCCTATCCAATACTTCTCCAATACTTCCTAGTGATAGTCAATCAAATCAATGTCGGTCGCTACGCTGTCTTCAAAGCAGAAGATGATGCGCCAGTTGCCTGTTACACGTACACTCCAGTAGCCTTGTAGATTTCCCCTTAGAGGATGCAGCCGATAGCCTGGAATATCTGCTTCTTCCAGGCTATCGGCTGCGTCTAGGATGGTTAGGATTTCTGCGACGCGTTGACGCATGTTACCTCGGATTCCGCGTGCATCACCGGTCTCAAAAAAGCGCCGCAGTCCTTTGTGGCGTATGCTGCCGATCATATCATGATTGTATCATGTAACGTTACACTTTACAAGGTTCTTTTCTCCTTGCCGCAATGACTTTGCCTTACTCCAACAGCTACTCTTTCACCAAGACGCGCTGTTTGTAGGCTTCGATCACGTCGATGATGAAGCCGATGTCGTCGCGGGCGGATTCGACGGGGGTGCGACAGTCGACGCGGTTGACGATGCAGTCGTGGAAGTGGCGCATTTCGCGGCTGAACGCGCTTTCCCAGTCAATGGCCGGCTCTTGGCGATAGGTGACGCCCGCGGGGTCGATGCCTTGCACGGTCACGGTGGAGAGGATGCCGCGCGAGAAGCCGGTGGGGTAGGAGACGATGACGCGCTTGTCGTCGCCGTAGACCTCTAGGGTTTCTTTGAAATCCCACAGGTCGGGCAGGTCCACCCAACTGGCGACGCAGCGCGCGCCGTTGGCATATTCGAGGGTCATGGAGAAGGCGCGGCCATCGAACCAGATTTCGGAACTGACGATGCGCACGGGCAGGCCCAGCATGGTTCGCATGCCGTAGAGGTCATGGATCATGCTGCCGGAGAGCAGGTGAAAGGCGCGCTCGACGTGGGGCGGCACGTCGCCGATGGCTTCCTGGCGGGCAGCTTGGCGCGCGGCCTGGGTGGCGGCGACGGCTGCGGCGGGCACGTCGTCAAAGCGGCGCACGTCGAACTGGCGCACATGCAGGTCGTTGTTGGGGTGCAGGTGGTTGACCTGAATAAAGCGGATGTTGTCCATCTGCTGCACTTGGGCCAGCGCGTATTCATAGGCCGGGTCGTAGACTTTCATGTAACCGACCTGGCCCACGGTCCCGGCGGCTTGGTGCGCGGCGATGATGGCATCGGTTTCTTGCAGCGAGAAGCACATGGGCTTTTCGATGAAGACATGTTTGCCCGCGGCAAAGGCATCGACCGCGACTTGGGTTTTGGGGTCGCTTTGACAGAGCAGCACCGCGTCCACATCGGCGGCCAAGAGGTCGCGGTAGTCGGTGAAGTGGTGGGGGACGTGGTATTTGTTGGCGACGTAGGCGGCCGCGCCCGGCGAGACGTCACACACCGCGGTCACGTCGAAAAGGTCGGGCAGTTCGCTTAGGTTGGGCATGTGGTGGACTTGGGCGATGGCTCCGCAGCCGATTACCCCCATTTTGACCGGCGTCACGATTGTTTCTCCTGTTGCAAGTTGGCGGTTTGCAGGTTGGCGGCGCGCGGCGCAAATTCGTTCCAGACATCGCCGAGCGCGTAGATCTGCTTGTGTAGCTGGTAGATGGCCTCCCACATGCTGTCGCGCGCGCGGGCGGCCGCGGCGGCATCGCGTGCGGCGTGGGCTTGGCGCAGCGCCTCGGCCATTTCCTCATGCACTGTGAGCGCGTGGGCTGCGACTTGGGCCACCTGGCGCAGCGCGTCGACTTCTCGATCCAGCAGGTCGCCGATGGGGATCGATTCGTCGCGCGCGTCGTCGTAGTTGGCGTTGGGGGCGAAGTGGGGCGGCTCTTTTTGGTCCTTGTCGTCGCGGCCTGTGTGGGTGGGCTGGATGTGGGGCGTCACCGAGAGATACATGATGGTCGGCTTGTCGGGCAGCAGGTTGCGCACTTGGTGGATCTCGTCGGCCAGGGCGACGCACATCTGGCCGGGGCCAAGCTCTTTGACCGTGCCGTTGATGTTGAACTCGGCGCGTCCTTCCAAGATTAGAAAGACTTCGTGGCCCAAGTCGTGGCTGTGGCGACGGTCGACTTGGCCGGGCCGCATGTGATAGAGCCGGGCGCGGATCTCCGGCGTGACCAGCACGTTGCGGTTGACCGTGCGATAGTCGTAGACTTCAAAACTCATGCATTACTCCTCTAGCTGGATGGTGATCTGGATAGCCACGTTTGGATGATCTTCCCGGAAGCCTGTCGCTTCCGGGAAGTTAAAGAGGCGTGGGGGCTATTCGATCCGCTTTTTGAGCTTGGGATCGAGGAAGTCGCGCAGCGCGTCGCCCATTAAGTTCGCCGCCATAATGGCGATGGTAATGGCGACACCGGGAAAGAGCACCAGCCACCAGGGGGGACGGAAGGACGCGGCCAAGACGCCGCCCAGCATGTTGCCCCAACTGGGCGCGGGCGGCGGGATGCCTAGCCCCAGGAAGCTGAGCGCGGATTCGGCGAAGATGGCCGAGCCGAGGTGCAGGCTGGCGATGACCAGCAGCGGCGCGATACATTGGGGCGCGACATGGCGCAGCATGACGCGCCAGCGCGGCGCGCCGATCATGGTGGCGGCTTCGACGTAGGCGGTCTCTTTGATCGAGAGCACCACCGAGCGAATGATGCGCGTGGAGGTGGGGATGCGGGTGACGGCGATGGCGATGATGACCGTGGTTAGGCCCGCGCCCAGCACCACCAGCAGCAGCAGCGCCAGGATCAGCGCGGGGAAGGACATGAGGATGTCCACCAGCCGCTGGCTCAACATGTCGAAGCGCCCCCCGGCAAAGCCGCTGGCGACGCCCCAGAGAAAGCCCAGGAGATCGCCCAGCAGCACCGAGCTAATGCTGACGATCAGGGTGATGCGCGAGCCGTAGATGATGCGGCTCAACACGTCGCGGCCCAAGTTGTCCGTGCCCAGCCAGTGGGCCGAGGAGGGCGCGGCGCGCACCGCGTCGTAGTTGCCTTCCAGCGGGTCATAGGGGGCCAGTTGGGGCGCGAAGAGGGCGACGGCGACCAGCAGCAGCCAGATGAAAACCGAGATTGCGCCGATGGGCGACGAGCGGAAGAAGCGGATGGGCGCAGTGCGTATCGTGCTGCGGTCTGTACCGGCCCGCTCGGTCTCCCGGACGAGGGCCGGGCTGCCCGGCGGCGCCAACGTGGTGTCGAGTTTGCTCATGGATCAGCTTGCCTTGTCTCTTGATTTCCCGTCTCTTGGTTCATCGGGTGATCTTCCGGCACGCCTACCTTCCGGGGCGCTCTGAGCGTCCTGGAAGATCCGCCTTATTCATAGCGGATGCGCGGGTCGAACCAGCCATAGCTGATGTCGACCAGGAGGTTGATCACGGCGAAGATCACGCCGTAGACCAGCACCAGGTTTTGGATCATCATCCAATCGCGCTCGGTCAGCGCCTGGACGAGCAGCGTGCCCAAGCCGGGCACGCCAAAGGCGCGTTCGACCGAGACCGCGCCGCCCAATAGCCCGCCCAGGGCGACGCCGGAAGTGGTGATGACCGGCAGCATGGCGTTTTTGAAGACGTGCCGCCACATGAGCATTTTGTCGCCCAGCCCTTTGGCGCGGGCTGTGCGTACATAGTCTTCATAGAGCACTTCCAGCGCGGCGGAGCGCGCCATGCGCGCGGTGACCGCGGCCAGACCCAGCCCTAGGGCCAGGGCGGGCAGCGAGGTCATGGCGAGGTTGGCGGCAGGGTTTTCCCAGATCTGCACGATGGTCAGGGGGGGCCGCCAGGTGAACCAGAGCACCGTGGCGAGGATGATCAAGAGGCCGATCCAGAAGCTGGGCACGGCGATGAAGACGGTGACGGTGATGCGCGAGATGTGGTCAAAAAGGGTGTTGCGCCACAGCGCGCTCAACATGCCCAGGGGCACGCCGATCAACCAGGAAAAGACCACAGCCATGATCGCGATCTGTGCGGTGATGGGGCCGCGGCGCAAGAGGAGCGCGCTGATCGGC
>CAZZNG010000334.1:0-5637 GCA_964655505.1 uncultured Litorilinea sp. | reverse complement strand
ATCAGTTGGAAGAAGATCACGGGGGTCAACAGCGGGATGGTTACGTGGCGAAAGACCTGAAAGCGATTGGCCCCGTCCAGCTTGGCCGCTTCGCGCAAGGAGTCGGGGATGCCCTGGAGACCGGCCAGGAAGATCACCATTGCGCCGCCCACGTTCCACAACGCAAAGATGTAGAGGAGCAGCATAAAGTGGTCGAGGGGCCAGTTGATGGCTGTGCCCGGTCGAAAGAAGCTGATCAGGGCGTTGACAAGACCGGCATTTTTGTTGAAGAGCAAGCGCCAAGCCATGACCGCGCCCGCAAGCGGCAGGATCGAAGGCAGGTAGTAGAGCATCCGGAAGGCTGCGCGCCCGCGAATCCCCTGGTTGAGCATGACAGCCAGCAGCAGCCCAAAGACCAGACCCGCCGGGACGGTGATCGCGCCATAGAGCAAGGTGTTGCGCAGCGAGATCCACAGGTCGGGGTTGCTCAAGGCGCGCACATAGTTGGTTGCGCCAATCAGGCGCGCGGTCGCCACGTTGAAGCCGTCGTAGTTGCTCAGTGAGATCACCAAGCCCAGCACCAACGGGAACAGAGAAAGCCCCACAAAACCCAAGAGCCAGGGGGCCACAAACAGATAGAACGCACGCGCTTCGCGGCGAGCGCGCTTCGAACTTCGTTTCCGCCCCGGCGCGACGTTGCGCGCACCGGCGCTGCTGAATGTTTGCTGCATGACTCTCCTCGCCAGGTCACGTCGGTTGCCCAAATTGCGGCTGCGTTGGACGCGTTTGAGGGGCTATGTCGTCTGCCTGGGTGGCGAGAACTGCGTGATAAAATCGGCCTCGCCACCCAAGTAGATAGCTTGATTACGCGCCGACGCGGTCCATCCCTTCTTGGATGGCAACGTTGATCTCATTCTCGATATTTTCGAGCATTTGGTCCACGGTCATTTCGCCGCGGACAGCCGGCTCCTCGAACTTGGCCCAAGAGGCCTTGAACGCATCGGGCGTCAGATAGGGGCTGAATTCGATGACAGGCACAGCTGTGTTCTCGATCTCCCACTGCACCATGTCATAGTTGTGCTGCCGCCAGGGTTCGTCTGTAGGCATGAGGTCCAGCAATGAGGTCAGGCCCGGCACGCCCCAGCCACTCTTGGCGCGGTTTTCCGCGGGCAGTTCACCCATGAACCACTCGAACATCTTCCAAGCGGCATCGGGCACCTTGGTCACCGAAGTCACCATCATGCCCGCGCCCGACGCACAGGGATTGGAGTAGGTGGGACCCCAAGTGGGCGCGCGCATCATCAAGATATCCTCGCCGGAGACTTCCTCGCTCTCGGCCATGCCACTGAACCAGTAGCCCCATTGAACCGTGGCTGCTTGCCCTTGGACCCAGTCCTGACCGCTCCAACCGGCGACGGTGGGGTGGATCGCGCTGGGGATGCCGCCTTCGCGCATCCAGTCGATCCAGAAGTTGATGAACTCGTAGGTGTCGGCGTTTTCGCGCAGCATCACTTGGCTGAAATCGTCGCTGAAGAGGTGGGTCGGCGTCTCAAAGGTGGTGGTGATCCAGAACAGCACATGCTCGTTGGGCGTGAAGTCGGTGCCGAAGATCAGGGTGCGGTCGCCCTCTGTTTTGGTAAGTTGGGGCGAAAGCTCACGCCATTCGGAATAGTGCAGCGGTTCTCGCGGGTCGGGCACTTCCACGCCCATTTCGGCCCACAGCTTCTTATTGACGAAGATGGAGAAGTCGGGCGACCAATCTTTGACCATGCCATAACGCCCGCCTTCGACCACGTAGAGGTCATTGACGGGCAGCAGCTGGTCGACGGGAACAATCTCGCTGGTGGCGAAGTAGTCGGAGAGATCCAGGGGGATGCCGCGCGCCACCAGCGCGGGTGTGTTGGTTCCGTAAATGCGGAAGCAGTCCACCGGGTTGCCCGCTGCCAGCGATGCGAAGAGCTTGGTCAAGTCCGTCTCGATGAATTCGACAGCGTACCCGTACTCTTCGGTGAACTGGGCCAGCTCTTCCTGCGTAATCTCGTTGGTGTTGTACATGAGCACAACGGTGTCCTGTTCACTGCTGGGCGCACTGGATCCGGAATCGGCTGGTGCGCCTGAGCCGGTGGGAGCGGGTGAACAGGCGCTCAGGGCCAGCCCCGCGCCCATCAACTTGAGCATATTGCGGCGACTCATGCGTAGGGAAGACATCTGCAATTTTCTCCTTTGGTTCAGTATTGAATCGTCGAGATGTGTAATGAGGAGCTTAGACTTGACGATCTAGACTTGATGATGGTGATGATATCAATGGTTCGCGATGGTGCAGTCTACTGCCTATGTTGCAGCCTTTGGCTGATGGCTTTCGGCATGGTCTGGCGCTTGCACACGGTGGTGCTTTCGCGCACGACCAGTTCAACCGGAATGATGACCTCGTGCCGCACAACCTCATCGCGTTCAGCAGCCGTAATCAATAACTCCGCCATGAGCTGGCCCAAGCTGCGCATGGGCTGGCGTATACTGGTCAACGTGGGCGATGTGTATTCGCTGGTGGGCAAGTCGTCATAGCCGACAATGCTGAATTCGTCGGGCAGGGTATACCCGGCTTGGCGCAGGGCACGCATAGCCCCCAGCGCCAGGCTGTCATTGTGGCAAAAGTATGCAGTGTGTCCTCGATTGCGTGCCAAAAGGGCCTTAGCCGCTTCATAGCCTGCATGCAGCGTCCAATCGTCGGCCATGACAAAATCGTCCTGTTGCAGGACTAGTTGGGCTTCGGCCAAGGCGCGGCGCGCCCCTTCCATGCGGTCATGCGTTGCTTTCCAGTTGCCAGGGCCTGCAATTTGGCCGATGCGCGTATGACCCAGTTGAAGCAGGTGATTGACGGCTGTGTAGCCGCCTGTCACGTTATCAATGTCAATGTTGATGACATGCTTGTTGTTGAGCGGGTGCGCCAGCGCAATCATGGGAACGCGCAAGAAGATGGGCGGCAGCGTCACCTGGATCGGGACGAGCAGCGCCACGCCCTCGACCTGGCGCTCCAACATCTGCCCGATGACTTGGCGCACGTCGTCCGCTTCGCCATCGGTAAAGGCCATTTGGCATACGTAATTGCGGCGACGCGCCTCCTGTTCAAACCCAGCGATCACGTCGGAGTGGAAAAGCTGTTCAAGGGCCATGGTTATGATGCCCAGGCTGCGGCTGCGCTTTGCCACCAGGCCACGCGCCAGTGCATTGGGCTTGTAGCCCAAGCGGTTGATCGCGTTCCAGACACGTTCGCGCGTGGCCGGGGCGACATCCGGCCGATTGTTGATGACGCGTGAGACGGTTTGGGCAGAGACGCCAGCCTCACTGGCTACGTCGTGAAGATTGACCTGTCGCATTGAAATTGCATTAGAACGGTTTAGGGCGGGAGCGATCGAATGCACACTGCCCATGTGGATAGACAGGATGCACGCTTTGATCGGGGCCAGTTTGCAGCGCCAAACACCATGCATAGTGAGCGCAGCGGGGCCTATCGGCCCCAGATGTGAACGTTAACGGGAATATCGACATTCTACTGGATTGGCTGCGGCCTGTCAATGGCATTTGCGCCGCCGTGTTTTGCACGCGCTCTGCTGTTGATGAGCAGTAGGGCCGCGCCAGACCCCTATGGTATGCTAGGGCGACAGCGTGCTTGAACGAGATGGAAACGAATCAAGCCAACTCATCCAGCCAGTTCAACAAAATTAAAGCGGAGCCTCGCCCATGTTGACAGCCGTGCAAGCGCTTACCTATGTGATCGTCTTGTGTGACGACTTGCCGCGCATGAAGGCGTTTTATTGCGATCTGTTTGGCTTTACTCTTGATTCCGAATCCGACACGAGTTTGGCGCTGCGCGCGGGGGGCGTGCTGTTGGGGCTGCGCAAGCGCACGCGCGACTACGACGGCGCGGGCGTGCGCGCTGATCTGCCCGGCGTGCAGCTTGCCTTTCGCGTTTCGCCGGAGGAAGTTGACCGCTCCTACCAGCAACTCCTGGAAAAAGGGGTCAAGATTCTGGAGCCGCCGACCGACCAGCCGCGCGGGCATCGCACTGTCTACTTTGCCGATCCCGAAGGCAATGTGCTGGAGGTCTACGCCGAGATCTAATGGCTGTGCTGCCGTAGGGCGAGAATAACCTTAAAAATATCATCCATGCTTGACAGTCGAAAAATAGCTGTATATACTGCTTTTTATGTCTGACCAAGTATCACCTCGCAATCCTGATCTCTTTCATCACATTGCCGCGCAGTGTATCTGTGGAAATCTGCGCGAGGCGTCACGCGCCATTACGCAGATGTACGATGAGGCTCTACAGCCAAGCGGCTTGTTGGCGACTCAGTTCCGGCTATTAGGCGCGATTGGCGCGCAGGGTCCAATCGCCCTTACACCGCTGGCCGATGCACTGGTGATGGACCCGACGACGCTAGCGCGCAATCTGAAGCCGCTGGAGCGGGATGGACTGGTCAAGATTTCACGCGGCGCGGATCGCCGGACACGCATCTTGCAGATCACGCCACAAGGTCTGGCCGCGCTGCAGAAGGCCGTGCCGCTCTGGGAGGAGGCGCAAACACAGATCATCAGTCAAATTGGGGAAGAGAAGTGGCGGGCGATGTTAGGTGATTGGTCGGCGCTGGTCACGCTGGTTCGCAAGTAGTCTGTTTTTTTACAGATAAACCTGTATATGCATCTTTTGGGGGCGCCCATGATTCCGGTTGCATAAGAGTCCATAAAGAAGGGGTAGCCCGGGCCGAATCCGTGTGCAGACGCCCGTATCTGGGCAGCGGGATCGACCTTGGGGAAGGGTGTGCCGGCTCTGGATACCGGTGCATGAACCTTCGCGTGCATGATGAAGTCAAGCCACGAATAGGCAAGGTAAAGAATAGGCAGATATAAGGAGAGATGATGAACCAGGTTGCTGAACAGAACTTGCCACGCGATCAGATCTTCACGGCTCCGGCCCGGGCTGACCTGCGTGGGCGATTGTCGCCGCGCTGGCGCAAACTGCTCCTCACTGTGCATGTGGCGCTATCCGTCGGTTTGGTCGGCGCAGACTTGTCTGTGATCTTGTTGGGCATCACCGCTTTAGTAACCGGCAACCCGGAACTTGTGCGCGCCGGTTACTTGGCAATGGACATTCTGGCTAGCAACATGATGCTGCCATTGGCCGTGGGCGCGCTGGTATCCGGCGTGGTGATTGCCCTCAGCACACCCTGGGGGCTGGCGCGCTATTACTGGGTACTGGTCAAGCTCGTGCTGACGATTCTGGCGCTCACTGCGCTGGTGCTCGTGCTGCGTCCCAGACTCGAGCAAGCGGCGGCCCTGGTGTTGAATGCACCACCTGCTGATCTGGCGGCGGGCATGGGGCCACTCGGCGTTATCTCATTCGTCGGGCCAATAGGGGCGCTGTCGGTGCTGCTAATTAACATGGCTTTGGCCTACTACAAACCTTGGGGCCAGGTGAAACGCCTGCGGAGTTGATCGACTTGTTAATCTCACCGTGTTTGCCAACTCGCTGTATCCTAACCTGCTGGACGCGGCGAGTTGGCTTATTCTGCATCTTTCGTTGTGCGTTTGCGTTCTTTGGGCAGCAAGGTACAGCGCGCCTCGTAAGGCCCCTTAGCAAGTTCACCTTAAATCGAAAAATAA
>CAZZNG010000333.1:0-5685 GCA_964655505.1 uncultured Litorilinea sp. | reverse complement strand
TTCTGGCCCAAGCCGCGGCCAACTCAATCGACAAAGGGACTCCTTCGACAAGTCGGCAGACCTGTGCCGCCCCCTTGAACTCCTCTCCCAGACGGAATGAGGATCGCGCCCGTTGGGCACAGGCGGCGAAAAAGCGCACGGCGTCATAGGTCGCTGGATCATCGTTGCAATCCACCCCTGCGACCGTTGGCGGAATCGGGAACCCGCCCACTGTGTACGTCAATTCCCCACCCTGGTTGAGCGCCGCGCTCGACGTGACCAAGAGCTTGATGCCCGGTGCAGCCTGCAAGAGCCGGTTCAACAACTCGCCACCCGCGGGTATCTGCTCGAGGTTATCGAGCACCAAGAGAAGATCCATGCCAGCCAAGACGTGCTGCAAGAGGGCTGTCGGGTCAACCTGTGCCGTATGGGGCACAGGAAGCGCCTTCAGGATGGCGGAAGCAAGAGCGCCAGTCGTCTGCACAGGCTGTAGATCGACAAAGGCAACCGCGCGACCTTGCGCGTGATAGTGTGCTGCGATCTGCAGCGCCAGGCGTGTCTTGCCAATCCCGCCCGGCCCGGTCAGCGTGAGCAGACGCAGGCGAGTGTCGTTCAAGCGCGCTTCCACCTCGGCCACTTCGCGCTTTCGCCCCACAAAGCGGGTCATCTGTATCGGCAAATTTAATTCAACCTGGCGCAAGGCTGCTGCCCGTTGGCCGGTCGCCGCGTAGAGATTCATCATGTGGTGTTGGGCTGTTTCGTGCAGCGGGTCCAGACTTAGCCAACGCTGGGCCGCCTCCAGCGCACGCCAATGCGCGCCTTGCGCCAGGTGGCGCAGCACAAGCCCTTCCATTCTTTCGGCGATCATCTGCTGCACTTCGTTTGCCAGCAGCCGCTGCCACTGGGTGAAGGCGGGACAGCCGCTCAGCGTGAAGCCAGCCAGAAGATTGCCCCCGTAGAGCGCCAGCGCGTCCTCCAGCAACCCGTCGCCTATTTGACTGCGGAATTGGTGTAGATCGCACCAGTAGCCCGCTGCCAGCGCGGCCGCATCCGGCTCAATCGCCAGCCACGGGCCAATGCCCATTCTTTTCAACAGCCAAAGCGCCTGGCGCAGATTGCTGCGTGCCCGCGTGCGGTTCTTTTGCGGCCAGAGGAGTGCTGCCAAGTGGTCCCGGCTGTGCCGTGCTTCTGTGCCCGCCAAGTAGAAGAGAAGTGCGGATGCTTTGCACGAGCCGATTGTCACAAGGGTATCGTCGATTCGCACCTTTGGCGATCCCAGCAAAAACAAGCTTAGTTGTGCCATGCGTAGCCCCCTGCAACAGTTGGACCGACTGAACGGCGCACTTGCCCAGTATAGCGTAATTCCACTTTCCTGAATAGGAGGCAGCGCGCAAACTATGACTTCAACTATGACTTTCCCGCTGACTTTAACTGTGACTGCACAGGTATTGGATAGCCTGGCGCGCAGGGAGGCACGGGGAGATGGGAACCGGCCAGGCGGCCGCGGCGCGCCTGCTGAAACAACAGCGCCGCTGGATGCTCTCCAGCGGCGCTGCTCTATTTTGTGCGGTTGCATAACCGCGCGGGGGGCGCGGGCAATGCCGAGTCCGTGATACAGGTAGAGGCTGCCGCAATTAGCGGCCAAATGAGTTCATGACGACGGTTGCCAGCGTGAAGATGGCAATGAGCGCGGCGGATAGAAGGAGCGGCACCCACAGCGGCGCGGTGACTGGCGCCCATGCCCAATCAATTCGATTGGTCACGCGCAGCAGCACCAGGACGATGGCTGCGATGGTGTAGAGATTCGCACCGGCGATGAGCCGTACAAGGCGGCTGGGCTGGTTACCGTCCGTGTCAACTGCCTCCTGTTCGCTCGCATCATAGTGCGGCAGGGTCTGTGTGTGATGGCTGGCGAATTGGGTATCCATAGTTTGTCACTTCCAGCTCGGCGATGAGCCAATTATGTCATGGCGTGGAGCCCCAGAACGTTATCGGGGAAGGCAGCAGGTCGCGCCTGCTCGATCCCCTGTACACGTCACCATACCATATGCATCACACCTGCATGTACGACATTTGACGAAGATTTGTGGCGATATCATTGCCGAAATGACCAAAGATCTCCGGTCTGGCGGGGCACGACGTTTGATGGGGGTACGTGCAATGAAGGGTTACGTTCGATGGAGGTTGAGGAGGGGCAAGGTGGCCTTCCCGGAAGTTCCAGACCTCCGGGAAGTTTAGGCCGGAAGTTCAATCACCGCAGCGTTCTTCCCGCTGGGTGTTGGTGGACACGCTTAGTCCCGCAAGCGGATGGCGGGCGTTCGATAGGATGGAATGACCGGGTCGCAGGCGGCAAGCTGTTTGGCTTCTTTGGCTTCCTTTAGCAAGTCCCGCGCCAGTGCTCTTGACAAGGTGATCGACAAGGTGACCTCGCCGCCGCATTTCTCCTCCCAGGCTTTGGCGATGCACTCGCGGATAAACTCGCTGCGATTGTCAGTCAGTTGGTCCAGCCGCTCTAAATCTTCGGCGTAGAGACTGATGTGTAGCTGCTGCCGCTTCTTGCGGTCGGGCTTGGCGGGCCGACCGGCCTTGTGTGAAGCCATGATCGTGACAACCTCCTGTATGCGCTGCTGAACGAATGGCCTATCAAATTGCGATAGAACCTATGTTCAACCTAACCGAGATCCGAATTTTTGTCAACATGATTCAAGGGGGATGCCATGTGACTTTTTAGGAACTGATCCAGCCGTCCAAAACATCGTTGGTGTGTGGACAAAAAGTGAGAATCCGCGCAAAATATACCCTTATTGTGTTGACAAAAATAGCTCATTTGTGCTATAATGACAGATGCTTAACCCCGATGCAGGACATTTGCTCGGTGTGGTTTTGAGAGTCTGAAAGGGACACAGAAAATGCCAACTGCCGTGGTCGTCGCCACTGTTGTCAATACAAATATGAGCGAGGATGCCTTCCGCCAACATGTGGTGGAGCAACTGCGAACCAACGACCGCAGTCTGCTGGATAAGCTCGCAGATGCAGACGGCGACGCCAACGTTGTCACCGCGGTATTGAACGTCGATGAGTTCCTCACTTACTTAATTCGACGTTTTCCAAAGGCAATCGATGCGGCCATTTCGACCGCAGACGCGCCCGCACAAGAAGCCCCCGCGCAAGCATTCGAAACCCGCGTTGTCTCCGACGAGATGAGCGAAGGCGAGTTCATGGACTACGTGCTGGGGCAGATCCAGACAGGCCAGCTTGAACCGATGGTTCGTCTCTCTGACGAGGCGTGGCAAGGGGTCGAAGAGGAGTCGATTGGCGAGGATCTTTCACAGTATCCGTTTTTGTATTAAGCGAGCGCCCCGCGCATAGGTGTGGGGAGATAAGGCTGAAAGAGTGGTCGTCCGCAAGAACTTGGACAGGAGAGAACAAATGAGTGACGAATCGAAAAAGGGATTGGACTTACACCAGGTTCTAGAGGAACTGCGCAAGCCGTTTCACCCGTCGCAGGTCACCTGGAAACCGGGTGCCGTCAAAGGCGAACGGGCGCTTGCTTTGGCGTATGCTGACCTGCGTGCCTACATGAACCGCCTCGACGAGGTGTGCGGTTCTGACTGGTCGGTGAGCTATGAGCCATGGGGATCGGACCGCATCATCTGCCGCTTGACCATTGCCGGGGCCACGCGCAGCAGCACGGGCGAGACCACCAATGAATCAGAGCGGTCGGAGATCGGCGGCACGGTCGCAGAGGCGCAAGCGTTTAAGCGTGCCTGTGCCATGTTTGGGCTGGGGCGCTATCTCTACAACCTGCCGACGGTTTGGGCGGATTACGACCCCACGACCAAGCAATTTACCGAGAAGGCCAAGGCCAAACTGACCGGCATTCTTGTGCAGCATTACCGCCGCGCCACCGACCCGAAGACCGAACTCGCCGAACTCTTTGCCGACGAGGCCGAACCAGAGGAGTCTAAGCCTGCAAAGCAGTCTCGCTCGCGCAAGAACGCAGCCGCCAATTCGGACCTTCCGGCGCTGTTCGAGCAGTTCAACGCGCTGGGCCAGGATCTCTATGGCAGTGAATGGGAGCAGGTCTGCCAGCGCAACGTGCAGCGCATTTCCGGCGGCAAGACCCAAGACAGCGGTGAATTGACGCCGGAACAGATCCAGAAGCTGATCACCGGCATGATGAAGCTCAAGAGCAAGCGACAGCCGGTTGCGGCGCACAGCTAATCACTGGACAGCGAATCACTAGCCGGTCGCATCGTGTTGCACACACAGCACGGCGAATGGGAGAAACAGAAAATGTACCAACAGATCATTTTGATCGGCAATCTGGGTGATGACCCGGAACTGCGTCACACCGCGGATGAAGTCCCTGTTTGCACGTTTCCTTTGGCGGTTAACAAGCAGTGGGTTGGGCGCGACGGCGAAAAGAATGAGCAGACGGTCTGGTTCCGTGTCACAACATGGCGCAAACAGGCTGAGGTTGTTGCCCAATATCTGCACCAGGGGCGCAAGGTGATGGTGACCGGCGAGATCAAGCCGCCGCGCGCCTACTTGAACCGCAGCGGTGAACCCGCGGCGTCGCTGGAAGTCACGGCGCACACGGTTAAGTTCCTCGATGGGGATCTGGGTTCGTCTGCGGAGGATGAGACTGGTCAGGAGGCTGCGCTGCCCGTGCAGGGGCGCTTGCCGGTGGATGTGGATATCCCGGTCTAGCCGCGCTGATTCGTACTCAGCCCAGACACGACATTCACGACATTAGGGGAACTGTCGTCATGATAACAACTGCCCTCAGAGAAGGAACGACTTTCGTGGATTATTTGGAGAACCAGCTTGCTGGGAAACCTGACTCTGAACGGGTCGGGGACGGCTATGGGCAGAAGGTTGATGGGGCCGTCGATTGGACGATTGCCCGTGCAATTCGGGACGCAACACAGACCGCGGATCCTGCACTTCAACAAGAGGCTGCTGCGTGGTTGTGGATCTGCTGCCCGGACATTGCCGAACAGGTTGAACTGCCGGATCTGCACTATGACACCATGTCTACGCTGGCCGCGGCCTATGTTCTGGGCGAGGCCGGCGCGTAAGACCCGATTTGGGTGCTGATTTTTCGCCCATCTGCGGCGCAGGGAGTAATCCTTGCGCCGCTTCTTTTTTGCTGCTCGCGCGGGGTTTGCCAACAGGCCGGTTTTGGCATGGTCGGCGAAACAGTGGGAAACCAGCCCCTGTTGGGCCGCAGAAGCGCATCATTTCCCACACGCCATTTAGCCCACAGCGGTAGATACGGTACAATAGGAAGAGACGCTATTCGTAGACGCTGCTGGTATACGCTACTCGTAGACACTACGGATAGACTCTCTACTGATTGACTGTGGCCCCGTAGCTCAGTTGGATAGAGCACCCGCCTTCTAAGCGGATGGTCGTGCGTTCGAGTCGCACCGGGGCTGCCTTTCACCTCTTCCATCTCGCCGGTAAGAGGTTCCTCTCTGGTCTGCTGCCCATTTCCCGCGGTAGGAGGCCATTTTTGTTTCAGACATTCGAACAGACAACCAGTCGCCTCTGGATGTTGCAATCCGGCTTTAGAGAAGATATTCATTCCATACCGACCCCACACAGCCAATCCAGAAAGGTTCCCCACTATGTCCACCTCTGTGTCCACCTGGCAAGAAGGCGATGTACAGACCAACGGCATCACGCTTCACTACTACC
>CAZZNG010000332.1:0-5696 GCA_964655505.1 uncultured Litorilinea sp. | reverse complement strand
GCGCGACCCAGCCCCAGGTCAATGCGGTCTGGATAGAGCGCCTCCAGCACACGAAAGGTCTCCGCCACCTTCAACGGCGCATGGTTGGGCAGCATGACGCCGCCGGAGCCAACGCGCAGCCCGCTCGTTTCGCGTGCGATCTGGCCGATCATAATCTCCGGCACAGACGAGGCAATGCTGGGCATGTTGTGGTGTTCGGCCAGCCAATAGCGTGTATAGCCCAGCCGGTCGGCCAGGCGCGCCAGGTCAATGCTGTTGCGCAGCGCCTGCGCGCCCGATGACCCCACGCTAATGGGCGACAGGTCAAGAATCGAAAGAGGGATCGATTGAGATGAAGTCATAGCATTCAACTTTCCGCCAACAAATAGGGAACCAACAGGGAATCTACCAACAAGTAATACGACAAGGGACAACGCAGGCAGGCGCAGCGCACCCGGCTCCAGTCTCATCTGAGTCCCGTCTAATACTATGGAAAACATAGCGTAACATCGATTGGCCGAGATGCAAATCCGCCAGGCTCGTGGGTCGGCGGCTGCGCGATGGATCGTGTTCACCGCAATAAGTACTTGACAATTAACGTTAGTTACGTTAGTCTAGTCACGCTGTTATGAAGGTTCAGCAATGAATGGAGTATCAGCGTTGATGCCAGGCTTGACTGGCACGCGGATCTTCCGGGAAGGTATATCACAGAAAGGAGTATCGACCATCGCCCTGTTTAACGATTCCCACATCGCCGCGGTGCTGGAGCGCGTGCAGAAGCGACAGCAGGAGCTAGCGGCTGCGCTGGGGCTGCCGCCACAAACAGCGGAGCCAAGCGCCGCCCCCCCCCTGGCGCATGATCTGCACCTGTTGATCCAGATCGCCAATGGCGAAATGCTGCGCGCCCACGCCACGCCCGCGCAACTTGAACAAGTCGAGCAGGCGCTGCAGCGCCTGCTCGATCTGCTCTTGGGCAATGCGCTGGCCGCGCCCATTACCTACCCGGATGGCTTCTGGACAACAGACCTGGGCGTGCTCGTCTCGCGCGTGCGCTGGTGGCTCTCCGCCGACGATCTGATCACCATCAGCAACGCGGCCGCGCTCGCCTATGGTGAAAACACCCAGGCCAACCGCATGCGCATTGCGCGTGCGATCCAACAAGGACTCTTGGATTGGATTCCCGACCCATCGGTCGCCAATCCCCAGCAGAACAAACGAGTGCTGCGTACCCAGGTGGAACGGCTGCGCGCGCTGAACAGCCCGCCCGCCTAGACACATCGTTAGAAACGAGCATAAACAACAATTATGTCAAATCCAAACAAAAACACAAATGCCAACCCAACCAACCCGGCCACCGCGGCCGAAATGGGGCTGATGCAGGGCTTTCCGCCCGCGGAGGAGGCGCGCGTCACCCACGCCAACCAACTCTTTGCACCCTACAACCGTTGGAGCTTTCAGCACGAATTGCAGCTAAACCGCACTGCCGATGTGTGGCGCGGCGCGGGGCCTGTGGCAGATCTGCCCGTTGCCCTGCGCGACCTCGACCCCATCACCTATCGCAACAACCTGGGCGAACAGTTCACCTTTGGCGAAATGGTCGAGGCCAGCTATACCGACGGCATCATCGTGTTGCACCAGGGCCAGATCATTTACGAGCGCTATCTCAACGGCATGCAGCCCCACACGCTGCACGCGTGGGCGTCGTGCAGCAAGTCCATGACCGGCACGCTGGCCGCGCTGTTGGCCCATGCGGGCCTTTTCGATCCTGCCGAGCCAGTCGCGGCCTACTTGCCCGAACTGGCCCAGAGCGGCTTTGGCGATGCCACCGTGCGCCAGGTGATGGACATGACCACCGGGATCACCTTCAACGACGATGTGGCCGACCCAGCCTCGGAGAACTATCAATACAGCGTTGCGCTGGGTTGGCGCGCCGCGCCCGAAGGCTACACCGGCGCGACCTCATGCTATGAATTTCTGCCCACCATGCGCAAGGTCATGCCCCACGGCGAGCGCTTTGCCTATCTCACGCCCAACACCGACGTGCTGGCGTGGATCATCAAACGCCTAAGCGGCAAGACGCTTGCCCAACTGACCCAGGAACTCATCTGGTCCAAACTAGGGGCCGAACGGGATGCCTTCTGGATCGTCGATGCGAGCACAGCCGAAACAGCCGGATCGGGGCTGCTCTCGACCCTGCGCGATATGGCACGCTTCGGCCAAATGCTGCTCCAGCGCGGCCACTTCAACGGCCAACAGATCGTGTCCGCAGCAGTTGTCGCCGAGATCGAGCAAGGCGGCGATCCCGCAGCCTTTGCCCGCGGCCCCGCGGCCAGTCCCGCCAACCAGGGCTATTCCTATGGCAACCAATGGTGGGTGACCCATAATCGCTATGGCGCGTACCAGGGGCTAGGCTACGGCGGCCAGATCCTCTACATCGCGCCCGCGGCCCAACTGGTCGTCGCCAAGTTCAGTTCCTACCCCACGCCGACCCCCGCGGGCAACGAATTCTACAGCGCCTTCGCCGCGCTGCCCGCGCTGGCCGCGGCCTTGATGGAGGGCTAAACGCGTCCCGGCAGATCACCCCAAGGGCGACACTCACGGTAGACACAGAGCCAAAAGCGTGCGAAACTAGTGCCAATTGTTGCCCGTTCGCGATGCACAGGCAGCGCAGTTGATTCCCCTGGTCGAATCCGGCCATCGCGAGCTTTACCACATCGTCACACCAACCTAACCCACCAACCCCAACCGCCCCACCCACCAGCTAGGAAGGCACGATTGTGACCGACGCACGCCCCAACTTTCTGATCATCATGTCCGACGAACATGCCCCCATGTACAGCGGCGCCTACGGCCATCCCTTCGTCCAAACGCCCCACATGGATCAACTCGCGGCCCGCGGCACCCTCTTTGAAAATGCCTACTGCAACACGCCTCTCTGCGCGCCCTCGCGTATGTCCTTCATGACCGGGCGCTACGTCCACCACATCGGCACATGGGACAACGACACCGCGCTGGATACCGACGCGGTCACCTGGGCGCACCGGCTGCGCGCCGTGGGCTATGATGTCGTGCTGTCGGGCAAGCAGCACTTTATCGGCCCGGATCAACGCCACGGCTTTCGCGCCCAACTGGGCCGCGACCTGCACGCCGAGCGTCGCCACCCCATCTTTCCCTGGCGCGATGGCATCCGACCGGCTGACAAGCCGTGGCCGGGCGTCTACCAAGCCGGGCCGGGCACAACCACCGAGATCGAAGTCGACGACCAGGTGGAAGAGGCTGCCCTGGCCTATCTCCGCGACCCTGCGCGGCGCGAACGCCCCTGGGCGCTCAACGTGGGCTTCATCGCGCCCCACTTCCCCCTGGTCGTGCCCCAACGTTATTGGGACCTATACCCGCTCGACCAGATCGACCTGCCCACGCTGCCCCCAGGCCACCTGGAAAACCAACACCCCGTCTACCAGCGTATGCGCGCCCAGTTCGGCTGCAGCGAGCTATTCCCCGAAGAGTGGGTACGCCGCGCCCGCGCCGGTTACTACGGGCTGATCACCTACCTCGACGACAAGATCGGCCGCCTGATCGCCGCGCTCCACGAAACCGGCCAGGCCGAAAACACCGTCATCATCTACACCAGCGACCACGGCGAGATGAACGGCGAACACGGCATGTGGCGCAAATCCAACTTCTATGAGCAATCATCGCGCATCCCCCTGATCGTTGCCTGGCCCGACCGGCTGCCCGCGGGCCAACGCGTCCAAGGGGCCGTCTCCTTGGTCGATCTGGTAGCGACGATCATCGAGATGGCGAGCGCGCCTGCTGAGGTGGATGAACTGGACGGCGACAGCCTGCTGCCGCTGCTGCACGACGCGGCCGCGCCCTGGAAGGATGAAGCCTTCAGCGAATACCTGGCCCACGGCGTGATCCGCCCCATGGCGATGCTGCGCCGCGGGCGCTACAAGTTCAACTACAGCTTGGAAGACCCCATGGAGCTTTATGATCTAGAGGCCGACCCCGGCGAATTCAACAACCTGGCCGATGACCCGGATCATGTCGCGGTGCGCGAAGAACTGCGCGCGCGGCTGCTTGCCCACTGGAACCCCATCGAGATCGAACGGCAAGTGCGCCGCAGCCAGGAAGAGCGCGCCCTCATTCGCCAAGCCACCGCGGGCGAATGGGAAGCGATGGAAAGCACCGGCATCACCCGCACCTAGATGGACTAGATTAGATGGACTAGATTAATTGACTAGATCAATTGAGAGGGATAGATCACCTTCCCGGACGCTCGTAGCGTCCGGGAAGATCAGTACGGGGAAGATTAACGCCGCAGGAAGGCTAGGGTTCGATCCCACGCCAGACTCGCGGCTGCAGGGTCATAGGCCTGCACGCGGTCGGGTTCAAAGAACCAGTGTCCCGTGCCAGGATAGCGATAGAAGGTCATCGGGCGGCCCGCCTGCTTTAGCGATTCCGCCAAGCCATCCACTTCGGACTGCGGCTCATACTCATCGTGCTCGGCAAAGTGGCCCAGATAAGCGGCTTGCGAATTGCTGTAGTCGCCAGGCCGCGTGCCGTAAAACGTGACCACCGATCGCACCAGCTCAGGCGCAGTGACCGAGAGGTCCAGCGCGAAAAACGCACCCAACGAAAAGCCCACCGCGGCCAGCCCCGCGCTGGATAGGTCGTCACATTCCTTGAGGAAAGCCACGGCATCGGCCAGGCTGGCCCTGGCCTGGTCAAGCCTTTCGTCGAACAGCGTACGGCTCAAGCTGTCTGCACGCTCAATGCTGTCCGTGACCTGACCCTGATACAGATCCGGCGCAAAGGCGATGAACCCAGCATCGGCCAGCCGCGTACACACACCACAGATGGTATCGTTCAACCCCCACCAGGCATGTAGAACCAACACCGCGCGGCCCTTGCCGCTGGCAGGAACGGCCAAATAGCCGTCAGGTTGCGTATGGGGCATTGACATCTCCTTACATTACAGTACGTTCGGGTTGACTTGTCCCGTTGTGCGCTCACGGGTTCGTCGCGCGCATGTGCGCGACCGAGCGCGTGACCAACTCACGCAGCACGTCCAGGTCAACGTCCGCCAAGCGCTTGACATAGAGACACGACACGCTGGTGCGGTGCTTGCCCAACCTCGCCAGCAGCCCCTCATAATCCTCAAAACCCGCTATAATATAAACGGTCAAATTCTGCTTGCGCGGGGCAAAGCCGGTCAGGAACCACTCCCCCTCGCGGCCGCTGGCATACTTATAACGATAGCGGCCAAAGCCCACCATCGCATCGCCCCACATGACCGGCGGCTCGCCCGTCACCTCCTGCATCATCTGCAAGAGCGTGAAGCAATCGGCCCGCTTCTCCGCATCGTCCACTTGATTGAGAAACGCCGTCACATCGCCCCCATGGGGCTGCGTCTTCAGTTGGGCCATCTGCCCTCCTCATTTACCCGCACCCGGCGCGCTGCCTACCCGCCTGCCACCGACGGCACAATCGACACCTCGGCGTCGGGGGCCAGCGCCGTCGCCGGGCCTGCCAAATTACGCACATCTTCGCCGTCGACGAACACATTCACCCAGCGGCGCAGCGCGCCGTCCGGCTCGGTCAAGCGTTCGCCCATGCCCGGATAACGCCGCTCCAACTCCGCGATCACATCGGCCACGCAGTTCGCGGCCACAGACTCCCGCGCCTGCGCGCCATAGAGCCGCCGGATCTGCGCC
>CAZZNG010000331.1:0-5720 GCA_964655505.1 uncultured Litorilinea sp. | reverse complement strand
CAAGGCATTGACCAAAAGTTGGCTGCGTACCTGGTTTTGCGCGTCCGGCTCGCGCCAAAAGAGCATGGGCAGCACCTGGCCCTGGGGTGTGCGCGGCGAGACGACCGCGGCCCAGGGATCGGCCTGCAGGGAAAAGTAGGTGGCGGGTACGAAGAAAAGCCCCTGCTCTTGGGCGATGTTGCGCATGAGCGCTTCGGCCTGTGCGTCGGAAAAGCCGACGTAGGCGCTGCTATTCAGCCCGGCTGTCACCAGATCGCGATAGCGACCGGCCCATTCCTCTGGGGAAGAAGGGGTGACGGTCGGCGTCGGGCTAAGCGTCGGGGTGGGGCTGTTGGTTGGCGTGGGCGAAGCGGTCGGCGTCGGCGAGGGCGTGGGCGTCAGGGTGGCTTCTGGAATGGGTGTATCGGTGGGCGTAGCCGAAAGCTGCGCCATCATCTCCGCCTGCACCGTCAGGAATTCCTGTCGAACACGAAGCCGCCCACGCGCCAGACCTGCGTTGTACGCAACAATCAAGGCGACGACGGCGAGGATCCCGATAACGATGGCGGTCTGGAGACGCGTTTTATCCTGCAGCATTCATCTGCACGGGTTCGTTGTACACGGGTTAATTCTGTACCGTGATCGACACCTGACAAGGCGGCGGGAAGTTGCCGGTCTGATCGACCACGATCAGGCGGATCGTCCAATTCCCATTTGCCAACGCTGTGGTGTCAATGCTTGCCAAAAAGTTGCTGACCACGGGGTTATTGCCGCCGCCTACATAGGAAAAGCCTTCGCCCGCGTTGGCGCCGGGCGCGTACTCCACTTTGTAATATTGAAAGTTGTCGTGGGTCGCTGTGCCGACCACATTGATCACGCCGCTAACCACCTCATTTTGGCCTGGGCGGAAGAGCAACGCACGCTGATCCGGGCAGTTGGGCGCTTGAACCGCGGGCGCGGGCGTGTCGGTCGGCAGCGGCGTTGGCGTGGGCGGCAAATCATCTGCCGGCGTGGTCTCCGACAGTGGGTCGCGCTCGCCGCCAATCGCGCCGCCGACGCCCTCCGCCTCCTCGCTATTCGCTGCGTTCTCAGCCGCCTGGGTTGCAGCCGCGGCAACCGATTCCGGGTCCGGCGTCGGCGTCCAAGTGGGTGTCGGCGTGGCAGGCAGGGGCGTGTTGGTTGGCGTAAACATGAGGGGCAAATTGGGCGTCGGAGAAATGGCCGACGCGACCAATGGGCCTACGGCTTGCACCAATGTGTTGCTCACAAAGTAGGTAAAGCCCATGACCAGCAGGGTCACAAGCGCAATGGCAAAGATGTTATAGGTGTCCTGTGCGGCCTTTTCGCGCTCCAATGAGAAAACGGCTTGTTTGCGCTCAGCCCGAACAAGCCAGATCCTGTACAGTTGGTACAAGGCGACTAACCCACAGATGGCATAGATCCAAGGGGCATAATTGGCGACATACTGGATAACAATGCCCATAATGCGTTTTAGTCTACCCTACAGAAAAATAAAGGCCAAACCTAGAGGGAAAGCACCAATTTGGCAATGCTAGACGCCTCCTATATCATGCAGCGTATATAGATTATATTATGCAGAGTGCCGATACCTAATCAAATCAGTAATAGGGAGAACGTATGAAATTTGATGCAGTGTTCCGCTCGCGGCGGAGCAATGTCCTGGCAACGCGCGGGATGGTCGCGACCAGCCAACCCCTGGCCGCGCAGGCCGGTCTTGACATCCTCAAAGCGGGCGGCAATGCTGCCGATGCCGCCATTGCCACCGCGGCCATGCTCAACGTCGTCGAACCGATCTCGACCGGCATCGGCGGCGACTGCTTTGCGCTCTATTGGGATGCCAAGACCAAACAAGTCACCGCGCTCAATGGTTCGGGCCGGGCCGCGGCGGCAGCCTCCATCGACGAACTGCACCGGCTAGGCTATACCCGGATGCCCCAGTTCACCGGCCACAGCGTCAGCATCCCCGGCACAGTCGCGGGGTGGGCCGACCTGTTGGAGCGTCACGGCAGCATGACGCTGGCCGATGTGCTGCAACCGGCCATTTGGACCGCGGAAAACGGCTATCCTGTCACCGAGATCATCGCCAACGGCTGGATAGGCAACGTTGCCAAGCTGCGCCGCGATGCCAACTGGGCCACCAACGACCACGACAACGGCCCCGAACAGCCGAGCGGCCATGAACTCCTGATCGATGGCCGCGCGCCGCGGCCTGGCGAGATCATGCGCATCCCCACACTGGGCCATACCTTGCGCGGGATTGCCGCCGAGGGCAAGCGCTACATCTACGAAGGCGAGTTCGCGCGCAAACTCAGCGAGCACGTCCAGCGCTATGGCGGCTGGATCACCTCAGAGGATATGGCCGCGCACGTCAGCACCTGGGACGAGCCGATTACCGCCAACTATCGCGGGGTGACGCTCTATGAGTGCCCGCCCAATGGTCAAGGGCTGGCCGCCATCATCGCCGCCAACCTGGCCGCAGGCTTTGACCTGGGCGAAATGAGCGAGGTGGATCGGCTGCATATCATGCTGGAATGTATGCGGCTGGGTTTTGCCGATGCACAGCAGTGGGTCTGCGATCCGCGCGTTGTGCCCATTCCGCTGGATGAATTGACCAGCGCGGCCTATGCTGCTGAACGGCGCAAGCGCATTGATCTCAAACGCGCCGCGCGCAACGTGCCCTATGGCGACCCCATCGCGGCCTCCGACACCGTCTATTTGAGCGTGGTGGATGACGAAGGCAACGCGTGCAGCTTTATCAACAGCCTCTATCAAGGCACAGGCTCCGGCTTGGTCGTGCCGGGCACAGGCGTCAGCCTGCAAAACCGGGCCGCGTTGTTCGTGTTGGATGCCGACCACCCCAACGCGCTCGCGCCCAACAAGCGCCCCTACCAGACGATCATCCCGGCCATGACCACGCGTGACGGCGAACTCCATGCCTGCTATGGCGTCATGGGCGGCTATATGCAGCCGCAAGGCCATTTTCAGATGCTCGTCAATCTGGTAGACTTTGATATGTCGCCCCAGATGGCGCTGGACATGCCCCGTTGGCAGTTGGTCGGGCCGAGCGCGGGCATGGGCGCGCAAGAAGAAGGGGGCCTGATCATGATGGAAGAAGGGTGGAGCTTCGCTACCCTGGCCGAATTGGCTCGTCGCGGCCACCGGCTTGTCCCGGTCGATGGCTACGATCGTGTCAGCTTTGGCGGCGGCCAGATCATCATGCGCGACCCGAACACCGGCGTCCTGACTGCTGGCAGTGACCCGCGCAAAGACGGCGCGGCCATCGGTTGGTAGCCGGCTTGCATCCGGACGCATCTGCAGCCGGAACGTGCGGAATCGAATAAGGGGCGGCGCGGTCAACGGCGATCGCGCCGCTTTGTCTACTGCAAGAGGATAACAACCATGAAATCTATCACCCCGATGCCCAACAATGCAGACACACATGCCGACACGAATGATGGTGATACAGCCGGTCGCTTCGCCGCATTTGCCCAAAAAATGCGCGCGGCGAATCTGCCGGAACTGACCATCCGCATCTTTCATCGCTACTACCAACAGGTTGAGGCAGGCGCAACGGGTTGCATCGACAGCGCCACCGCGGGCATCGTGGATGAACTGCCCACGTATGACTTGCTCGACGACGCGCACGCCGAAGCAGGCCGCGCAGCCTTGAGTAAGACCGTGGTCCTCAAACTGAACGGGGGATTGGGTACATCCATGGGGCTGAGCGGCCCCAAGTCGCTGCTGCCGGTCAAAGAAGACCTGACCTTCCTCGACGTGATCGTCAACCAAGTGCTGCATCTGCGCCGCACAAGCAACGTGCGTCTGCCGCTAGTCTTTATGAACAGCTTCAACACCGAAGACGCCACCGCGGACGCGCTGCGGCGCTATCCCGAACTCACCCAAGACCTGCCCTTTAGCTTCTTGCAGAACAAGAGTCCCAAGATTTGGGCCGATTCGCTGGAGCCGGTAACGTGGCCGGACGACCCGGACAAGGAATGGTGTCCGCCAGGCCACGGAGACATCTACATCTCCCTCGTCACCAGCGGCTTGCTCGACGAAATGTTGGCCGCGGGCTATGAATATCTCTTTGTCTCCAATAGCGATAACTTGGGCGCGGTGCTGGACGAGAAGATCTTGGGCTACTTCGCCCAGGCCGAACTTCCCTTCTTGATGGAGGTGGCCGAGCGCACCGCGGCGGATCGCAAAGGCGGGCATCTCAGCCGCAGACCGGATGGACAGTTGATCCTGCGCGAGCTTTCCCAATGCCCGCCGGAAGAGTTGGACCAGTTCCAGGACATCCGCCGCTATCGCTACTTTAATACCAACAACCTCTGGATCCACCTGCCCGCACTGCAAGCGATCCTGGCGAGCCATGACGGTGTGTTGGAACTGCCCCTGATCCGCAACGAAAAGCCGGTTGACCCGACGCACCCCAACTCGCCGCGCGTCTACCAGCTTGAAACCGCGATGGGATCGGCGATTGCCCTCTTTCCCGGCGCGCAGGCGCTGTGCGTGCGCCGCCGCCGCTTTATCCCGGTTAAAAAGACCAGTGACCTGTTGTTGATCTGGTCGGACATCTACCAACTCACCGAAGATTTTCACATTGAACCCTGCCGCCCCGGCGGGGCTGTGCCGCTGATCACGTTGGACGAGCAGTATTACGGGCTGATTGACGATCTGCAAAAGCGCTTTCCCCACGGCGCGCCGTCGCTGTGTGAAGCCACAGCTTTCACCGTCGAAGGCGATATAACCTTTGGCAAAGATGTGCGCGTGGTCGGCGATGTGCACCTTGCAGGGGGGGAGACGCCGCAGTTCATCCCAGACGGAACAGTGTTAACAGGCGACGGGCGTTAAGCGTTCTGCCTGCCATGCATTCGGCAAGCCCAGTTTTGCCGCCAATGACAAAGGGGCCAGCCCACAATGGGCTGGCCCCTTTGTCATCTCTATTCACCCGGATAGGAGGTTGTGAAACTCGGCAGATTAACCGTGTCCGTTCGCAACGTGCCCGTTAACGGTGGGCTTAATCTCGATGCGCTTCGGCTTGGCCGACTCCACCTTGGGCAAGCGCAGTGTCAGCACGCCGTTCTCCTGTGTCGCCTCAATGTGGTCGGCATCCACCGGAGTCGGCAGCGTAATCGAGCGGGAGAAGCGACCAAAGCGGCGCTCACGCAGGTGGTAGTTCGCCTCTTTCTTCTCTTCCTCGCTCTTGGTCTCGCCCTTGATGGTTAAGACATTCTCAGTCAAAGTGACGTCGATTGCCTCGGGATCGACACCCGGCACCGATGCCGTGACCGTGTAAGCGTCGCTGTCTTCCATCACATCCAAAGCGGGTGCGAAGGTTTCAAGCGAACGACTCCAGAGCCGCGGCGCATCCATGAACGACTCCTCAAAGAAGCGGTCCATCAAATTGCGCATACTCTGAATTTCACGTACCGGATCCCAACGAGTCAATGCATTCATACTTTATCCTCCTCTCTACTCCATACAGCAACAACGGTACCAAGAGAAGTGGATTCAGATGTCACTTCTTCGGCAAGCGGATGTGAACCATCGGGTTCTCATCGCCGCCTTTCACTTCCTACTCTACCTTATGAACGTTAGATTAGAATAAGCGCGACGTTAGCATTTTGTTTGACTTACTGACCCCCGGAAGTATACATAACATATGGGGATTGCAGGTGTAAATGGGCCAATCAAAAACGGGGCAAGCCGTTGATTAG
>CAZZNG010000330.1:0-5742 GCA_964655505.1 uncultured Litorilinea sp. | reverse complement strand
GCTGTTTTAGATTTGACACCCAACACGACCGGGTTTCACTGGGGGGCCCGGTCGTTTTTTTTTTGCTGTGGATTGATTGGGCGCTCAGTCTGCCGCGGAGCGGGAGGCGCGCAGGACGCGGCTTGGGATGATCTGCTGGTCTTCCTCTTGCGGGCGCAACTGCCGTTCGTAGATCTCGGCGTAGAGGGGGGATTGTTCCAGCAGTTCGCTGTGGGTGCCGCGCGCGGCGATGCGGCCGCGCTCCAAGACCAGGATCTGATCGGCCATACGCACGGTGCTGAGCCGTTGGGCGATGACAAAGGAGGTGCGGCCTTGCATAAGGTGCGCCAGGGCTGCTTGGATCTGCCGCTCGGTCTCGGTATCGACGCTGGCGGTGGCGTCGTCAAGAATGAGGATGCGCGGGTCTTTGAGCAGGGCGCGGGCGATTGCCACGCGCTGCTTCTGGCCGCCGGAAAGGGTCATGCCGCGTTCGCCCACCTCGGTGTCGTAGCCTTTGGGCATTTGGCTGATGAACTCATGCGCCTGGGCTGCTTTGGCCGCCTCGATCACCTCTTCACGGGTTGCGCCTGGGCGACCAAAGGCGATGTTTTCTTCGATGGACGCGGCGAAGAGGGTCGTCTCTTGCAGGACGATGCCGATCTGTTGGCGCAAGGTGGTGAGTTGGACATCGCGCAGATCGTAGCCGTCGATGAGCACGCGGCCTTCAGAGGGGTCGTAAAAGCGCGGGATCAGGTTGACGACGGATGATTTGCCCGATCCGGTTGCGCCCAAGAGCGCCACGACTTGGCCCGGCTTGACGCTGAAGCTCACGTCTTCCAGCACGGAATGACGGTCGCGGTAGGCAAAGGAGACGTTCTCGAAGACGACATGGCCCTTGATGGGCGGCAGGGGAATGGCGTCGGGCTTGTCTTGCACATCGGAGGGGGTGTCCAGGATGTCGAAAATACGTTCTCCCGAAGCGACTGCCATGGCAATGGCCGGGATGATCATGCCCAGGCGGCGAACCGGCATGATCAGTTGGCTCAAGTAGGTGGAAAAGGCGACCAGTTCACCCAGGGTGAGGCCGCCGTTGATCACCAGGCGACCGCCGTACCAGATGATAAAGACTGTGCTGATGTTGGCAATGAAGTCGAGCAGGGGCACGCTGGTGGCGCGCAGACGCGCCGCCGCGGCCGAGAGGTCGAACCAGACATCATTCTCTTTGTCGAAGAGCTGCGCTTGGCGATCCTCTTGGGCAAAGGCTTTGACCACGCGTGCGCCGCGCAGGTTTTGTTCGACAAGCGTTGTGAGTACGCCTAGCTGCTGCTGCGTGGCGACCGAAAGCGGGCGCATTTTCCGCCCAAACTCATAGGCGCGCCAGGCGAGGAACGGGATAGTCGCCATGCTCAAGAGCGCCAGGCTGGGGTTCATGATGAAAAGCATCACGCCCGTGCCGATGAAGAGCAGGCCGCTATCGACCAGGCGCAGCACCGCGCGGCCAGTGAGGAAGCGGATGCGCTCCACATCTTGCACCGCGCGCGAGAGGAGTTGGCCCGTCTCGGTGCGGTCGTGGTAGGCAAAGGAGAGATCCGCCAGCTTGCTGTGGATGGCGTTGCGCAGGTCAAAGGCAGCGCCCTGGGACATGACTTCGCTCCAGCGACCTTGCAAGTAGGTGACCACGCCTTTGAGCGCGGTGACGGCAAGCAGTCCCCCAACCGACCAGGCAAGCAGCGGAATGTTGTTTTCGCGAATGCCCTGGTCGACGATCCAGCGGATGAATTGGGGAATCGCCAGCGCGAGCGCGTTAATGGCGAGACCTGCGCCATACGCACCGGCGACGATCTTCCAATAGGGGCGCAGATAGCTGAAACAGCGCTGTAGGATGCTCCAGTCACTGGCTTGGCGCACGGATATGGGCTTAACTTGGGGTGGTAATTGGTTCATGGAACCCTCACTGCTGGATCGCGGGGTGACTGCCCGGCAGGGTCATTGACGAGCGCGCCGGAGGGCGCGGCCACATCGCCCAGCCGCAGCGGATCGTCGGTGGTCTGCATCCACTGATCGAGGCGGCGGCGCATGTCGGCGAGAACCGCTTGATAGGCGGGGTCTGCTGCCAGATTGCCGCCTTCGTTTGGGTCAAAAACGAGGTCGTACAGTTCTTCACGCGGCAGTTTCCGGGCTGCCCACCCATGTTCGAGCCAGTAGGATTTACTGGGGCTTTCATCGCAGTTGGGCAAGACAGGCGTGCGGTGTAGGCCATAGCGGCGGATGTACTTATAGCGCTGGGTACGCACGGCGCGCATGGGTTCATACGCGGCGTGGTAGGTCACCTCGGCAAAGATGGCATCGTTGACTTCGCGCGGCGAGTTGCCGGTTGCGGAGAGAAGCGGCACAAGGGATTGGCCGGTGAGCCAGGCAGGCCGCGGCAGGTCGAGCAGTTCGCACAAGGTCGGGTAGAGATCGATGTGCGAGGTGAGCGCATCGACCACGCGGCCGCCGGCCAGTCTATCGGCCAGGCTGTTGGGGCCGCGCAAAATGAGGGCGACGCCGATGCCGTGGTCGGTCAGGTTGCATTTCATGCCTGGGAAGGCGAGACCATGATCGGTGGTGTAGATGACCAGGGTGCGCTCTGCCAGCCCGGTTTCGGCCAGCGCATCCAACACCTTGCCCACGCCTGCATCCAGGGCCGCGGCTGAAGCGCAGTAGGCGGCAAAGTCCTGGCGGATGGCCGGTACATCGGGCAGGGGGCGCGGCGGCTGGAGGTAGCGGCCCGCGTCCGGGTCGGTTAGCTCTGGAAAGTCGCGGTGTGTTTCGGTAAAGCCCACGTCGAGAAAGAACGGTTCTGCCGGTGCATTGTGGAGGAAATCAACCGCGATGGGCGCAACATGGGCTGCATCACGCGTGGGGGGCGTGCGCACGATGTTATAGCCAATGTCTATGCCGTCGCCGCTGTCGCTGTTACTCTCATTGTCGTCGTGGCCGCCTGCGCGGACAGCCGCGGCCACATGCTGCATACCGGTCAGTACGGTTGTATAGCCGTGGCTGCGCAGGAAGTAGGCGAGGTGCTGGGTTGGGTCGTTGAGCCGGAAGCCCCGGTGCGCCAAGCCCAACATGCCGCTGGCGTGTGCGCTTTGGCCGGTGAGAAGGGCGGCTCGGCTCGGTGAACAGGTGGGCGCGCCGCAGAATGCTTGGCGAAAGAGGACGCCTTCCTCGGCCAACTGTTGCAGCCGCGGTGTGGGCACCGCATAGCCATACGGCTGGATCATGCGACCCGTGTCATGCGAATGAAGGTAGACAATATTGAACTTGCTCAAGGTTCACGCCGATCATGTGATTGTACCGGCCATGCCGGTCCTGTTACTGGAACGTTGGGGCTGCTGTGCTTGCGAATCGTTATGACCGATGGTTTGAGAGGCGAAGTAATTATGCCATAGAAGCTGTGATGGCTCAAGCCTAGCCGTGATTTACTGGATTTGTGGGCGCGGTCTTTGTGGGATAGTTTGGTATTGAATTGGTTTTGAAACAGTTGGTTTAGAACTTTTGTTTGAAACCTTTTGGATGTATACTGCGTAGCCTCTATTGCCGGAAGGAGCCGTGGGGCGCGAGGCCGGATGGATCCTCTTGACGAGAAAAGGAGGCTGTGTTGAGCCAGAAATCCACGCAACCCAAGCCGGGCGCGCTGAAGAGTTTGGGGCGCGGGCTTGCCTATGTCGCGCGCTATCGCACGACTGCGCTGATCGCGGTGGGCGCATTGATCATCAGCATTGCGGCGCAACTGCTGGTGCCGCAGATGGTCCAGCGCATCTTGGATACCATTACGCAGGGGATCTCCATGCAGGAGGCCGCGGGCGTGTTGAGCGGGGAAGGGGGTCTGCCGCGGGCGCTGCCGGAAGGGATCGGGCAGTCGTTGGTTTGGTCGATGGGGCTAATCGTGCTCTTTGCTGTGGCGCGCGGCGCGTTCGCCTTTACCCAGTCTTTCATGGGTGAAAAGTTGAGCCAAAGCGTCGCGTATGACTTTCGCAATGAACTCTTTGCCAAGATTCAGCGCCTTTCGTTTAGCTATCACGACCGCAACCGCACGGGCCAGTTGATGATCCGCGCCACCGACGATGTGGAGAAGCTGCGCCTCTTTTTGGGCCAGGGCTTGTTGATCCTGGTGCAAGCGGTGGCGCTGCTCGGCGGCGCGCTGGTCATGCTGATTCTGACCAACTGGCGCTTGACGCTGGTGGTGCTGCCGATCCTGCCGATTGCGTTGGTGTTGTTCATGCTCTTTGCGCGCGTGACCCAGCCGCTCTTTGTGAGCGTGCAGCAGCGGCTTTCGGCGCTCAATACGGTGTTGCAAGAGAGCTTGGCGGGCATCCGTGTGGTCAAGGCATTTGCCGCGGAAGATCGGCAGTTGGCGCAGTTTCGCACAGCCGCCGACGATCTGCTGGACACGCAGATCAAGGTGGCGCGCACGCTTAGCTTCCTCTTCCCGACGATTTTTCTGACTGCCAGCCTCGGCCAAGTGGCTGTGCTGTGGTGGGGCGGGCAGCAGATTTTGGGCGGGACGCTGACGATTGGCGAGTGGCAGAAGTTTTCGATCTACTTGCTCTATGTCTTTTTCCCAATCGGCCAGTTGGGGTTCATCATCGGTCAGATGAGCCAGGCCAGCGCCAGCGCGGATCGCATCTTCGAGATCCTCGATACGCAGAATGAGGTGACCGACCGGCCTGACGCTGTGCCGCTGCCGCCCATTCGCGGCGAAGTTGAATTTCGCAATGTGAGCTTTCACTATTTCGACAGCAGCGAGCCGGTGTTGGACGATCTGAGCTTCCACGCGCAGCCGGGCGATACGGTGGCGCTGCTGGGCGCGACGGGCAGCGGCAAGACGACGATCATCAACTTGATCCCGCGCTTCTATGATGTAAGCGAGGGCGCGGTGCTGATCGACGGCATCGATGTGCGTTCGGTTAAGATCGAGAGTTTGCGCCGCCAGATCGGGATCGTGCTGCAAGAGACGAATCTATTCACCGGCACGATCCGCGAGAATATTGCCTTTGGCCGGCCCGACGCCAGCGACGAGGAGGTGATCGCGGCAGCCAAGGCCGCGGCCGCCCATGAGTTCATCAGCCAAATGCCCAAAGGCTACGACACCGAGGTGGGCGAGCGCGGCACGACCCTTTCCGGCGGCCAGAAGCAGCGAATCGCCATCGCGCGTGCCCTGCTGCTCGACCCGCGCATCTTGATCCTGGACGATTCGACCAGCAGCGTGGATGTGGCGACCGAGGCGCGCATCCAAGCCGCACTGGACCGGCTCATGGAGGGGCGCACTTCGTTCGTGATTGCCCAACGCATTAGCACGGTGTTAAACGCCGACATGATTCTGGTGTTGGATAAGGGGCGCGTCGTGGCGCGCGGACGCCATGCCGAGTTGATGGAGAGCAGCCCGATCTATGTGGACATCTACCGCAGTCAGTTGGTGGAGGATGCCGCGTCCAAGGTGGATGCGGACGTGGACGGGGCGGATGCTGCCGAGACACCCATTCAGGCGACCCAGGCATAGACGGGTAGGAGAGAGGCAATGGTAGGCAACTATCGGGGCATTTTAGATCGCGAGTCGATCAAACCCAAGAGCATGGGCGCGACGTTGGCGCGGCTGGCCCGTTACTTCCGTCGCTATTGGCCGGTTCTGCTCGTTGTGCTGGCGCTGATGGTGGCGAATGCATGGGTGCAGGTGATTGTGCCCGCGCTGACCGGACAGGCTGTGGACTGTTACTTGAC
>CAZZNG010000329.1:2475-5801 GCA_964655505.1 uncultured Litorilinea sp. | reverse complement strand
CCGCTTAGGGTGCGAGCCGCTCGACGTGCCATGCGCCTTCGGGCGTGCGCATGTAGCGCAGCCGGTCGTGCAGCCGGTCGGCTCCTCCCTGCCAAAACTCAATGGCCGTTGGAATCAGACGGTAGCCGCCCCAGTAGGGCGGGCGCGGCGGCTCCTGACCGGCAAATTGGGCTTCGACCTCGGCGACGCGTGCCTCAAGCGTCTCTCGGTCGGGGATGACTTGGCTTTGGGGCGACACCCAAGCGCCCAAGCGTGCGCCCCTGGGTCGGCTCTGGAAGTAGGCATCTGACTCGGCTTCGGTCAGACGCTCGACCGATCCCTCCACGCGCACCTGGCGCGCTAGCGGCCCCCACCAGAAAACCATCGTAGCCCAGGGGTTGGCGGCCAATTCCTCGCCTTTGCGGCTGGCGTAGTTGGTGAAGAAGCAGAAGCCGCGTGCATCCACCCCTTTGAGCAAAAGGACACGCGCCGAAGGGCGACCGTCGAGGCCGATGGTCGCCAGGGTCATGGCGTTGGGTTCGTACAGATTGGCCTGGCTCGCCTCGTCAAACCAGGCGATAAAGGCGACAATCGGATCGGGGTCGAGGTCAGCCTTGGACAGATGGCTGCGCCGGTACTCGACGCGCATCTTGGAAAGAGGCGATTCGTTCGGCGGTTCTTGTGCGTTCATGGTTGGTTCACTGTCAGCATGGGGGTCGATTATTCCGGCGGGTCGTCGTGAAAATTGCCGATCTCCACATCGCCCAGGGCGCGGCGCAGGTCGTCGCGCTGCAAAATCACCGCGGCGCCGCGCACGCCCGAACCCAGCGAGACTTCCTCCACAGCAAAGACGCTGTCATCGACCAGGACACGCAGCGGCCGCGGCAGGCCAAAAGGGGCCACCGCGCCGGGGCGATAGCCGGTGACTTGGACCACCTCGTCCGCGGTGGCGGTGGTCAGCCGCGATTGGCCCAAGTAGCGGCGCAGCGCGCGCCAAGAGATTTGGCTTGGCCCGGCGACCAACACCATCACGAAATCATCGCCGTTGACGCGAAAGAGCAGGCTGCGGATCACCTGGTCGGGCGTGTGGCCGCGCTCGGCCGCGGCTTGGGCCAGTGAGTTGACCGGCCCAGGGTGGCGAAAGACACGATGGGGAATGCCTTGCGCGGCCAATGCCTGCGCCACGGGCGGCGCGGGTTGGGACGCATCGGGCTGTGTGCTGTCAGGTTGCGTGTTGTCAGGTTGTGTGGTCATAGGCTCATTCTACTCGCCAGGGGCGGCGCGGCCCAAATAAAAAGGGCGAGCCAAGCGGCCCGCCCTTTGCTCTGTACCGGCGGAAAATGCCTGCGGCTGTGCGGCCTGGTTAGCCTTTGAGCGCGCCAACGGTGATCCCCTTCTGGATCTGACCTTGGAAGAGGATATAGGCGATCAAGGTGGGAACCATGATGATGGTGACCGCGGCAAAGAGGCCGCTCCAGTCGTTGTTGTAATACTGTTGGTGCAGCATATAGGCCAGCCCCTGGGTCAGCAGATAGCGAGCCGGGTTGGAGATAAGCACCAGGGGCAGAATGTACTGATTCCACATGCCCAAAAAGTTGAAGATGCCGATGCTGATCAATCCGGGTTGGGCCAGGGGCAGCATGATGCGGAAAAAGACTTCATACTGGTTGGCCCCGTCGATAATGCCTGCTTCATGCAGTTCAGAGGGCAAAGTTTGAAAGAAGCCTGTCAGGAAAAAGACGCTGAAGGGCAGGGAATAGGCTGTATAGACCAAGATCAGCCCTGCATAGGTGTTGAGCAAGCCCAAGCTTTGAACCAAGAAGAAGAGCGGAACCAACGCCAGGAAGATCGGGAAGAGCATCCCGCTTAGAAACATGTAGAAGAAAAAGCGATTGAGCGGAAAGGGAAAGCGCCCCAACACGTAGGCAGTCATGGACGAGAGGAGCAAGGTCAACGCCAAAGCGGGCAGGACGACGAGCAAGCTGTTGACGAAGTAATCGCCGATATGGGCTTGGACCCAGGCGCGCGAGAAATTCTCCCACTGTAAGGTCCTCGGCAGCGCCCAGGGGCTGAAGAAGATCTCGCGGTCGGTTTTAAAGGAGGTATAGACCAGCCACCACATGGGAAAGATGACGATAACCGCCCACAGGGCCAGCACGATGTTGATCAAGGCGCGCCCGATAAGTTCACCGAGGTTCGTCGAACGCTGGGCTGTCGCTTGATCGGCGGGTTTGCGAATGGTCTCCGTTGCCATGGCTAGTACTCCAAACTCTCGCGCCGGGTCAAGCGCAACAACAGCGTCGACAGGAGCAGCACCATGAGGAACATGGAGACGGCGATAGCGGTCGCATAGCCGAACTCGCTCTGCAGGAACGCCCTTTCATAGAGATAGGTCGCCAGGACATCGGTCGCGCGGCTGGGGCCGCCTTGTGTCATGGTTTGGGTGATGGCGAACATATCGACCGCACCAATCGCCAGGAAGACCAACGCGGTGCGGACTGTCTCCCATAAGAGCGGCAGGGTGATGTTCCAGAAGAGATGCCAGCGAGTCGCGCCGTCGATGGTGGCAGCCTCGTAGTAGGTATTGGGGATCGATTCCATCCCCGCGATGAAGAGCACCATGTAGAAGCCGACCGACTGCCAAACGACCACTGCGCCGACCGCGCCCAGGGCTGTGTCAGGGTTGCCCAGCCAGACGGGCGGATTGGCAACGCCCAGCAGCCGCAGCAGCGCGGTCAACACCCCCATGGTGGGGTGATAGATAAAGCTCCACAATACGCCGATGGCGACCACCGACATCACCTGGGGGAAGAAGAAGGTCACCCGATAAAAGCGCGCCCCGCGTACCCCTTGGGTGAGGAGAAAGGCCATGAAAAGCCCCATGGCAATGGTGATTATCGGGAGGGTGAGTAGATAGAAGACGTTGTTAGTCAGCGCGTTCCAAAAGAGGTTGTCGCCGAGCATCCTCCGGAAGTTCTCCAGCCCAATAAAGTCGGTGCTTGGGGTCAAGCCGCGCCAACGGGTCAGGCTAATGTACATCGACCGGATATAGGGGTATAGCACAAAAACGACATAGAGCGTGACCGAGGGGATCAGAAACGGAACAATCAGTCGATATTTGTCGCGATACATGAATACGCAACTCCTCTAGACCATCACATCGCAGGGCTGCGCCGCGCTGTGTGCAGCCATGCTTGTCCATATCATGCCTGCACACAGCATCCTTACGAACGAACTTACAAACAGGGCCAGCCGCGGGTTAGCTGCGCGTGTACTTCGGAATGTTATCGTCCGCCTTCACCTCGTCCGCCTTGGCCTGTACCGACTCGACGAACTGTTCCGGGGTG
>CAZZNG010000329.1:0-2465 GCA_964655505.1 uncultured Litorilinea sp. | reverse complement strand
ACCAGGTGCTGTAGCGATAGTTGAAGATTTCCTCGCCTGCAGCCTCCACCGCAGCCAGCGCGGACGCCATGCCGGTGCTCACCTCGATGCCTTCTGTGCCGCCTACGACCGGCATGATCGAGCTGACGTTCTGGGCAAAGAACTTGGCGCTCTCCTTGGAGAGCAAGCAGCGCAGGAACTCCATACCGCCGATGGGGTTCTTGGCTTGTGATGGGACAAAGTACATCTCACCGGAGCTGGCATAGATGGCTTCCGCCGATCCCACGCCTCCATCGACGGTGGGCACTGGATGGACCACCATATTGAAATTTTCGGGGGTGAGTTCCTTCATCTCGTTTTCGAGCCAGGTTCCACAGGGGACAAAGACCGCGTTGCCGTTGAGCCATTCGGCCTGGGCCTCGGTGTGGGTCAAGCCTTCTGTGCCGGGCATGATGTAGTCGTTGGTGTGCAGTTGGCTCATCAGCGTCACGGCTTGCAGCACGGTGTCACTCAGCCAGATGTCATCTTCCAGATTGTCGATGGCGATGATTGGGTCAATGCCGCCGATCTTGTAAATCAGGGGGATGAGCACGCCAAAGACCATGTAGTCCGGGTAACGCCCTTGATAGGTCCACGGATTCATGCCGTCGCTCTTGATGGTCTCGCACAGGTCCATCATGCCGTCCCAAGTGGTGGGGTACTCCCAGCCCTTCTCTTCAAAGAGGGTGCTGCTGTTCCAGATGCCAAACACCGTATAGGCAATATTGAGCACCAATTGGCGGCCATCGTAGATGCCATCATCCTGTGAGCCGGGGAAGAGGGTCTCGGCAAAGGTCGCGCCAGGGGTATCGAGTGCGGCTGCTTCCATCAGGGGCGCAAGGTCGGCCAGTTGATCTTCGGCGACCAACGCCGCGGTATCCAGGTTGCCCGCGCCGCTGTTGTCGATGACATCGGGCGGGTTGCCGCCGATGAAGCGGGGGCGCAGTTGCTCGCCGACGCGCTGGATGCCCGACACGGACATTTCAACGTCCGGGTGCAGGGCACGCAGGATGTCGGCGGCATGGTCGATGTAGGCGCGGCCATAGCCGCCCTCGAAGAAGATGCCTTCAATGGATGAGCCGGCTTCCAATCCCAACGGGTTCATGGCATCAGAGGCCACCTCGAACCAGAGCTCCCTCGCCCCTTCGGCAGCCGCAGGGGCCGCGGCGGTTGCCTCACCGGCAGGTGCGGGTGGAGCCGGGGTACAGGCGGCCAGCGCCGCGCCCGCGCCCAACATGGCTGTGCCCTGGAGGAAGCGACGACGGGATAAACGGGTTTGTTTGTTCATTGTCAATTTCTCCCGACTACAGTGGTTGATTGGTTGATTCATGCACGCATCGCGGTACGCACCACAATCGACGAAAGCATTAGCCGATCAATGCCCTGGTCGGCTAGAGCATTCACGGACACAGATGATCGACAGAGAGCGGATTGAGAAGGTGACAATCGGTTGGAACCAAGCCAAAATCTTCGATGGGAACCATCATGATGTACAACCGACGGGACAGAACGGATAATCCTAGAACGGGCAATCGCAGGACGAACAGTGCGCCAACTGCCTACAGTGTGAGGCTAGGCGTGAAATCTTCAAGTGCATAATCTTACAGTGCCGAATTCTACAGTGCCGGATTCTGATGTTGTGCCTGCGTTCAACACATCAGAAATAGGGCAAAAAGCTATTGGCGCACGTCAGACTCAGCATACACCTACGCAGGGTGTATGGCAAGTGCATTCGCCCCCCGGCACAGAGGGAATCTGTCCTCGCAGGCTCGGCACAGCACCGCAGCAAGGATAGAAGGCGTTGGGGGGTAGAGGGACGGTGTTTGGTGACCATGCGCCGTTCTGGTAGTGTAGAACAAGGGGACGATTGGGCCGAGAAACCCCCTCGGCCAGACTGCAACCAGGTCTGCAAATCAGATCTGCAATCCGACTAGAAACGTATGGCATAGGCATGACTCGATCCGGCAATTTACCCGCGGTACACGGGCTGACCTCTGTACCGGGCATCTATGTAGGTCATTGGAGTAACCACGAAGCAGCGACCGGCTGCACCGCGATCCTCTGTCCAGAGGGCGCGGTGGCCGGTGTCGATGTGCGCGGCGGCGCGCCGGGCACGCGTGAAACCGCGCTGTTGGACCCCACCTGCACTGTCGAGCAGGCCCACGGCATTATGCTGGCAGGCGGCAGCGCGTTTGGCTTGGCCGCGGCGGATGGGGCCATGCGCTGGCTGGAAGAACGGGGCCACGGCTTCAATGTGGGGCTGGCGCGGGTGCCGATTGTGCCCGCGGCCATTCTGTTCGATCTAGTCATCGGCGCGTCTGACGTGCGACCCGATGCGGAGGCGGGCTATGCCGCGTGCCAAGCCGCGCATGACGGGCCGGTGGAGGAAGGCAGCGTGGGCGCAGGAACCGGCGGAGCCAGTCAAATGGCTTTTCGGCATGGGCTAT
>CAZZNG010000328.1:0-5917 GCA_964655505.1 uncultured Litorilinea sp. | reverse complement strand
CGTTGCTGGAGATGCTGAAGGTCAATGCGCTAACCTGACCGGCAGCCCCCAACCTACCCCGACTCCTGGACCTGGGCCTCAACCTACCCCCATTCCGGGAGGCGACCATACTTGCCGGGGGACTGTTGGCGCGATCACGCTGGACAACATTTTAGTTCCTGACGATGCCACCTGCACGCTCGATGGCACGCGTGTCGAAGGCAATATCAATGTCCACAATCGGGCCACCCTCGCCGCCAACTCACTCCGTGTGGACGGCAACATTCAAGCCGAGGGCGCAGCGTCGGTAACGGTACGCCACACCCAAGTGGGCGGCAACATCCAGATCAAGCAGGGCGACCGCGCTACCCTCACAGACAACCGGGTTGATGGCGACATCCAGCTTGAGTCTAACGACGGCAGTCTGGTTGCAAGCGGCAACCGCGTAGACGGAAACTTGCAAGTCTTCCAGAATACAGGCGGCGTTATCCTCCAGAATAACCAGATCGCGGAGAACTTCCAATGCGAAGCCAATTCACCAGCTCCCGCGGGCAGCGGCAACGCTTCCGGGGATGCTGAAGGTCAATGCGCCATCCTTGCGAGCAGTCCAGGCCCCGGAGCCGGACCTAACCACTGGACCACGTGGGTTCCGCACATTACCTGGTAACACGCGCTGAATAGCACGCGCTGATCAGACGGGTGGGGACAATGGATCTCCGCCCGTCTGATCGGCAGAGGCCCCACTTCCCCACGGCAGCAGCTTGCGCAGCACTGCCATCTCCTCACGCTGGAAAACGCCCAACACAGCCAACGCCAAAAGGTAGGCAATCAGCCCGAAGCCTGTCGCGATCCACAGATTCACCTGCACGCGTTGCAGCCCATAGATCACGCCGTGCATAACCCCCAGCGCGGCCAGCGGTCGCGCAAAGATGCTCGCCCACGGAACCACCCCCACATGCCGCCGCACGCTCCAATAGAAGGGGATGAGCAGGCTGAACTCGCTGAAGATTGTCGCCACTGCCGCGCCCACATAGCCAAAGCGCGGGATCAACAGCAGATTGCCCGCCACATTAAAGAGCACGCCGATGATGAAGGCGCGGGTTAAATAACGCTGCTGGTTGACCGCGATTAGCACGTACTGGGTGACGCTGTTGACAAAACCGATCGGGATGCTCCAGATGATCACGCGCAGCGCCAAGTCTGATCCGCCTGTATAGTGAATCTCCCGGCCAAAGATCCATACGCTGCTGGCGATGTTGAGATACTCCGCGCCGCCCACCAACCAGACCAGCGGCTCGGCCAATGCTGAAATCGTCAAGGCGAGGGGCAAGCTGACGATGACCAACAGGCGCAGGCTCAAGACATAGGCGCGCAGGAGGCTGTCGCTGGCCTGGCGCGCATAGCGGCTCATGAGCGGGAAAACCGCCAGGGTAAAGACGCTGGGCACAATGTTCAGCCCGTCGAGATACTTCAAGCCCACGCTGTAAATGCCGACGCTGGCGGCTCCGGCCAGTGGGCGCAGAATCCACAGGTCGATGCGCCAGAAGATGGTCGCTAGCAGGTGGTTGAGCATGAGCGGGCCGCTGGAGGAGAACATCCAGCGCTGCAGCGACCAATCGGGCTGCCATTGGGGGCGGAAAAGCGTTGTACGCACCAGCCAGGCCAGCCAGATCACCTGCACGATGTTCATCAGGAGGCTGACGCCCGCCAGCCCCACAAAGCCCCAGCCCAGCAGCAGCACCAGCGCGCCCAGCGTCACCTTGAGCAAGGCCACCGCGTTGGAAAGCCCGGCGGGATATTCCATCTTCTCAAAGGCGTAGAAGAGGCTGCTGAACGCGTCGGCCCAGTTGGCGAAAAGCATGGCAAGGGCGAAGATAGCAATGGCCTGCACCTCTTGAATGCCGATGCCGGTGGCGTCGATGAAGCCCAAGCGGCCAACGTTGCGGTAGCCCAGCGTCACTAGGGCCAGCAGCGGCAGGCTGGCCGCCCATAAGAGCGTGCGCAGCAGCAGGACATTGGTCAAATAGCGGCTGGACTGGTTCTTGTCCGCGGCCACATCGCGCGTCATCAGCGTGCCCAGTCCGTAGCGGCTGATGATCTCGAAAAAGCCATAGATGGCGACGACAAAGGCATATTGCCCCGTGCCCACCGGCCCCAAGAGGCGCACATAGAGCATGGCAAAGGCAAAGTCGATGGCCTTGTTGATCAGGCTCAACGCCATGGGCACGACCGAATTCTTGGCGACGGTACGCACCTCGTCCGCGGTGGCTTCGGGCCGATAATATTTGCCCCAGGCCCAATACAGCCCCAAGAGCAGCAAGGTCACCCCGGCCAAAAAGCTCGTATAGAGGCCTAGCTTGAAGCTCATGGGCGAATAGACCAGGCGCACCGTCCATTGACCTGCTTCGGGCAAGTAGACCGCGCGCAGCGCGCCGTTGGCGCGGTAGAGGGACAGTTCGGTCTCGTTGCCCTCATCCCCCCCAAAGGGGCGGATATATGCCTTCCAGCCGGGGAAATAGGCGTCGCCGATGACAAGCCAGCCGCGGTCGCTCAGGTTGACATCCAAAAAGAGATCGTTGGCCGTATAGCGGCTGATGTTCACCTCGGCGATCTGGGGGCTGGCCGGAACCAGGGCCGCGGCATCGGGGGATTCGTCCAGATAGACGACGCTGCGTAGATCCGCCTGGGTCAGCGGCTGCTGTTCGACCGGCATCACCTCCGCGCTGGGGACGATCCAGGCGCGCGGGTAAGCCTCGGTGTTGCGGTAGACGCCGATGGCTTCGTCGCGATAGATCTCCTCCCAGCCGGGGTTGGGAATATGATGCTCGGTGAGGATGTAGCGCACGTTGAGCACGTCGAGCAGCGGGTTGTCCAGAGCGGCATAGACATCGCCGCCGGGCCGGCTGTAGAGCGGCGCGATGCGGTTGTAGAGCAGCTCGTCGTCCTGGGGCGCGATCTGCTCCATCAACGCCACATATTGACGCGGGATGATCGAGTCATAGCCGCGCAGGTCGTGCCAGCCGTAATACATGCCCACGTTGGCGTTGAAGGTCTTTTCGCCCGGCGCGTTGAAGGTAGTGAAGCGCCACAGGTCCAAGGGGCCTGTTTGTTGGGCCTCTGCGCTGGCCGCGGGCCACGCTTCCTGCTGCTGGAGGAAGGCCACGACCGGCGGCGTACCGGCTGGGCTGTGCGGCGCGAGCGCGGTCGGCGCGGCAGGGTTGAAGCGCCCATGCGCGGCATAGAGATCGCCCACGATCAAGAGCAAGGCCAACAGCATCCAGATATTGCTTTGGGCGCTGCGGCTGCCTTGTGCGCTGGGCAGCGCGCGCCAGAGCCACAGCCCGCCCAACAGCGCGGCCGCGCCAAAATGCAACAGGCACATGGCCGCATAGGCCCAGAGCATACGCCCATCGGCAAAGGCCATCTGCGCCAGGTCCGAGCTGTGCAAGAGGCGTTGGCCCAGCGCCACAAAGGGGGCCGGGCTGATGCGGCTTGCGCCGACCAGCGCCAGCGCGGCCACGCCCGCCAGCGCGGACAGCGCGGCCAATCCACGCACGCTGCCGCGCGCGGCACGCGTTACCGCGCCCGACAGAACATGCAAACCGGCCGCGGCCAGCAGCGCCATCGCCAGCGTATAGGGAAAGACCCAACGAAAGGGGCTGTGCAGTTGATTCCAGCCGGGCAGCCCATAAAAGAGCAGCCCATAGAGCGGTGTGCCAAAGGCAAAGAGCAGCGACACCCCCGCCAGCGCCACACAGAACCAGATGATCCACGGGCGCAAGCGCTCACTCACTTCATCCCCCGCGGGGGCAGCATCCACCCGGCGCGCCTGGCGCACGGCGTAGACCAGCGCCACCCCGGCCAGTAGCCACGTCAGGATGCCGAGGTAGTTGGCCCCTTCCACATAGTTTTTGATGCCCCAAAAGATCGTATCGACCGGCTCGCCCAGCGCGTTGTGGGTCACCGGCTGCCAACGGCCTGCCCACAGATCAAACCAGGCATGATGGCTGGGGTTGCCAAAAAGATTGGGCAAGAAGAAGGTCAGCACATGGCGCGTGGGCCAGGCCCAATTCAGCACTTGGGCCAAGTCCGCCGAGCCTTCGCGGAAGTTCAACGGCAGCAGTTCGAGCAGGGGCAGCAACTGCACCGCGCCCAGGGCTACACCTACTAAGGCCATAAACAGCAGCCAGAGCGCCAACACCAGCAGGCGACGCAAAAGCGGGCGCGCCATGGCTTGATCCACCCGCGGCCGCAGCCGGTGCCATCCCACCCACAGCCGCACCAGCGAATAGGCCCCGGCAACCAACAGCGTGTAGTAGATCAGTTCAGGATGACCCGCCAAGACCATCACGCCGATGGTTCCGGCCCCCAGCAGGATAAAGGGAATGGGGCTGTAGGCGGATGCGCCTTTTTCTTCCTGCTTGCGGATGATCCACTCGATGGTCGCCAAGAGAAAGGGAAGCCAGGCGACCGCGGCAATGAACATGGTAAAGACCACGCTCGCCACCAAAAAGCCGCTGAACATGTAGACCACGCCGCCGGTCAGCGCGGCCAGCGGGCGCAGCCGCAGCGTGCGCGCCCAGGTATACAGGCCCATGCCTGCCAGCGCCAGTTGCAGCGCCGTAAACCAGCCATAGGCCACGTCGAGCGGCAGCAGGTAAAAGAGAACGCTTAACGGGTAGAAGGTGCTGGCTTGGCCCGCGGCCAAAAAGGGCACACCGGTGAAGATCTGCGGGTTCCACAGGGGCAGTTGGCCGTCTGCTAGCGTCTGGCGGATGTGCTGCTTCCAGACTGCGTTCTCCAGCACTAGATCACTGAGCAGCAGGTTGTGCGGGATCAGCCCGGGCTGCAGGCTGCGCCACGGTTCAAAGGCATAGAGGTTGTCGAATGGGAGCAGGGTGCGGCCGGTTAAGGGGGTGAGCAGCACCGGCGCAAACCAGACCAAAGGCAGCAGCAGCAACACGCACAGCGCCAACAGATCGGCACGATAGCGCCGGCTGTGCTGACAGCGATGTTGACGAAGTCGGTTCATGTGCAAAAAGGCCCGCAGCACGGGCTAATTGGTCACGCGCTCGTCGCGCCATTCGCCCAACGGCGCGCGGCGATGGAGATGACGATAACGCCAACGGATCTGCCAGGTGCGCCAAGCGGATTCCAGTTTGACCGGCACGTCGAGCTTGCTCTGGCCGATGCGCCGATCCTCAAAGTGGATGGGAATCTCGATCAGATGATAGCCAAGCTTTTCGCACAAATAGGCCATCTCGACTTGGAAGCTGTAGCCGTTGGAGCGGATCTGGTCCAGGCCAATGCCCATCAATGCCTCGCGCCGCCACAGCTTGAACCCGGCAGTCATGTCGCGGATACGCAGACCGAGAATGGCGCGGCTGTAGAGGTTCGCCCACCAGCTGAGAAAGCGGCGGCCCGGCCCCCAGCCCTCGTCCAGCGTGCCGCCCGGCACATAGCGACTGCCAATGACCACATGCGCGTCACTTGCCAACATCACACCTAGCATCTGGGGGATGTAGCGGGGGGAATGGGAAAAATCCGCGTCCATCTGCACGACATAGTCGGCTCCGTCGGCCAGCGCACGCTGCATCCCCGCGACATACGCTGTGCCCAAGCCGCCTTTGCCCGCACGGTGGATCACCACCAGGCGCGGCCGGTCAGTCGGCGCGGTGCGGTTCATCTCTTGCGCCAGTTGATCCGCCACTTGGCCTGTGCCGTCGGGCGAATTGTCGTCAACCACGATGAGCTGCAGCCGTGCCAAAGGCAGCGCAAAGAGCGCTTTGGCGAGCGCAGGCAGATTGTCTGCCTCATTATAGGTGGGCACAACCACCGTCAGGCGTAGTTGCTCCAAAAGCTCAGGTTGGAGCAGCGATAGGAGCATAGGGTAGGCCGTCACCCCTCACCGTTCAATCTACGAAACAACCCACGCGCG
>CAZZNG010000327.1:0-5966 GCA_964655505.1 uncultured Litorilinea sp. | reverse complement strand
GGGCGGCAGTCTCTTTTTTGTTTGCCCGGCCTGTTGTCCAGCGTGATACGCTTAGTATTTGTAATCCTCGCGCACGGGGCTGAAGATGTCCAAGGCTTTGGCCGGAGCAGGGCCGGTAGTAATCGTGTGCTCGACGCCGCCGGGGATGATCCACATGTCGCCGGGTTTGAGCGTGCGCGTTTCGTCGCCCACGGTGAAGGTCGCTTCGCCTTCCAACATGATACCGGCTTGCTCATGGGGGTGGCTATGCAGGGGCACGACTGAATTGGCAGGCAGATCGACCACCGACAGCAGCATGTTTTCGCCCCAAAAGGTCTTGGCAGTCACCTCGCCGAACAGGGTTTTGCTCGCGCGATCCGCGGTGGAATAGAAGTAGGCCATAGGGTTTCCTCCCTGGGTGCTGATATTTTTGCAAAGTGGTTATAGACTGGGTGGATGGGTTGCTTGTGCTAGTGTACCGCAGCCTGTAAGAGTCGACCAAGCAGGAGAAAACGCAAAGCTCCGCAGCAAAGATACGGCGATCTCTGCTGCGGAGCCACAGCTAGGTCTGATTCGATGCGGGGGATAGTCGGGTTGGCTACGCCTTTTGTTGCGCGTGCATTCCTTCGGCGATCTCCTCGACCATCTTGGCGTTGAATGCCGGCAGGTCATCCGGGTTGCGGCTTGTGACAAGCCCTTGATCCACGACGACCTCGCGGTCTACCCAGTTCGCGCCTGCGTTCTTCAGATCGGTCTTAATGGACGGGTAGGAGGTGACGGTGCGCCCCTGCACGACGTCGGCCTCGACCAGCATCCACGGACCGTGACAAATTGAGGCGACTGGCTTATGCTGCGTAAAGAAGTCGCGCACGAAACTGACCGCGCGCTCATTGGTGCGTAAGTTGTCGGGGTTCATGACGCCGCCGGGCAGCAAAAGCGCGTCGTAGTCGCCCGCTTCCACTTCGTCGACGGTCTTGTCGACTGGGTACTCATTGCCCCAATCCGTATGGTTCCAGGCGCGTACTTTGCCGGGCTTGATGGAGATAACATGGGTCTTGGCCCCTGCGTCCTCCAAGTACTTCTTCGGCATGGTGAATTCCACCTCTTCGAAGCCATCGGCAACCAGGATCGCGACTCGTTTTCCACTTAAATCGTACTTTGTAGCCATGCTACTTTCCTTTCTAACCGCCTGTTACGCTGCGGCTGCCCTGCCCAGACTTGGGCCATGCGGGTTGATCAAAAGCCGCCGAGCGCTCCAGGCTTCTGCGCTACTGCGGAGGAAGCCTATCCCCCAGAACTCTCTCCATCACCTGCTTCGTTCTTCATATTGGCTGAGGATTCAGACTCGACAGCCGAGGGGGCTTGCGTCTGATGTTCGCATCTGCGGCTCTGTTTAGAGCCAGCTTTCAGCGCCTCGACTCTAGCATGGCAGGCAAAGGCCGAGCCGTCGATCCATCACGATAGGTTTCGTAGATACATTCTCATGCTTAGGCAGCCCGGCTTAAGGCGGGATGAAAATTTGGTGCATGGATACAGACGCAGCAAGGGCGATACCCGTATTCTGCGCTACAGGCTGCGGTGCGAGGAGCGGCGCAGAGTGGGCATAGACAAAAAGGACGTTAGAGAGCCATGCCAAGCGCGATATCACCCCAATCGATCAAATATTCTGGCAAGTATTCGAGCAAGCAACTTGCACTCCTGGTTGCGCTTGTGCTTTGCCTTGCGGCGATCATCCCCGCGCAAGGTCAGGCGCAAGCGCCCGCCTGTGCGCAGGATGTGATTGTCCAGATGGGCGACACGCTGTCCACGATTGCGACGCGCACGCTGGGCGCTCCCGGCGCGTATACGCGCATTGTGGAGGCGACCAATGCGCGGGCCGCGGTCGATGGCAGCTATGCACGCATTGACAATCCTGCCGTCATTCAAATTGGCTGGAAGTTGTGTGTGCCTGGCGAGAGTGGGGTGCAGCCCAGCAGCCCCTTGACGCCATCTGCTGCGCCAACTGCGACCCCCTCTGTAACGGCTGGGGAGATCGGCAGCGGGGGCGGGCTTGCCGTGAGTGTGGAGATCACGACCACCGACGCGGTCACCACGCCCAGCCCGCTCGATTTGCGCCGCACGCCGGACGGGCCGCACCCGTTGACGCTGGCGTATCTGCGCGAGCAGTCGTTCCCCGGCAGCGAGATCACCATTGAGCAGACCCTTGCGCCAGGCAGCAACTATAACCGCTACCTTGTCTCCTATTTGTCCGAAGGGCTGCGGATCAATGCCTATATGACCGTTCCCTTTGGCGAGAAGCCGCCCACAGGCTGGCCGGTGGTCATCTTCAACCACGGCTACATTCCGCCTGCGGTCTATCGCCCGACCGAGCGTTATATTGCCTATACCGATGCCTTTGCGCGGGCAGGCTATATCCTGCTGCGGCCCGACTATCGCGGCCATGCGGATTCCGAGGGGGAATCGACCAGCGCCTATGGCGACCCAGCCTATACGATTGATGTGATCAACGCGCTGGCCTCCATCAAGCAGTATCCCGACGCGGACCCCAACCGCATCGGCATGTGGGGCCATTCGATGGGCGGGTACATTACGGCGCGTGCGATGGTGGTGCGCGACGACATCAAGGCCGGTGTGATCTGGGCCGGTGTGGTGGGGACATACGAAGATTTGATGGAGAATTGGACCCGGCGCAACCCGATTCCGACCACGATCCCGCGGCGCTCGCGTCGCTGGCGCGATGATTTGATCAAAGAGTTTGGCACGCCCGACGCAAACCCTGCCTTCTGGGCGTCGATCTCGACCAATAGCTATGTGGGGGATCTCTCCGGGCCGGTGCAGTTGCATCATGGGACCAACGACGGCGATGTGCCGCTGCTCTTTTCGGAGCGTTTCTATGCCGACGTGATTGCCGCGGACGGTTACGCCGAGTTCTACACCTATGCTGGCGACGATCACAACATCGCGACCAACTTTAACACCGCGATGCAGCGTTCGGTCGAGTTTATGGATCGTTTTGTCAAGAATGGCGAGGTCGTGGGCCAGCCAAGCGCGGACGGTGGCGGATGAGCAAAGCAGCCCTGGGGCGTGGCCTCTCCGGCAAGGGCTGCCGCGGCTTCCGGGCCGATCAAGACGCTTGCCGAAAGGGCTGGTATTGGGGCAAGATCATGGGCGTGTGAATGATTTTGTGTGCGCGGGCAGCGCATGGAGGGAGCAGGCCCATGAGTACAATGGCAGGGACGGCACGGCGTATGGCCGCGCTGCATGCGGTAACGCTGGGCGGGCTGCGCTATGACTGGTTGATGAGCTGCTTGGGGCTGATCTTCACCGGCGGGCTTTACCTGGACGGCTGGGCGCACAATCATGGACGCGTCGATGAGTCCTTTTTCACGCCCTGGCACGCATTTCTCTATGGCGCGTATGGGGTCGTGGCGCTGCTCTTGGTGGGCACGCTCTTGTTCAACCGCAGACGGGGATGGCCCATCCAGGCTGCGCTGCCCGCGGGCTATTCCCTCTCGCTGTTGGGGGTGATGCTCTTTGGGGCCGGGGGCGTGGGCGATTTGATCTGGCACGAACTCTTTGGCATCGAGGAGTCGCTGGAGGCGCTCTTTAGCCCCACCCACCTTATGTTGGGGTTAGGCATGGGGCTGGTGGTGACGGGGCCGCTGGCCGCGGCGTGGCAGCGGGATGCAGTGCGCTTGACGTGGCGCACAGCGGGACCGGCGCTCTTGTCGCTGCTGTCGCTGCTCTCTGTGCTGACCTTTTTCACGCTCTATGCGCATCCGCTGGCGGCCAACATCGCGGGAGCGCGCCACCACACGCATACCGAGTCGGGCCAGATTGCCGGTACGGCCAGCGTCCTGCTGATGACGGTGGTCTTGATGGGGCCGGTGCTGCTGGCCCTGGTGCGCTGGCAACTTCCACGCGGCGGCTTGCTGTTGGTGTGGGGGGTGAATACGGTGGCGATGGCTGTGGTCAACTGGCACTCTTCCCACACCCGTTGGCTGCTGCTGGCGATGGTGGGCGCTGTGGTCGCGTCGGAGGTGCTGTATGGCCTCTGGCGGCCCCATGTGGGGCCGCGCGCTGCACTGCGCCGCTTTGCCTTTGCCGCGCCCTTGCTGTTGATGGGCAGCTATTTTGGCGTGCTGCTCATGACCGAGGGTACATTGTGGAGCGTTCACATGTGGGCGGGGGTGGTTGTGGAGGCTGCATTGGTGGGGTGGCTACTCAGCTATATGGTATTGCCGCCTATACTACCCAATGTAAACAGTGATTTTGTCAACCCTGATTTTGTCAACGATGATTTTGTCAGCAGTGATTCTGTTGGCAGCGATTCGGCTTATCATTGAGTCGGCTTACCATTGAGTCTATGTGTGCAGGGCCATGCCCCGGAGCGCCGTCTATCGGCTGCGAATGGCTTTCTGCAACAGACGGAAATCGGATTTGATCTATGAGCACCAAGGTCCCAAGAGTGCCTGCCATGTGGCTGTGGCGCGCGGGCCGGCGTCGTATCCTAGGCTTGAACCGGCGCGAGGTCTGGCTGGTGGTGGCCGGTGTGCTGTTGCTGGTGGTTGGCGTTCGTTGGTTGAGCGAACCGGTCGCCGATCTGATGGTTCACGCTGAACGGCTGCGCGACTGGATTTTAACCTTTGGCCCGCTAGCGCCATTGGTCTATATCGGTATCTTTGCGCTGCAAATCCTATTGGCGCCCGTGCCGGGGCAGTTCTTGGCCGTCATGGGCGGCTATCTCTTTGGCCCGCTGCTGGGCACGTTCTACAGCATTCTGGGGATGTCGATGGGGGCCGGGTTGGCGATGTGGTTGGGACGGCACTTTGGCCGCCCGCTGCTCGAGCGCTATGCGGACCCGGTGACGCTGCGCCACTGGGAGCGGACGCTGCGCACGCGGTCACCCGCGACGTGGTGGGTTCTCTTTCTCTTTCCCGTGCCCGATCTGATCTTTTATGTCGCGGGGCTTTCGCCGGTTCCGCTGCGCAGGCTCTTGGTGGCGCTGTTGATGGGCCGCGGGTTGGGGCTGTTAATTGCCACCTCTGTGGGCTACATGACCGCGTTGAGCGAACCCGAATGGCTTGTGTTGAAGTGGAGCGCGATCGGCGCGGTGGGCGCGCTGGTCTACTTCTATCAGCGGCGCATCCGGCTTGTGCTGCTGTTGGGGCTGCGACGGTGGCGGCGCAGGTAGCGCACGATTTGCAGAACTAGGGCTTGTAAAATCAAGACTTGCCAAATGAATAGCGGGAGATTGCGCGCACAGCGCGGCGCGACGACAGAGCATCGCGGCGACCTATGATATAATCCGCGCCTATGTCGCAACGCATGGGGTGGATCATGGGCGCAGTCGCGGTGATACTGGCTGCCGGGCTGCGTCTTTGGCAAATTGACTCACTTCCGCCAGGTTTCCACTTCGACGAAGCATTCGAAGGCATGGAAGCCTGGCGGATTTTGCTTGAGCCGAGCTATCGCCCAGTTTGGTTGACGGGCAACTTTGGTGTGCCGCCGCTCAACGCCTACCTCAATGCATTGGGGTTTGGGCTGGCGCGGGCAGCGGGCGGCGAAGCCGGGCCAACGGCCATGCGCGTGGTGGCTGCGCTGTTGGGCGTGTTGGGGGTGGCTGCCGTGATGGGGCTGGCGGACGAAATGCGCCGGTGGCTGCCCGATCAGCTTTCGCCCGCGCTGCCGTGGCTGTCGGGCCTGATGCTAGCCGGGATGCGCTGGCACCTGCATTTCAGCCGTATGGGGATCGAGCCGGTGATGGTTCCGTTGATCTGGGCCGCGGCGCTGTGGGCGCTGCTGCGCGGCTGGCGCACGGGTGCATGGCAGGCTTTCGCGTTGAGCGGCGCGCTCATGGCGCTGGGCATGTATGCCTATCAAGGCGCGTGGGTGATTCCCTTTCTGCTGGCCGCGACCGCGCTGCACCTGTTGTGGCAGGGTTGGCAAGAACAGGCGCAGCGGACGCGGCGTCTGGTCGGGTTGGG
>CAZZNG010000326.1:0-5972 GCA_964655505.1 uncultured Litorilinea sp. | reverse complement strand
TGCAGCGCAGCCTGCGCTGCGGGCGGGCCACCGACAATGGGTCGCTGCGCAACGTGCGAGCGGCCTATCGTCATTTTCACGGAGCCGTGTCCGCGCCGCCGATTCATCCCGAGGCGTGTGTGGGACGTCATTACAACCGGCTCAACATGGACTACCGCTCGCTGCACGCTCTGTGCTACTTCTTCCTCAGCCACACTGGGCCAACACATAATCATGGCAGCCACGAGATGCTGCCCTTCCTGGTAGGGATGGCGGGCCTCTATGAGCGCTTTGTGGCGGCCTGGCTGCAGCAACACCTCGCCCCCGACTTTCGTGTCGTGCTGCAGGATCGCTTTCTGCTCGATTCGACGGCAAACCTCGCCTTCCAGATCGATATGGTGGTCTATGCTGAAGGGGAAGTGCATCCGCGCTGGGTGTTGGACACCAAGTACAAGGTGCCGACCAGCGGGCCGACCACCGCTGATATTGCCCAGGTGGTGGCCTATGCCACGGCCATGCAGGCCAACCAGGCCATCTTGATCTATCCTGCGCCGCTGCCGTCCCCACTGGATACCTCGGTCGGCGGCGTCCATGTGCGCAGCCTTGTGTTCTCGCTGGATGGCGATCTCGACCAAGCCGGGCGCACGCTTGTGAGGTCTCTCATGTAAGAGCCAAAGAAGTGAGCGTGGCGGGCCGCAGTTGGCGTGCTTCGGCGTCCAAGAGGAACGAATCGAGGGTAAAGCGTATTTGAGGGGTCAGCCGCTCGGACAGAGCAACTCCTTGTTGGAAATGGCGGGAGTTGCTAACAAAAAAACGGGCCTCTACCAGAGGTAGAAACCCGCACGAGGTGACCCACCAGGGACTCGAACCCCGAACCCGCTGATTAAGAGTCAGCTGCTCTGCCAATTGAGCTAGTGGGCCACGTGCTGCATCTTGTTGTCAAGTGCATGGGATAGTATAGGGATTTTGTGCGCTGTTGTCAAAATTTCGACCCTGTGACGGCGTTTTAAATCTGTCGGCCCAACCAGGGGATGGCTGAAACCTACGTGCTTTAAAGCCAATGGGGTTTGGCTAATCAACCGGTTCGGTCTATGCTACTGGCTGTGATGCAGCGCCTGGTACTTGTATTGACAGCCGCGCTCGTGTTGTTGGGCGTATATACAATGCAAAAAAGCGGCAGACCCGACGCACGCCTCATTAGTTTGGCGGTGCGTGCAACTGTGTACGCTATGCCATCGCCTACGCCGCGTGTTGTCGAGGTGACTCGGGTGGTGGAAGTGACGCGTGTGGTCGAGGTGGTGCGCGAGGTGGTGGTCACGCCGTCGCCAACAATGACGCCGACTGACGCGCTGCCTGCTGATGTGCCGCCTACACCGACACCGCTGGCGGAAGCGCCGGTGCAGGCCGCCGCGGCAGGGTTGGCGGCCATCGAGCCCGAAGTCGATACTGTGCCGCTTGAAGCGCAATCTGCCCCAACACCCGCTGCCGAGGCTGTCTCTATTGTTGAGGATATCCCCGTTGTTGAGGTTGCCCCACCTGCTGAAGATGTTCCCGCTGTTGAGGATGCGCCATCTGCTGAGATCGCTGCGGCTGCTGCTCCTGTCTCGACCGGCGGCTGTCCGGCTTTTTCGGATCGTTCCTACACGTTGATCCCTGTGGCCGGTGGCGGGGCTACGCATCCGGATTCGCAGCATGGCGATCTGAATCTTGCGCTGCGTGGCTATGTGCCGGTGGATGCTCCGTTGGGATTGGTCAGCATCAACGGGCCGACTGACGGGGATGCGCCCCAGCTCGCCAATCTGTTCACCGATGGGCGCACGGGCGCGCAGGTGCAGGCATATCAGGTGCATGACTGGAACTGGGGCTGTAGCGAACGCGGGTGTCGCGGGGATCTCATTTCGGATGTCGAGGTTTCGATGATCGGGTTGGCGGCTGCACCCGGTGAGCCGCTGCGCGTGCCGTCACGCGGGGCCGAGATCTATGGCGGCGGCTATGTGGCGATGGTGCTCTATGCGGCCCCAGAGCGGCTGACGGTTGGTTATACGCGGGAAGACAGCGTGGCGAACGGCTATGTCGTGCATCTTGAGGGCATTTGTGTCGACCCCAATTTGGTCGCGCAGTACCAAGCCGCCAACCAGTCAGGCCGCGGCAGCCTGCCGGCTGTACGCAGCGGCGACATTGTGGGTACGGCGGCAAGCCAGCAGGTGATGGTCGCTGTGCGTGACCGGGGCCGCTTTCACGACCCACGTTCGAGCAAGGATTGGTGGCAAGGGCGCTGAGAGTTGGTGCTGCGCGTATATGATGCCGGACTTTAGACAGCCATCTAGACAGCGCCATAAACGGTAACAGCATAGACAGAAACAGGCCCGATCTACGAGCGTAGACCGGGCCTGTTTGATTGTAGAAAGCACTCTATAGAATGCGCGGTACGGTGCTGCTTATTCGATGACCAATTCGGCCTGATCGATGTATTCCTGCGGAATCTCCAGCCCTTGTTCTTCGGCTGCGCTCAGGTTGACAGCCAGGCTGCCCGCCAACTGCTCGCTGATGGGGGTGGAGGCAATGTCCAACTCGCCGTTGAGAATGCCAACGGCCAATGCGCCCGTGTCCAGGCCATCTTGGTAGTAGTCCAGACCCAGGGCAACGGCCGCGCCGCGCTCGGCGGAGTCGGGGTCGTTGGCGAACAGCGGAATGTCGTTGTCGTTAGCGACTTTGACCAATGCCTCAAGGCCAGAGACGACGGTGCTGTCGGTGCTGATGAAGAAGGCTTGCACGCCGCGGGCGACGAGCGCTTCGGCAGCGGTTTGAACTTCGCTGCTGTTGCTGATGGTGGCAACCTCAAAGTTGAGGCCAAGCTCTTCGGCAGCGGGTTGGGCAACTTCGGTGTTGACCACGGAGTTGGCTTCGGCAGGGTTGTAGATGTAGCCGATGGTGTCGACATCAGGCATCATGGCCGGAATCAGGGCGACGGCATCGGCAATGGGGCCGAGCGCCTGGATGCCGATGACCCAACTGGGGTGATCATCCGGTGCGTTGGCAATCCCAGCCGCATAGGGGCTGGTGACGGCATTGAAGACGATGGGCGGCGCTTCGAAATCCTGGGTGACGTTGAAGGCAGCCTGCAATGCAGGGGTGCTGGTGGCGATGATCAGGTCAACGCCTTCATCGACAAAGCGCTGGGCAATGGTGGTCAGGGTGGCGATGTCGCCTTCGGCATTGCCTTCGATAAAGCGCACGGTTTCGCCTTCGATGTAGCCGGCCTCAGCCAGTGCGTCCTTGACGCCTTCTTGTTCTGCGTCGAGCGCGGGGTGGCTGACGATCTTCATGAAGCCGACAAGAGGCATCTCCCCTTCGGCTGCTGCGGCCTCTTCCTCGGCAGGTTCTGCCGTGGCTTCTTCAGCCGGTTCTTCGGCAGGCTCTGCGGTGGCTTCCTCTTCAGCCGCTTCTTCTTCTACTGCCTCATCTGCTGCGGCCTCTTCTTCGGCGGGCGCTTCGGTTGGGGCGGGTTCGGCTGCTGCATCCTCTTGGGCCGGGGCTGGCGCTTGCTCGGCAGGAGCGCCACATGCGGCGAGGAGAAGCAGGAGGAGGACCGCCAGGAGGGAGACTTTGTTGCGTAGATAGGGCATGACTTTCTCCTTTTGCTGTCGGGTGTCGCTGTTGTTGATTGGTGTTTGTCGACGTGGGCCGAAAGCCCCGTCGATTGTGACTAAGGTTTTTGGGTTTGGATTACCCAGTGGCCGCTAGGCAAGCAGCAGTTCATCATCGGTCAACTGGGCGCGGCGTACGCGGCCAAACTGGTCGATCAGGTCTTGGACTGTCATGGCCTGGCGTGCCTCACCGCTTAGATCGAGCACAATTTCCCCGGCGTCCATCATCAAGGTGCGGTCGCCAAAGGTCAGCGCCTGCTGCATGTTGTGGGTGATCATCAGCGTTGTCAATTGTTGTTCTTGGACGATGCGGCCGGTGAGGTCGAGGATTTTGGCCGCGGTCGCGGGGTCCAGGGCAGCCGTATGCTCGTCCAATAGGAGTAGCTTGGGATTGGTGAGTGTTGCCATCAACAAGGTGAGGGCTTGGCGTTGGCCGCCGCTCAACAAGGCGACGCGCGCATCCAAGCGATTTTCCAGGCCCAAGCCCAACGGCGCGAGCAGCTCGCGGAAGGCATCCATGCGGGCGCGCGTGACGCCGGTGCGCAGCCGGTGGCGCTCGCCGCGCAGCAGGGCTAGGGTCAAGTTCTGGGCAATGGTCATGGATGCGGCAGTGCCCATGAGCGGGTCTTGAAAGACGCGGCCAATGTGTTTGGCGCGGCGATGCTCCGGCCATTGGGTGACATCTTCGCTGTCGATGTAGATGCTGCCGTGGGTCGGCGGAAAGACCCCCGCAATGACGTTGAAGATGGTGGATTTGCCCGCGCCATTGCTGCCGATGACGGTGACAAATTGGCCGCTGGGGACATGCAAGTCGATGCCGCGCAGCGCGCGTACCTCATTCACTTCGCCGGGGTGGAACGTTTGGTGGAGTGCAGTTAACTTTAACATGTGCTGGTATGTCGCAATTGGGCCAAGGCGCTAGCGGTGGTTCTTTTGGATGTGGGTGAACCACAGGGCAACAAAGACGAGTACAGCGGTCGCTAGTTTGACATCTTGGGCGTCAATCGTAAAGGAGCCGCCGCTGGGTAGGGGGACGCTGACGGTCAACGCGGCGGCGATGGCGATGCGATAGAGGACCATGCCCACGATAACGGCAAGGGTGGCGGTGGCAAAGTGGGTGGGCCGGAACATGGTTTCACCCAAGATGACGGCTGCCAGCCCCGCGATGATCAGGCCGATGCCCATATTAACATCGGCAAAGCCTTGATATTGGGCAATCAGTCCGCCGGATAGACCAACTAGGCCGTTGCTGAGGGCCAGCCCAAGCACAATCATGCTGTCTGTGTTGGCGCCCAGCGCGCGGATCATCTGGGGGTTGTCGCCGGTGGCGCGCATCGCCAGCCCAAGCTCGGTGCGCATGAACCAGTCGAGGGCCAGTTTGCAGAGTGCCAGAAGTATGCCAAAGACAAGGATGGCAAGGAGGTTGCTGCTCATGCGTCCCAGGGTGTCCCCGCCGAGCGCGGCCATGCTGGTGCGCCACGCTTCTTCAAAGGGCGTAAAGACGCTGGCGGTGTTCAATAAGGGGACGTTGGAGCGGCCCATGATGCGCAGGTTGATGCTAAACAGGCCGGTTGTGACCAAGATCGACGCCAGCAGGCTGTGGATTCGCAGCCGGGTCGCGATCAGCGCGGTGAGTACGCCGGCAATTGCGCCGCCGACGAAAGCCACCAACAAGGAGGCGTAGGGGCTTATGCCCGCGGTGATCAGGGTGGCGCTAATGGCCGCGCCCAGGGGCAGCGAACCGTCGATGGTCAGGTCTGGAAAGTCGAGGACGCGAAAGGTGATATAGACCGCGATGGCGACAAAACCAAAGCAGAGGCCAGTAGCGATTGCGCCGAGCCATACGTTGAAAGAGAGTCGTTGGATGGCAGGGCCAATGAGTAAGATGATCAGCGCCAGGGTGACCGCGGTGATCAGCCAGTTTGTCCACCGCCACCCGGTGGCGGTTCGCGTCAATGTTTGTTGCATAGTGGGATGGTCAATGTCATAAATGAAGGCTGTACGAGCGTGACAGGTCAGCGGGCCAAGGCTGTTCCCTATTGTAGCACAAGCGTAGGCAGCGACAAATCGCACCTGCAACAATGGGCAGAGGAAATATGGCTCGGCTGCTTAGCGGTGCGTGCGGCAGAAATCAGACTTGAACTCGGTTGGCGATTGCCCCTATAATGCGACACTTGGGGTTGAGTGGAGCCGCTGTTGAATGCCCGGCTTCACCTTCATATTTGGTGTTTTATATTTCGGATATTTGGCATTCTGGGCCAGCAAGGTCGAAGAGACAGGGGCGGAAGACAGGTATGGATGATCTGTTCACAGTGCAAAATCTTGTAGCATTCTTGACGCTGTCTG
>CAZZNG010000325.1:0-6005 GCA_964655505.1 uncultured Litorilinea sp. | reverse complement strand
CACGCTCACAACCCCAATCAGCGGGGCATAAGTCTACGCGCGCCACCCCCATCACCCTACACTATGTTTTCGTGTTCCTGCTTGCACTGCTCTGCTTCACGCTCAGTGGGAACTCTGCTGCCGCCTCGCCTGCTGCGCAGGAAGAATCAGGCGGCTATGCCATCGTCATCACCCAGACAGTGGGGCTGGACCCGGCTGTCTGTGCCGATAGTTCAAGCATCACCGCTGCCTATAACCAAGCAGTCTATCCCTGTGTCACCGTGCATAACACAGGCAGCCTCACCCTCACACGCCATACCCTGCACGACAGCCACCTGGGCGTGCATACCTTTGACGCGCTGCTGCCGCCCGGCGCGATGCTCAACACGGTTGAGCAAGGGCTGGACTTAAGCGCCCGTTTCTCGGTCACTACCACCCATGTGGTCACCTGGACCGCCCAGCCCTTTGGGTACGAGGAAGCCACGGCTACCGCCAGCGCCACCGTCTATGTCACGCCTCACCCCGGCAGAATCACCGTGAACACCACCGAGGATGCCATCAACCACAACGGCGACTGCTCCCTGCGCGAGGCGATCATCGCGGCCAACACTGGCCGCCCGGTCGACGGCTGCGCCTCCGGTCAAGACACCTCTGTTGTCTTTGTGCCCGCCGGAACCTACCGCTTGGTGCTGGGAGACAACCCACCGGACTACCGGCTCTTCGCGCCCCCGGAAGATGCCTCTGCCACTGGCGATCTCGACCTGCTCACCGACATCGTGATCCAGGGTGAAGGTGCAGAGAGCACAGTGATTGAAGGGCTGCGACACGATCGGGTCTTTCACATCCTGCCCGGCGCGACCGTAACCCTGGCCGACCTCACGATCCAGGGCGGGCACAACACCGACGCGGGCGGCGGCGGGGGCATCCGCAATGAAGGCAATCTGACGCTGCAAGACAGCCTGGTCAGCGGCAACTGCGCGTGCGACGAGACAGGCTACACAGACAGTTATTCGGGCGGCGGCATCTGGAACAACGGCACACTCACCATTACGCGTTCCGAAATCAGTTCCAATCAGGCTGGTTCCTCATACGCTGGCTCGTATTGGTATTTCTCCAGCGGCGGCGGCATCTACAATCTGGGGACGCTCACGATGACCGAAAGCCTCGTCAGGCATAATTCCGGGGGGGACGGCGGCGGCCTAATCAATCTCGGCGTTGCGTCTATCGCCAACAGCCGGATCGCATCAAACAGGAGCTATGGCGAAGGAGCAGGCATTACCAACTTGCGGGAACTCGTTGTCTACGATACGGACATCGCAGGCAACATCGCCAATTGCGACTATCCTGCCTCATGCGTTGGTGGAGGCGGCGGCCTGTTCAACGGGGGCACAGCCACCGTCGAACGGAGCCGCATTGGGTACAACAGCGCCTACAACAGTGTAGACAATAGGGGAAGCGGCGAGGGAGGCGGCATCCGCAACATCGGCACGATTACCTTGTCGCAAACAGTTGTCTATAGCAACACCGCACAGGGCAGACAGCCGACCGGCGGGGGCATCGCCAATATGGGTAGAGGGCTTGCGTTCATCTACAACAGCACCATCAGCGGCAACACGGCGCAAGGCGAGAGTCAAGCCAATTCACGTCCACACGGCGGCGGCATCTACAACCAGTCGCAGATGGACGTGCAGGACAGCACCATCGCCCACAACCAACTGACCTGCCCGAGAGTGACGTGCAGAGAGGGGACAGGCGGGGGCATCGCCAACGAGGACTCGGGCACAATCACCCTCACCAACAGCCTGGTCGCGGGGAATTCGGTCGAAGCCAACGCCACCGCGCCCGACTGCGGCGGCGTCATCACCTCCGGCGGCGCGCTCCTGGTGGGCGACAGCAGCGGCTGCACGCTCACGGGCGAGACGAGCGGCAACCTGACCGATGTCGACGCGCAGATCGCCCCCTTGGCCGAGTCGCCCGGCCATGACGGCACAATCACCTGGATTCATGCCCTACGCCCTGGCAGCCCGGCCATCGACGCGGGCAGCGCCTGCTCAGCGGTGGATCAGCGCGGGGTGAGCCGCCCCCAAGACGGGACCGGCGACGGCACAGCCGCGTGCGACATTGGCGCGTATGAACTTTGCACGGATGCAAATGACCCGCGCTGCGTCGCCCTGCCCGATGGCACGACCACTGGCGCAGGCGACCCCGCAGAGAGCGACGATCCCACAGCCCAACCGCACCACCTGCACCTGCCGCTCTTGCAGTCGGACGCAGGCGGCTAGCGCCCTACCTTGCAGAAAGATCTTCCGGGACGCTCGTATACTCTCTCGCCGCCACTTGTTTGACCGCCGTTGCCTCAAGTGGCAACGGCGGCGTAAGCGTCCCGGAAGCTTACATCGACTTCCTTAAGCAACTTCACCCCAATCCGGGTTTGCCCCTTTGTCTTCTTTCCTATATCCTACCTAGTGGCGGAACCGGCCTCGGGGGAACGCGCTGGCTGCAAGGCTAGTGCGTGGCTGGGTTCCGCCTCTTTTCCCGCAACCACGCGCAGCCACCCTTGCCTTTTCCAGCTAGACACCCAACCAGCTAGAAGCGAACAAGCTTATGCCTAAAATTACTGACATCCGCTGTATTCGCACCCGCGCAGCCGGAACCTGGGTCGTGGTCAAAGTCTACACCGACCAGCCGGGGCTATATGGCATCGGCTCGGCCAGCGACCACTACCACGCCAAAACCGTCATCACCGCGGTGGAAACCATCGCGCCCAAACTCATCGGCCGCGAAGCCTCTCACATCGAAGACAACTGGCAGACCGTCTTTACCAGTTCCTATTGGCGCAACGGCTCGATCCTAAACACCGCGCTGGCCGGGATCGACATGGCGCTGTGGGACATCAAAGGCAAGGAAGCCGGAATGCCCGTCTATCAGCTGCTGGGCGGGCCAACCCGCGCCGCGGTGCCTGCCTATGCCCACGCCGCGGGCGAAACCCTGCAAGAGTTGGAAGACGATGTGCGCCGCTACATGGAAGAAGGATACCCGGTCATCCGCTGCCAACTGGGCCGCTATGGCGGCGGCGGCTTTTTACCGCCCGAAGCCACCAGCCGCCCCAAAAACACCTGGGGCCCCAACGCGCCCTCTTTCGACGATGAAGCCTATCTCGAAAACGTGCCCAAGATGTTCGAATACCTGCGCGACAAGCTGGGCTTTGGCCCCAAGTTCACCCACGATGTCCACGAACATCTCAAGCCACACAACGCGGTGCAACTCGCCAAGCTATTGGAACCCTATCGCCTCTTTTTCCTAGAGGATCTGCTTTCGCCCGAACAAATTGACTGGTATCGCCTGGTGCGCCAGCAATGCACCACGCCCCAGGCAATGGGCGAACTGTTCGTCAACCCCCATGAGTGGACCCCCTTGATCACCGAGCGGCTCATCGACTTCGTGCGCGTGCGCGTCTCCAAAGGCGCAGGCATCACCCAATGCCGCAAGATCGCCACGCTGTGCGAATGGTTCGGCGTGCAGACAGCCTGGCAAGAAGGCGGCGACAATGACCCGGTGAACCAGATGGCCGCGGTCCACCTGGACATGGCGAGCACCAGCTTTGGCATCCAGGAAGAAAACCACTTCCGGCCCGAAGAATACGACGCCTTCCCCGGCCACGCCGTTTTGGAAGGCGGCTACCTCTACCCCAATGAGCAGCCGGGGCTGGGCATTGACATCGACGAGGAAAAAGCCGCCGCGCTGCTCGACCCGGAGCGCGCAGCCAAGACCTTCTACATGGCCGAAGACCGCCGCGCCGATTCCTCGATCGTCCGGCCATAGATTCATTGAGAAATGAATGGGGTGACCCGGCTTGCGGCGCAGGCTCAAGCCTGCACCTAGTAGTGGGAAACGTGCTTGAGCACGTTTCCTCTGGTGAACAGGCTTTGAGCCTGTTTCCCACAACTAGCCTGGGGATTTGATCCCCAGGCGACCGTCAATTACCCTGTTAATTTCTGCAAATTCACAGCGAGTTACCTTCCTCATCCTCTTACCCCTCCCCTATCCTTATCTATTGACTTGCTCGCCCGCAAGCGCGCAAACTGAGACGCGGCTGTGCGCGACAACGCCGCGCCCTGTCCATTTCTCAACCTGCAGCGGACCCACACCATGCCAGTCGATCTGTTTGCCAACCTGTCGAGCGCCTCACCCTTCCTGGCCGCATGGAGCGCCGGACCGGTCACGCGTGCGACCCTGTGGCGCGCGTGGCATCTCTCCCCCGTCCTCTGCATTGGGCTGCTGCTCTGGCTGATCCTCTACGGCATGGGCGCGGCGCAGTTGGCCCAGCGGCGCACACGCACCCCCACCCGCGGCCGCGCCATCGCCTTTGGCGTGGGCTGGTTGACCCTCATCGTCGCGCTGGTGTCGCCGCTGGATGCCCTAAGCGAAACCCTCTTTTCCGCGCACATGATCCAGCACCTGCTGCTGATGCTGATCGCGCCGCCGCTCCTGGTCATCAGCCGCCCTCTGCCCGTTTTGCTCTGGGCGCTGCCGCGCCCAGCCCGGCTCCAGCTAGCAGGCTGGCGCGGGCCATTGGCGTGGCTGCGCCAGATCTGGGGCTTGCTCACCCAGCCGCTCGTCGCCCTGGCCGCCTACACAGCCAGCCTCTGGGTCTGGCACGCGCCAGTGCTATACGAAAGCGCGCTGCGCTACGACGCGATCCACGCGCTCGAACATGCCTGCTTCTTTGGCGCGTCCATGCTGCTCTGGTGGGCTGTGCTCCAGCCCAAAGCCGGACAGCGCGGCTATGGCATGAGCATCCTCATCCTCTTGATCAGCGCCATCCAAGGCAGTATCTTGGGCGTGCTGCTCACCTTTTCCAACGTGCTGTGGTATCCGAGCTACGCGCTCTTTACCCAAGAATGGGGGATGACGCCGCTGGACGATCAGCGCATGGCCGGGCTGATCATGTGGATTCCCCCCGGCGTGCTCTATCTCGGCGCGGTCGCCGCGCTCTTTGTGGCCTGGCTCGCCGCGGTCGAACGCGACGCGCAGCGCCGCGAACAGCCCGCAGCCGTTCCGGGGCAGAGTCAGGGGTGATCTATCCGGCAGCTTATGACGCAGCGCGCCTACGCCAATGCACGCCCCAAAACCATGCCGACCACCGCACAGGCCGACCCGGCCAAGTTATTCGCCGCCATATTCAACAGCCCAGCCCCCCAGTTGCCTGCCTGCAACAGCGCGATGCTCTCGACCGTGTACGATGAAAAGGTCGTAAAAGAGCCAAGAAAGCCCACTGCCAAGAAGAGTCGAAGCTCGGCAGCGATCGCCAGGCGACTCGTCCCCGCGGCCAGCAGAAAGCCTAAAACAAAACTTCCCACTAGATTGACCAACAGCGTGCCATAGGGGAAGTCAATGCCCCACCGGCCCGCGGCCCAGATGCCGACTAGATAGCGCGCATTCGCGCCCAACGCCGCGCCGACTGCAATAATGAGATACCGCATCCGCTTCTTTTCTCTCCGTCATGCGCAATGAAAGTCTTATGAAGGCCCAATATACTGATGATGACTTCGTTCGACAGCTCGAGAAAAGGGTTACTTCGCATGGCGGCGAAGTGATGTTCATCCAGATCTACTGTGAGAAAGAAGAGCTGTTGAAACGAGTGACAGGGGAGTCAAGGAGACAATTTCAGAAAGTGAGATCGGGAGAGGGGCTGCTCAAAGCCCTTGCTGGCGGCGACCAGGTCTCTGCCATAGATTTCGTCACCTCGGTTAAAGTTGACAGCACCAATTTGACAGTCGAGGAAACGGTCGCCAAAGCTCTTGCCATCATCAGATAAGCGCTACCGCTACAAGCGCATCCTCTCTGCTCGTCCCGCCAACCGAAGGGAGAGACAGCGCTATGAGGAAGCAGCCTGCAAAGAAAGCCGAACCTTCCGGGACGCTGGCAGCGTCCCGGAAGATCGTCCCCTGCTACGGCAAATTGAGGCCGACCATAAATCCGCCGTCGACGCGCAGGGTCGTGCCCGTCACATAGTCGGCCGCTTA
>CAZZNG010000324.1:0-6044 GCA_964655505.1 uncultured Litorilinea sp. | reverse complement strand
GGCCCAGGTTGAAGCATTGTTTGAACGGGTGAAGGCCGAACAGGGGCGGCTCGACATTCTGGTCAATGACATCTGGGGCGGCGAAACACTCACGGAATGGGGGACACCCTTTTGGGCGCTTGACATTGAGAAGGCGCTGCGTATGCAGCGGCAGGCGATCCATACCCACCTGATCACCAGCCGCTACGGTGTGCCGCTGCTGGTGGCCCAAGGGGCGGGGCTGGTGGTCGAAATCACCGACGGCGACAGCTTGGCCTATCGCGACAACTTGCCCTATGACCTGGTCAAGACCTCGGTCATCCGGCTGGCCTTTGGCATGGCACAGGAGTTGCGCGACCACGGCGTGACCGCGCTGGCTGTGACGCCCGGCTTCCTGCGCTCAGAGGAGATGCTCGACTACTTCGGCGTGACCGAGGCGAATTGGAAAGACGCCACCAAGCAGGAACCCCACTTTATCGCATCGGAAACGCCCTACTTCGTAGGCCGCGCCGTGGCCGCGCTGGCCGCCGACCCCAATGTGGCGGCCAAAAGCGGCGGCGCATACGCCTCTTGGACGCTGAGCGATGAGTATGGCTTTACCGATATCGACGGCAGTCGGCCCCATTGGGGACGCTACTACGCAGAGCACGTCGCGGACACTCGCGCGCCCGCCTTTCCGACCAACGTGACCGGCTCACTGGTCACTGCATAGCCGTTGGCTAGCCCGAACTTCCGGGGAGTTTTGGCGCTTCCCGGAAGTTCGGCCACAATGAACACGCGCAGACCGTCAACACGCACCCTGCAACGCCTCACCCTGCGAGGGATCGTCATCGTGCCGCAGGCCAAAAACGCAAGACCAGACTACGCCACCATTACCGAGCAGCCGGGCGCGCTGCTCAACGACGCGCAGATGCAGCGTTATACCCACCGCTATGGGCACGCCGCGACCTTGGCCCACGGGCGGCGCGTGCTTGAAATTGCCTGTGGCGCGGGGGGCGGGTTGGACTATCTGGCGCGCCACGCACGCCAGGTCATTGGGCTGGACTATACCGCCGCGGTGTTGGCCCAGGCACAGGCCGCCACGCGCAGGCCGCTGGTCCAAGCCGATGCCCAGCGGCTGCCCTTTGCGGCGGATTCGTTTGACCTAGTGGTCTGCTTCGAGGCGATCTACTACTTGGCCGATCAAGCCGCGCTGCTGCATGAGAGCCGCCGGGTGCTTGCGCCGGGGGGCGTTCTCCTGCTCTGCCAGAGCAACCCCAATTGGCCCGACTTTGTACCGGGCAACCTGACAACCCACTACCCCAGCGCGCCGGAGTTGGCGCGCCTGCTGGCGGATGCAGGCTTCCACGACATCCAACTACACGGCATTTTGCCCCTGGCCCAAGACCGCACCGGCGGCACGCTGCGCCGCCGCCTGCGCCGCGCCCTCTTGCACAGCAGCCTGGCCCACCGGCTCGGCCCCCTGGCCGATCTGGTCAAGCGCATCGGCTATGGGCAGATGACGCCCCTGCCTGCCCGCGTGGACGACAGCCACATTGCAGCTTGGGCAAGCCGCGTCAAGCTGACGCCCTTGCCCCTCGACCAGCCCGACACCATCCACCGGGTGATCTACGCCCGCGCCACAGCCTAAGATTACAGTCTAAAATTACAGTCTAAGATTACAGCCTAGCATTACGGTCTAGCACACCTATCTAGCCTACCTGTTTAGACGAGCCACAGCGACGTTGGCGTGGCAACCATTGCGCACCGCGCAATCAAGCCAGCACACGCAAAAGCACAATTGACAGGCTGCAGCTAGAATGCTATGGTTAAAGGTAATTTAGCATCAATCAAAAACCCATTCAATCAACCGAATTGTCCCATCCGCAACGAAGCGTCTGCTAGAAGCAATTGATGAGCAGGACCTCCGCTAACCAGCCACAGCAAGCAGCCCGACAGACATCACAGCAACCGCTCCAGCTTGGCGAATCGTGGCAGGAGCAGCCTTTGCGCCCCGCGCCGGTCGCCGATGACGGGCTTATGCAGCGCGCCCAAATTAACCCTGCGCGGCTCTCCAGCCGCGAGGTCATGGCGCTGCAGCGCACAGCGGGCAATCAAGCCACGCTGCGCCTCCTCCAGCGCAACACCCAGCCCCCGGCTGCCCCCCAGTTGATCCAGCGGCTCGTGCAACAGCCCTTAACAGCCGCGCCGAAGATTACCGATAACGGACGCTTCGCACGCGTCATCCAGCGCGATTCGAGTAACTGGAGCAAATTCAAGAACTTCAACAGCCAATATGGATTGGGCGGCTGGCGAGCGGATCAACAGTGGTGGATGGATGAGATGAACCCCGCCAACAACGAGGGCGTCGCCAAAGTTGCCAAGCCGGTCGGCGTTGCGCCCTTTGCCCTCCTGCAGATGGGCCTATCCGGTGCAGGCCGCGGGCTGACATCGCTGGCGGGCGGCGCGTACTACGGGGCCAGGGGCTTAGGCTCCTATGCCAAAAGCGGCTGGCGCAACCTCAAAGATTTTATCAGCAGCAAGAAGAAATCCTCCTGGGACCCGCGCTCCATCGATCAAAAGACAGGTTTGATCGGCGATACAGGGCTAAGCGCGATCAGAGGGGCCAGTTCGGTTGCCGGCACCAGCGCCAACTTCATCGACAAGCTGACCGGTATGAACCAGATCAGCGCGCCAGAGTCGATACAGCAGGCTGACCCCTCGCTGCGCGGCTGGGACGGCAGCGTGACCAACACCGTCTCCGGGGTAGGCCAGGGCTTTGGCGCGGCCACGGGCGTCCTCGGTGGTCTTGGCGGCCTTGCCAACACCTTCCGCGGGGTCAGCAATATCTTTGGCCGCAAGCGCCAGGGCAAGGGCTACCAACGGCTGACGCGCGGCCTGGGCCGCACCGGAGCTGGTCTGACCCAAGCCTTTGCCGGGGCCGCGTTCGCGGGCAAATCCATAGCCACCCTAACCGGCGCGGCCTCACCCGCCGCGTCCTTTTTGGGCGCTGCCGCGGTGCCCGCCCAAGCCGCGCTCTCCGGCATCGATATCATCAAGGGAACCTACGGGCTGGCAAAGGCGACCAAGCGCAAGAGCAACCTGCGCGCCCTGCAAAAGAACTTCAAAGACAGCGACCCGCAAAAGAGCGAATTCGCCCGTCTCGCCAAACAGTACCAGTCCAAGCGCCAAGTGCGCGCGGGGGCCAACATCGCGGCCGGTGCGCTGGGCGCGTTGGGGGCCGGGTTGGTGCTCGGCGGCGTCAGCGCGCCCATTGGCATGGGGTTGATGGGCCTGGGCGGGGGCATCAAACTCGGCGCATCCCTATGGGGCAAAGTGCGCGACCGCACTTGGGGCAAGAAGAACGCCAAAGCCAAACACGACAAAGAAATGCAATGGGCCACGCTCGCGGCCAAGAACTACAAAGACGACGACATCCGCGCCGTGCTCGAAGCCCTGGGCGCTGAAGACAAGGCGCTGGACATCGACAAGCTCGACCAGATGACCGAGGAAGAGCGCATCCGCGTCATGTACACCCAACTCATGAAACGCTAGCCGGTTTAACCCATGACAACACTCGCGCAGTACGAAAGCTATCTGGCCGATGCCGGGTTCACCACCCAGTTTGTCGGCGCGGATCAGGGGTTGGGCATCGACCAAGTGGCCGTAGCCCTCGAACCTGACCACGCTGGCCGCGAACGGGTGCTGTGGCTGGCGGTCTTTACCGGGCTGGAGGCGGATCTCGCCCACGGTCACAGCATGATGCAATTTGCCGTCGTGCTGCCCTTTGCGCTGGCCGCGGAGACAACGCCCGCGGTGCAGCAGTATGTGCTGGCGCTCAACAACGTCTTGCCGCTGATCGGCTTCAACGTTCACCCCGACCCACAGCAGATCATCTTTCGCTATGTGCTCATGCTCGGCCCCGACCCGTCAATCAACGGCAGGCTGCTGCGCGAAACCATCGACCTGATCAGTTTCCTCCTCGATGAGTTCTCCGTTCCCCTCGAGGCCCTGACCCTGGGCCGTATTTCGCTGGATGAAGCGCTGGACGCGCTGCAAGGCGGCTGATCGCCTGCGTAGGTGCCAGTAGCTGCCAATTGATCCACACTTGATCCAGAATTGATCAACGCTGTTCTCGGCAGAATGGCCGATCCTGTGATAAAATAGGCAGACTTTTGGTGTCCGCCTGCCGCGCCCACGCGCGCAGGGTTGGCATGGATTTTCGCTGTGGCGAGTATTTGAGGAGAGAGCAATGGCAACATTGACGACGAACGGCGCAACGCAAACAGCAGCCCCCACGGTTGATTTGGTCGCGATGGGCAAAGCGGCTAAACAGGCCAGCCGCGCATTGGCAACCTGTACCACGGCGCAGAAAAACGCCGCGCTGGAGGCCATCGCCGCGGAACTGGAGGCCCAGGACGATGCCATTATCGCCCAAAACGAGCTTGATCTGGCCGATGGCCGCGCCAATGGCTTGAGCGACGCGCTGCTCGACCGGCTGATGCTCAACCATGAACGGGTCGCGGGGCTGGCCGCGGACACACGCAAGATCATCGACCTGCCCGACCCGGTCGGCGCGGAGTTTGACTCGCGCGTCCTGCCCAATGGCCTCCGCCTCAGCCGCCGCCGTATGCCGATTGGCGTGCTTGGCGTCATCTACGAAGCGCGCCCCAACGTCACCATCGACATTGCCACCCTCGCGCTCAAGACCGGCAACGCCGCCATCTTGCGCGGCGGTCGCGAAACGCTGCGCTCCAACATGGCGCTGGTCAAGGTCATTCACGCCGCGCTGGAAAAGGTCGGCCTGCCCGCAGCAGCCATCCAATACATCGACAACCCCGACCGCGCTCTCGTCTCCCAACTGCTGCGCCTGGATGAATATGTCGATATGATCATCCCGCGCGGGGGTGCGGCGCTCCACAAGCTGTGCAAGGAGCAAAGCACCATCCCCGTCATTACCGGCGGCTTGGGCATCTGCCATCTCTATGTGGACTATAACGCCGATCTGGACGGCTCGCTCGACGTGATCGAAAATGCCAAGGTGCAGCGGCCCAGCGTCTGCAACGCGCTCGACACAGTCTTGGTCAACCGCGCGGTCGCCGCGCAATTCCTGCCCATGTTGGCGCAGCGCATGGCCGAGCGTAACGTCGAACTGCGCGCCGACGCGGACGCGCTGCCCCTGCTACAAGCAGCCGCAGCCGGGGGAAGTGTGCAGCCCGCGGGGCCGGACGACTTTGACCAAGAGTGGATGGCGCTGATCCTGGGCGTCAAGATTGTGGACACGCTGGATGAAGCCATCGAGCACATTCACGCCCACAGCACCGAACACTCGGACGGCATCTTGACCAACGATTGGGCCAACGCCACGCGCTTCGTCAACGAGATCACCTCGTCGGCTGTCTTTGTCAACGCCAGCACCCGCTTCAACGACGGCGGGCAGTTTGGCCTGGGCGCGGAGGTCGCGGTCAGCACCCAGAAACTCCACGCGCGCGGGCCGATGGGGCTGGAAGAACTGACCAGCTACAAGTGGGTCTGCCTGGGCGATTTCCACGTACGCGCCTAGCCGCACAGCGCAACAACTCACTACCGAGCGCACCGACAGGGCGACGGGATGGCCGCGAGCCAACCCGTCGCCTTTTTGATTGGACTTTTTGATTGAGAACAGGCCCCAAATCTGTCCCCTCCGCTCGTTGAACCGCTCGCCTCCCCTCCATCCAGCCAGCACAAACAGAAGACACCGCAACTATTTATGCCATTTTGCGTCATATCTAGGCAGAACACGGAAACAAAGATTGTTTACCGTGACAATAAACACATGAATCAACAGCGGTCGCAACCAAGACCGCCTAGGACGCAAAACGAAAGGAGCGATCTACTTCGCCCTCGACGCAGTTTAGGAACGGGCCGCACGCAGCACCCTGTTTGTACCGGGTCCCGTTGGAGCAAAGCCACGCCTGGCAGCCTTGCCGGGTCGCTTTCCCCATCCGTGATGAGCGCCCGTCCTCAACCGTCCACAGCGGCGCACCAGACCTGCCATTCACGACAAATCCATTTGCAACGACCCGCGAGTCGGCCAGGGTGCAGCC
>CAZZNG010000323.1:4363-6107 GCA_964655505.1 uncultured Litorilinea sp. | reverse complement strand
CTTCCAGCCGCGAATGAAAAGCACTGCATGTTGCGCCGGAGCCTTGAAGCGCACGGTCGCCTGCACCAGCGGACCGGGTTCCGTGCGCTTGTAAATCGGCCCCAGATCCAACTCATGCCAATCGTCGCTGTCCACCCGCCGCCAGTCGGCATCTGTGCCCACCGCATATTGGGCGGCGAAACGATATGGATCTTCCTCACCGCCCTCGCCGCGCAACCCGCCGCGCAGCGTTAACTCATAGACCGCGCCCGGATGCAGCCCCTTGAGGCGCTGATAGATACCGGCGTAGCGGTCGCCGTCAGTCGGATAGACCGACTTGGAACTGATTTCAATCAACTGGCCGTGATGCCCGTCCGCGATCACCACGTCCCATTCTTCATCGTAAAAGCCATAGCGCACCGCGCCGCCATTGGTGAACGCTTCCCAGCCGCGGCCTACATGGCCGTAGCCTGTCTCGACAAAGCCTTGCTCGAAGCTGCCGTTATAGATCAGGTCCGGGCCGCCGCATGACACGGAATCATCATAGACAGGATAGGCCTGGGCCGGATAGTCGCGCGGCCCGTCGTGCTGGCCGCCCGGCTTCACCGGTTCAGGCCCCCAATCCGGTCGGTCCATGTGCGGCCCACCAGGCTGCACCGGCCCGCCGATCCCCTTCGAAGGCCCCCGGTCAGGTATGTCGTGCCGCGGCGGCGGGCCGACCAGTGCGATCTCGTCCAGGTTCACATTCAATTCCTCATACGCCACGCCCCACTTCTTCCAGACGCGGATAAAGACTGTAATCGCTTCGGCGTCGGGTATGAAGGTGGTTTCAAAGCCGTTGAACGCGCTGGGTTCATCCAGGCCGTAGTAGGTATTCCAACCCACATCAGTCCAATTCTCCACCTCGCGCCAATCCCCCCGCGCGCCAGGCAGCCAACCCACCTGCACGCTGTAGCGCCAGGGATCGCCTTCCTTGTTGCTGGTGCGGATCATGCCGCGCAAGGAGAGCTTGTACTTCGCGCCAGGCACGACGCGCGCCGTCTGATAGATCCCGGCGTAGCGGTCGTTGTCGCCAGCGGGCATGTCTTTGGTATTGATCTCGATCAATTGGCTGTGTTCACCCGCGGCAACCACTGCATCCCACTGATCATCATAGAAACCAAAGTTGGCCGCGCCGCCGTTAGTGAAGCAGCCCCACTGCGCGCCGACATCACCACAGCCTTGAATCGACTGGAAACCATGCTCAAAGCCGCCATTCGCCAGCGCGTTCATCTCCGACGCGCTGGTGATGCGCGGGGCAATGGCAATGGCCCCCAGCCCCACAATGACGAGCAGCCCCAGCGCGCCGCTCACCAGCCTGCGCTGTACGGGCGATAGACGCCGCACGCGCTCCCAGTAGCGGCGCAGGACAAGCTTCACCCGTGCGCCCAGTTGAATAAATCGTTGCTCCCGCATATGAGGGACCTCCTTGAGTTCAACAAGAAACAAGTTCAGACTGGTTGGCGCAGACCGCTCTGACTAGCGGCCGGACACTGCGCCGGAAAACTACCACCAAAAATCCTCTATGGCCGTACCTGCCCGACTTGCGGGCAGAGAAAGTAGCATGGTGCGGATCGACAGGATCACCAGTCTGCGGGCGCGCAGCGACGCCGTAGCAGAAATCGAGATGCTGTTGCTCGTTTCAAACACCCAATGTGGAATGGGAGGGGATCCAGTGGAACTCACGGCCGGACAACCGGGTTCGCGCCCTTCCCTGTCGGGTTAT
>CAZZNG010000323.1:0-4353 GCA_964655505.1 uncultured Litorilinea sp. | reverse complement strand
TCACGACGGAAATGTTGGAGGAACGATACGCGGAAAATGCAAGAAATTGGGGGAATTGGGGAAACTGGGGAAAACTCGCCGCGCGCCCAGAGACAAGCACGCACGCATTGGATCAAAAAAGGCCGGAAGCATTGGCGCTTTCCGGCCTTTATGCACTTTTTCCAACCTACCTTCCCGGACGCTGCGAGCGTCCAGGAAGATCACAATGATGACTGGCTGATCAGCGGCGGTAGTGCGCGGCCCACTCGCCGCCAGTCCAAGATTGCATCTTGCGCGGGGTGATGGTGATCAACACGCGCGGACGGTCGAGCGTCTTGGACGCATACTGCGGCCCCTCCGGCCCCATATAGCGCACGCTCATGTCGTTGACCAGATCGCGCAGCCACTCGTCGTCTGCAGGCGGCACAGCCTCTTGGCTGATCACCGCGTCGCCTTCCACCAGCACGCGCGTATGCTCCAGGTGAACGTCATCCGCCATGTGCAGCGAAACCGCGGGATTGTGGCGAATATGCGCCACATAGGCCGACCGTTCACGCGCTACCACATAAAAAACACCTTGCGCCGGGTCATAGGCGTACCAGACCGGCGTCACATAGGGCCGCCCTTCCGGGGTCACTGTCGCCAGTCGCGCATTCCACGGCTGGCGCAGAAATTCGTGCAGTTCCGCCTCGGTCAATTTGCCCGTCTTTTGCGGGGGCGTGTAGTTCATCGGCGCGGTCAGCATTGGCGAATCTCCCTCTATCTTTGTATGCCTTGTATGGTTTTGACTTCAACCCTTTGCGTTCAACATAGACGCCACATTGCGCAGCGTTTGCTCCAATACACGCACCGCGCCCCAATATTCGTCCAGCATAATATGCTCGTTGGGCGTGTGATCCAGGCTGCTGTCGCCCGGCCCATAGGCAACAATGGGACACTGCCACACGGGCGCGACCACGTTCATATCGCTTGTCCCCGTCTTGACCACGAATCCGGGCTTTGCCTGTGGCGCAACCGCGCGGATCGCGCCCAAGAAGCTGCGCACCAGCAGCGGATCGCGCTCGCTGCGCCAGGTTCTTTCATAGCCGCGAAAGGTGACCGCAATGGACAAATCAGGCCCGGCAGCCGTCAGCGTCACCGGCTCTGCGTCTGGCAGCGGACCGGGGAGGGCCGCGCTGCTGCCGGTCGGCGCGTTGGTTCGGTCATTGATCCACGCCACAATCTGCTCGGCCAAGCCATCCGCGTCATAGTCGGGCGGCAGGCGCAGCCCAATCTGCGCCTCCACAACATCCTGCATGGCCTCTGTGGTGCTCGTCTGCACATGGCGCAGGCTCGGCATCAACTGGTCAAAAGTGCGCGACCGTCCGGCGTTGAAGGCATCGGCTTGGCCCGCCAGCCAGTTCCAAAAATCAACCGCCACCGTTGCCACGCCGCGGTCGGGGCCAGCGGTATGCGCCATAGGCTGGCTGGCTGTCAGGTCGATGAGCAAGCGCCCTTTATAACCCAGCGTGACCCGCGTCCAACTGCTCGGCTCGCCGATGATACAGACCGCGGGGATAGGCGCATTCACGCCGTCGAAGGCCGCGCGGATGGCGCGTGCACCCTTGCTGGTGGCGGCCTCTTCCTCCACCGCGCCCACCACCACCACGCGCACATTCTGCTCACGCGCCCACGCATCGCCCAGCCGCGCGCACGCGGCCACAAAAGCAGCCAACGGCCCTTTGGCGTCGACGCTGCCGCGGCCATAGAGCACTCGTCCGGCATCGGTCTGTTCGACGCGCACAGGAATCTCCCCCGGCACCGTGTCGATGTGGCCCAGCAGCATGATCACCTGCGCCGCGTCCGCCGGGCCAAGCTCGCCCACAGCATTACCCGCTTCATCGACTTGGGCGCGGGCAAAACCCAACTCGCGCATCTGCTCGACCAGCCATTGGCTGGCCTCGGCCTCTTGGCGCGAGAGCGATGGGATCGCCACCAGCCCTTGCAGCAGATCGACGGCGCGCGCTTCATCCATCAACGTCACTGCGTCCTGCTCTCTCATGTGGCTGCGTTTGGTCCAGCTATTCAGGCAGCACGGCAGCGATCGCGGCGACTCCCGCGTCAATCTCTGCTTCGGTCACGATCAGCGGCGGCAGCAGGCGAATCACATTGCTGCCCGCGGGCAGCGCGAGAATGCCGTGTGCCTCCATCAGCGCCTTGATGTAGCGGCCTGCCTTCTCGCGCAGTTCAATGCCCACCATCAAGCCCTTGCCGCGGATCTCGCGCACGATCACGCGCTCGTCCAGTGCTTCGTGCAAGCGGGCAAAGAGAGTATCGCCCATGCGCGCCGCGCGCTCGATCAGCCCCTCATCCTGGTAGACCTGGATCGCGGCCAGGCCCGCGGCCGCGGCCAGCGGATTGCCGCCAAATGTCGTGCCGTGCGCGCCCGCGTAGAGCGCGGCCTGCACCTGGTCGGTGTAGGCAATTGCGCCCATGGGGAAGCCGCCGCCTATGCCCTTGGCAAGACAGATGATGTCAGGCGTCAGCCCATCGTGCTGATGTCCAAACCAGCAACCTGTGCGGCCAAAGCCGGTCTGGATCTCGTCGATCATGAGCAGCGCGCCCCGCTCGCGACAGATGCGCTCTGCCCCCTGCAGGAACTCGGCATCGCCCACATTGACGCCGCCCTCCCCCTGGATCGTCTCCAAGACCACCACAGCAGTAGTATCGTCTACCGCGGCATCCAGCCGGTCCAAGTTGTTGTAGGGCACATGGGTCACCTCCAGCAGCGGCTCAAAGGGCTTGCGGTATCTCGGCTCCCACGTCAGCGAAACCGCGCCAATCGTGCGCCCGTGGAAGCTGCGCATGGCTGCCACAATGCCCGTGCGCCCGGTGGTGAGCCGCGCAAACTTCAGCCCGCCGTCAATCGCCTCGGCCCCGCTGTTGGCGAGGAAGAAGTGATTGAGATGATCCGGCGTGACCTCGTTCAGCTTGTTCACGAAGCGCGCGCGTGTGTCGTTGTAGAGGAAATTAGGACAGGCGATCAGCGTGTGCGCCTGCTCGGCAATGGCCTTGCTCAAGACCGGATGCGAATGGCCGAGCATGGCGACTCCCTGCGCCGCGGTCAGATCCAAATAGCGCTTGCCCGTTGTATCCCACACATAACAGCCCTCGCCGCGCGCGATCACAACGTCGCCGCGGCGCTGGGTCGTGCCGCCCGCCAACTGCTCTTCAACCGCGGCTAGATCAATCGTCGTATCCTGCTCCATTGCTGCTCGCCTCCCTTATGCCCTATCCGCATATTCCCGTCGTTAGATTCCCACCATTACCCGCTATGCAATCCCCGCTACGCAATCTGCGTGCCGCCGCCATCCAATGCCTTGCTCACCGGCTGCTCGACGCGGCCATCGGCAAAGATCACCCGCTGCACGCCTTCACCAATCGCCTCGACCGCGCCCATCACCTTCTTTTTCATGCGCCCCTCGGCATATTGCATGAAATCGTCGGCCTTGGCGCGCGGAATCTGGGTGATCAGGCTGGACTCGTCTGGGAAGTTGCGCAGCAGCCCCGGCACGTTGCTCAAGATGACCAGCGCTTCCGCGTTGAAAGCCGCCGCCACCATCGCCGCGGCGCGGTCGCCGTCCACGTTGATCGCCTCGCCTTGGTCCGATGCACCGGGCGGCGTCAACACCGGCAGATAGCCTGCGTCGAGCAGGAGCGTCAGCAAATGGGTGTTCACCCGCTCCACCGTCCCTGTCCAGTCATCGCGCAGCACCAAGCGGCGACCGTTGACGCGCACGCGCAGTTTGTCCTTGCGCTTGCCTTCGAAGATGCGCCCGTCCAGCCCGCTCAGGCCCACTGCATTGACCCCGGCCTGTTGCAGCTTCTCGACCCACATCTTATTCAGTTGGCCGCAGTAGACCATCTCGAAGATCTCCAGCGTGCGCCGGTCGGTGCGGCGGCTGACAAAGCCGCTTTCGCTCGTCACAAACTGCGGCGGGTGGCCCAATGCCTCGGCCACTTCGTTGGTCGTCTCGGCCCCACCGTGTACCAACAGCAGGGGGCGTCCGGCGGCACGCAGCGCCGCAATATCGGCCACAATGGCATCCACATTCAGATCTTTGCCGCCGCCCACTTTGATGACAATCATACGTTCTTTTCCCTAAAATAATTCATCGCGCTGGGCCAATGGCGGATGCGCCCGACACACCAGCGCGCAGTTCCTACATGGCTAGATCGGGTGCAAGCCGGGGAAGGTCAGCCCGGTTGTCTCATCCCACCCCATCATCAGATTCACCGCTTGCAGCGCGCTGCCCGCCGCGCCCTTCATCAAGTTATCGATGGCACAGAGGGCCACCACGCGACCGCTGGCCTCGTCCAGTTCAAAGCCCACAT
>CAZZNG010000322.1:0-6112 GCA_964655505.1 uncultured Litorilinea sp. | reverse complement strand
CTTCGACGCGCGGGTCGTAGCGGAAAACGTTGTTGTTGCGGTCGACAACCAAAAGGCTCGGACGATCCTCATACCCCGGCACCAGCGGCAGCCAGGCCATATCAGCCAGCGCGCCAACGGTCGCGCCGTCAATCATATCGCCCTGTTGCAAGACAATCTGCCCGTCCTGATCGCTCACCAATCCGGTCGATGGATCAAAACGATAGGCCAAAAGCTGCTGGCGGCCTGTGTCGATCACAAAAATATCCTGGTCGATCACCACCACGCGTGAAGGACGGGCGTCATTGGGGAAGGTGATCAACGGTGCAGTCAGCCCGTAGAGCGGTTTGACCTGCAACACCTCTTGCATCTCATACTCAATCGTCGCGATCAACTGGGAGCGATGCTCATTCATGCCATCCAGTTCAATCGCTTCGGCCAGCAGTGCCCTGGCATCCATCAGGCGGTTGCGCGCCGTTACCTTGTCGCCCTCGTCGAGCGCGGTCTGCGCGCCCATCAACGTCAATTCGGCTTCGCCTGTCTTTTGTTCAGCTTCGGCAGTGCGCGTGGCCCCCTGGCTCCAGCGCAGCCCCAGCACCACCGCGGGCACAAGCACAAGGATCGCCAGCGCCACCATGATAAATAAGCGCGCCCGCGCGCCTTGGGTGGGTCGAGGCGGCGCAAAGGGCGACGTATCCAAGACCGGCATCGGCATCGCGAGCGCGTCAGGATCATCTTCCGGCGCGTCATCCCACACCGGCGGAATCTCCTCTATCGCCGGTGGTTCGCGCGTCGAAGCACTGTGCGCCGGAGCAGCCGCACGCGCATCGGCGTACGCGCCGGTCTCCCCTGCCCCTTCCTCTACCGCCTCGTCAAGCGCCAGTCCTTCAAACTGCCGGTCAGCGCGCTGGGTCGTGGGCGCGTCTGCCGAGGTTCGCTCCGGCAGCATGTCGGCAAAAAAGGTGCGCATCCTGCGCCATCCCTTGCCTGTCTGCTTGCTCAGACGCTCGGTCCAGGAAGGCCCTGCAGGTTCAGCTTCGGGTGAAGGTTCAGATAGCGTGGGAAAGAGCGGGTCAAACCCCGCATCAGGCTCTTGCGGCAGCAGCGCGGGATGGGTCGGGCCGCCGATTTCCTCGACAGGCGAACGGGCAGCCCCCCGCGGCGCACCCGCGCCATACGGCAGATCGACATCGCGCACCACAGCCACATCGCGCGGCCCTTCTGTGCGCGGCCCCTCTGCTGGTTCATCCTGGCGCGCGGCCACAGCATCCTCTGCGGCATCCCTCTCCGACTCGTAATCCGCTCGATCCGCCTCGGCGTCAACCGGCTCCACTTCGCGCGCCGAAAATTCGACCGAAGCGGCCGCCTCATCCGCTGCGGCTGGCGCGGGCGAGTCCGCCTCGACCCCTTCTAGATCGGGCCACGCGGTCCCCAACGAAGAAGCTGGAGAAGCCGACGACGACCCCATGCCGGTCGAAAGCGTTGACGGCAGGCTCGGCTGTGATGACGGAGACCGGGACGCGGCCGGGGGCATACGCGCGGGCGGGGCCGCGCTCAAAGAGGTCGGCAGGCCGCCAAAGCGCGGACGCCGCGGCCCCGCTCCTCCCCCTGGTGATCCAGGAGGCGTACGCGGGGAGATCCCTGGACCGCCCCCATAGCCGCCTGGCCGCGATGGGCCGGAAGGCGACCCCACAACCACCAATAGCCCCGGCAGCGGGACGAGTCCCGCTTGCTCGTACAGTTCGTCCGCGGCATCGTTGCAGTTCTCGGCATTGGTGTAAAAAACGACACTGACCAGCGTGCGCACCGGCACACGCTTCAGCCAACTCCCCCCACCGAGGAAGAAGGTATCGTCAGGCGCGACCTCTTGGCGGTAGATCTCAACCGCTTCCCCACCGGCGCGCAGATCGCCGTCGAGTTCCGCCGGGAACATGTGAACCCGCTCGCTGGCGCGCACCAGCGCGAAAGCAGCCCCGCTCGACGCAATCAACAGCCGGTTGGCAAGCAATGCTGCACACAGGATGCCCGCGCCAAGCGGATATTGCGGCGTATGCGCGTTGATCTCCCGCAATAGACGCTGCGCGGCCTGCACAGCATCGACCATGACCTGCGACTGGCTGCCCTTGAATGTGTAGTAAGCGCGCTGCACTTCACTCAAGAGGCGATCCGTGATCGCGGCCCGGTCCGGATGCTCACCCGCGAGTTCGATAACGATATAGAGGTTGCCGCGCTGCTGTTGACGCGTGTTGGGGGGCGGCTCTACAACACGCACGCCGACTGGTTGTTCGGCGCGTGGTCCTGTGATGTACCCGATGTAAGTCATATGGGATAATAAAGCTGTCCTGTCGGGAGTTCATCGTTTCAAGAATTTTAGCTGGCACTACATGGATTGTCAACGTAGAATCCGGAATCGACAAATTTGGCGTGCAGGGTGCTGCAAGAACGCCGATTTGCGGTTACCCTACGCTGACCACCCAACCGCTGCCTTACAACAGCACCATACCCCATTGCAGCATCCTTGACAACCGGTGCATCGGGCGCGGCCAAGAGCAATGGGTTGAACTGCCCGCTGCACCCATCCGGGAATCACGCTCGAATAGACGCCAGTTAGGCGATTATAGGCGATTAATTGATGGAGTAATTGATGGAGATAATACGGACGCCGATGATCCACGGCGCTAAAGTGGCTCCGCGCGCCGCGTATCGGCCAAATCTTGCCATAAGAAAGCGACTGCACCAGAATTGAATCCGCAGCGTAAGGCGTTCGCCAAGTAGTCATCCGTGTGTTAGCCAAATGCATGATTGACGTGCGCACGCGGCGATGGATTATAATCCCAACAGGAGGAGTCGAGACGCTATGACGTTACAGGTGGTGCTGCAATTCATCGGCGGCTTGGTGCTGCTGGTGGTCGGTGCAGAAGGTTTGGTGCGCGGCGCGTCACGTTTGGCCGCGGCAGCCGGTGTTTCCGCGCTGGTGATCGGGCTGACCGTGGTCGCATTTGGCACAAGCTCGCCCGAAATGGCTGTCAGTGTGCAGTCAACGCTGCAAGGCCAAGGTGATATTGCGCTGGGCAACATCGTCGGCAGCAATATCTTTAACATTCTGCTGATCTTGGGGCTGTCCGCCCTCATTGTTCCGCTGATTGTCGATCAGCAACTGGTGCGGCTGGATGTGCCCTTGATGATCGGCGGCTCGATCCTCTCCTACATTTTCATGTTGGATGGGGTGGTGGCGAGGTGGGAAGGCACGATTCTCTTCGCAGGCGTCATCGCCTACACCCTCTATCTCATCATCGCAAGCAGGCGCGAATCGGCCGCGGTCAAGCTCGAGTATGAGCAGGAATATGGCGACCAGGAGGTTGTCCACACCCCGGCCATGTGGCTGTTCAACATCGTGCTCTTGGTTGCCGGGCTTGCCATGCTCGTCCTGGGGTCGCGCTTCCTGGTCGATTCGGCCTCGGCGATTGCGCGCGTATTTGGCATCAGCGACGTGGTGATTGGGTTAACCATCGTGGCCGCGGGCACATCCATGCCCGAAGTCGCCACATCGGTTGTGGCCGCAGTGCGCGGCGAGCGCGACATCGCGGTGGGCAACGTGGTCGGCAGCAATATTTTCAACCTATTGGCCGTGATGGGGTTGACCTCGATCGTTGCGCCAGGTGGGCTACCCGTCCCAGAATCGGCCCTCGCCTTTGACGTGCCCTTCATGGTCATCGTTGCCGTGGCCTGCCTGCCCATCTTCTTTACAGGCACCCTCATTGCGCGCTGGGAAGGACTTTTATTCTTGAGCCACTACGTGGCGTATACGACCTATTTGGTGATGACAGCCACCGGGTCGGATAAGCTTGCCGCGTTCGAAAATAGCGTCGTGTACTTCCTTGTGCCGCTCACCGTCATTACAATCGGCATCGCTGTCGTGCGCGAGATCCGCGCACGCCGCGCCGCGGGCGAACCGTCCGAATCCCGTTCGGCCTCCTAAGTCGCGCAAGGCTGCATTGGCAGCCATAGCGACTAGCTGTAACAGGGAAACACCACACTTGCGAGATCGACGCAGATACACATAGACTGGGAAGTACAAAAACAGGGCGGCGAGTCCACCTGCTGCCGCCCCAAAAATTAAGCACGACAATCCAGCAAAGTGAACACTTTTAAACAGGCGTTTTTCGCCTCACTCGGCGCTGGGTTCATAGACAAAATAGATTCCAGGCATAGTGACGAGGGACACCGGCCATGGCTATAGCGCAGTGCGTTGAATGTGATAGAGAGATCACTGTAGAGCCTCGACGGGTAGGCGTACATGTGGTCTGCGATTTCTGTGGCGCGGAAATGGAAGTGGTTAGCACCGATCCGTTAGAACTCGATCTGGTCGAGGAAGGTGCGGGGGTCGGGTGGGGGCTCTCGGCCCAAGACGATGAAGATGAATTGGACGAACTCGACGAACTTGACGATGAGGAAACCGACGACGACGAGTTTGATGACGACTTCGACGAGTTGGACGAAGAAGATGAGTTCGACGATGAGCTAGATGACGATTACGACTATGATGATGACGACGATGATTATGACTTTGACGAGTTCGATGACGACGATGATGACCGCTGGTAGCAGCCTCCGCACACAGAGGATGGCCTAGCGCGTGGACGAGCAAGCCGGTGCGGCGCGATATCTCATCCCTGCCGCCGAACACCGTGTAGAAGAGGAAATCAAACGCAGCCGCTTCATTACGACCGTAGCCTACACCCCGACCGTCGAAGCAGCGCGCGAATTCATCGCGCGCATCAGTGCCGAATTTGCCGATGCCAGTCACAACTGTTGGGCCTATGTCGTCGGCCCGCCCGGCAGCACAGCCCAAATCGGCATGAGCGATGACGGCGAACCCCACGGCACAGCCGGTCGCCCAATGTTAACCGTGCTGCTCCACAGCGGCATTGGCGATATTAGCGCCGTGGTCACGCGCTATTTCGGCGGGACACTGTTGGGAAAAGGTGGCCTGGTCAAAGCCTACAGCGGTGGTGTGCAGCTTGCCTTGGCCGATCTGCCCACCGTCGAACGTGTGCCCCAGGCAACGCTCGACGTGGTGATCGACTACAGCGCCATTACGTTGTTCAAGCGTATGCTGCCCGACTTCGAGGCGGAGATCGTCGACGAGGAGTATGCGGCGGATGTGACCTTTCGCGTGACGCTGCCCCAGGAACAACAGGAAGCCTTCACCGACGCGGTGATCTCGCTGACCAGCGGCCAAGCCTTGATCGAGTTGGTCGAAACCTCAGACTAAGCCAGCACCCAAGCCAAGTTACAGGCAATGCACTTACGCGTCGGGTTCATCGCTTAGTTGGTCCCAAGCTCGTTCATACACCGCGCGGCCTACCCCATAAGAAAAGCCGCGCCGCGCCAAAAACCCTAGCAGTTTCTGTTTAAATTCCTCCTGGGGCAGTCCAGCCCACCGTTCGAGTTTCGGCTGGACAGCATCCCACGCTGCGGCTTCATCGTCTTGAGGCGCCAGCGCGCTGTCAATGTCTTCCCGGTCGACCCCTTTTTGGCGCAGTTCATACGCCAGCGCGCGCTTGCTGCGTGGCCGGAAGCGGTTACGGTTTTCGACCCAGAAGCGAGCAAAGGCTTCGTCGTCGACATAGCCCTGCTCACCCAACTTGCTTGTAACAGCCTCGATCAGTTGGTCGTCGTATCCCTTGCGGCGCAGATAGGTCACGACTTCCTGTTCAGAGCGCGGGCGCATCCCCAAGTAGCGCAGCGCCTGATGATAGGCCAAATTGCTTTCGCCCTCGTCGCGCAATTCAGCAACTTGGGCGGGTGAAAGCGCTTGCCCCTTGCGCAGCCCCATGGCAGCCGTCAAGCTAATCGCAAAGGCATATTCGCCGTCAAGAAATAGGTTGACTCGTTCCTTATTGTGTTTCTGTAGCTGTAATGCGGTGACAGTTGGCACCTGCATCCCCTGTCCAACAGACCGGCTCACGCGCCCGAACTACTGTCCTCCTCGCGCCGGTCGGGCAAATGCTCCTCAATGTGGTGGCGCACTGCATAGACCGCGGCTTCGGCGCGCGAGGCCACGTTGAGCTTGCTCAAGATGGAGCTTACATAGTTGCGCACAGTCTTTTCGCTCAGAAAGACACGCCGC
>CAZZNG010000321.1:0-6122 GCA_964655505.1 uncultured Litorilinea sp. | reverse complement strand
GAACCGGCGACGCTGGCGCGGATAAATGCGCTGCGCGCCATGCCGCCGGAGCAGGTGGCCGCGGACCCCGCGGCCGCGGCGGAGACGTTGACGCTGCCGCTGGCGATCGACATGCGCCAAACAACCGCGGTGGCCTTTTCGCCCTCGTTATTGTCGCTGCTGGCGGCGCGCTTTCATATGGATATCCCGCCTGCGGTGCGCTTCGAGACGCGGTTGGTGGATGGCGTGCTCTACATCCGGCTGGCTGATTATGCTGTGTTTGGCGCGCAGCCTGCATGGATGCCCGAATGGGTGGGGATTGAACTGGCGTCGATTGTGGCGGCAGCATCCGCAAGCGAGGTGACAAGCCCTGACTTCAACGTCCAGGAGAGCCAAGCCGCGTTGATGACGCCGGGAATGGGCCTGGCGGCCAACGTGCTCTATGAGGTTCCGCCGCAGCAGATCGACGCCTACGCCGACTTCATGCGGCTTACCCTGCAGGGGACGGCTGAGTTGGAGGGCAAGCCTGTCAACATCTATCGCCTCACTTGGGACATCCCGCGCTACCTGGGCGGGCCGCTCTTTGCCGAGCAGATGGGGCTGCCCGCGGCGGGTTACCCCAACGCCATGTCACTGGCGCTGGGCACGGTCAGCGCGGTGCTCCTGCATGGGTTGGACGCGGAGGTGATCCAGGCTGTGGGGGTGGACGACGCCTATTTGTACCAGGTCACGACACGGGTCGAATGGGAGATGGCGATTCCCGGTGTGCAGTCGCAAGCGGCAAGACCTACCTTCGGCTTCACAAGCACCCTGTCCAACCGTGACCTGAACGCGGTCCAGTCGATCCCTGTCCCCGCGGGCGCTGTCGTACCGCCCATTGGCCGCTTGGTTCAAGCGTTCAGCCCCCCGGCGCGTTGAGGCAGACACAGGGAGGCACGATGGCGTACTGGCCCTAGGGGAATAAAGAACGAATCCTTCTCTGTGGCGTCTTTACAGAGAAGGATTCGTGTAGAAGCTTAGCGGTTTTCCTGCTACGTACAGGAAGCGCTACATACAGGAAGAACTTGGGTGACTAGATGGGATCCTTGTCCAGCACTTCCTGGCAGAGTTCCACGACCAGATCCACACCCTGATCGAAGTCCACATCACCTGCCCAAATGCTCTGCAGGTTGTTGTTCATGGTATCGATGAACTCAGAGGTGCGGCCATTGGCCGGGCGATACCAGGGTTCCGGACCATCCGGGTAGAGTTCCGAGATTTGGCGGTAGATGCCGTGCATTTCGGCCAAGCGGTCGCTTTCCCAGCAGTCGAAGCGGCCACCGGGGCTGCCTGCACCGCCGAAGACATGCTCGACGCCATCTTCGAAGGTGGCATAGAAGGCCAGCACATCAAACGCCTCTTGCGGATGGGCGGAGTTGCCCGTGACGCAGAACCCGGCCCCCGATACCTGGGAACCGTACACGCCGTCGGGGCCTGCGGGGAAGACAGTGGCATCCCATTCGAAGGACCATTCAGGCACGCGGCCGAATTCGGCGACAAGGCCAGGGGTGGTGTTGAACATCCCCACCTTGCCCGCTACAAAGTTTTCGCGCATGTCCGTGCCACAGATACAGGGGTCCGCTTCATGGGTGTACATCATGTCGTACATCCATTTGAGCGCCTGGCGCGAACCGTCTTCGCCCAACAGACAGCGCTCACCGTCCGGATCGAGCAGATCGCCGCCGAACATCCGCATGTACGACGGAATGTGTTCCTGCCCGCCGCCGCTGAGGCGGACACCCCAGGTCTCGGGCGCATCGGTCAGCTCTTGGGCGGCATTCGTCAGATCTTCGTAAGTCCACTCCGGCGACGGCAGGTCAAGACCCGCGTCCTCGAACATGGTCTTGTTGTAGTAAAGCACGATGGTGCCATAGTGCGCGTGGTTGGGGATGGCATGCAGTTGACCATCCAGTGAAAGCGCTTGGAGCAGCGAAGGCCAGAACACCGACGTGTCATAGTTCTTGGCTTCGATGATGTCATCCAGCGGAATCATCACGTTGCGCACTTTGTGCTCCGGCGGGTTGTTCAGATAGGTCCACACCACGTCGCCGACCGTGCCGGACGCGGCCATGGCATAAATCTTGGGGTACATCTCCTCGCCGGGGAGTTCATCGATATGCAAGCGGACGCCGGGATGCTGCTCTTCAAACAGCGGGACACGCTGCTTGTGCCAGTCGGCATGGGCGCCCAAGCGCGAGTGGAACGTCAGTTGGATCTCGTCGCTGCTGGGGGCCGCTTCACCGTCAGTCGCTGCCGTATTCGGGGAGGACGACGGGGTACAAGCTGCCAACAATGCGCCGGAAAGAACGGCGGATGTGCCGAGCAGGAAATTGCGTCGCGATAGCTTGCTCTGTGCCATGCAGGAACTCCTTCTATGTAGTCCTATGTAGTCAGATTGGGTCGGGGGAGAGTGAATAGAAATCTAGCGAAACGTCATCGCCGGAAGCGGAGAAGGGATTACCCTTTGATCCCGGTCATGACGATACCGCGCACGAAATAGCGCTGGGCTGCAAAGAAGAGCAGAATGATGGGCGCGGTCATCATGACGCTCGCTGCCATCAACAAGTGCTCATTGTGTTCGGCTGCGTCGGCAGTACTCTGAACAGCCTGGAAGTAACGAATGCCGATCGCAACCGTGAACTTGCTGGTGCTGTTGATAAAGATAAACGGCTCCAGGAAAGCATCCCAGCGGCCCATGAAGGTCAAGATCGAGGCTGTGGCAAGCGCAGGCACCGAGAGCGGCAGGAGAATCTGCCAGAAGATGCGTAAGTAGCCTGCACCGTCGATACGCGCGGCTTCATCCAAGTCCTTGGGGATGGTCATGAAGAACTGGCGCATCAGGAAGATGAGGAAGGCCCCACCGCCAAAGAACGACGGCACAATCAGCGGTTGATAGGTGTCGAGCCAGCCGATCTTGGAGAACATGAGATAGAGCGGAATGAGTGTTACCTCGACAGGCAACATCATGGTGCTCAAGGTAATCATGAAGAGAATGTTGCGACCGGGGTAGCGGAAGCGGGCAAACGAATAGCCTACGAGTGCGGCGGAAAGAACGCCGCCCGCAGTACCGACCAGCGCAACGTAAAGCGAATTCCACAGCCAGGACCCAAAGGCAACCCGATCGAAAACATCCAGGTAGTTCTGGGGCCGCGGCGTGGCGGGAATCCATTTGGGCGGGTACATGAACAGTTCAGACGGGGTCTTGAGCGAAGACAAGACCGTGTAGATGAAGGGCAGCATGAATATTAACGAAGCGCCCAACACCACCACATAGAGAATGAACCGTCCAATCAGACGCCTGGTTCTGGCGGAAATCAGGGACGAGGAAACCTTGATGGGGGTGTCACGTCGGGTTAGGGTTTCACCAGCCATTTAGTCGTTCTCCCCCGCATAATAGACCCAACGTTTGGAGGCCTGGAACTGTATAAACGTAAAGACGAACATGATAAAGAAGAATATCCAGGCTAGTGCCGAAGCATAGCCCATTTCAAAATATTTGAACGCGCGCGTGTAGATATGGAGCGCATAGAACCAAGTTGCGTAGGCCGGGCCACCCTGGGTGGCGACAAACGCCGCGGCAAATACCTTGAGCGCACCGATGATGCCCAGCACTGTGTTAAAGAAGATCGTGGGCGTCAGCATCGGCAGCGTGACGTGCCAGAATTTGGTCAGCGTGCCCGCACCGTCAATGCTGGCGGCTTCATAAAGCTCCTGGGGAACACCTTGCAAACCGGCCAAAAAGATCAGCATGGAGTTGCCGCCGATGGCCCCCCACATCGCCATAATGATCAAACCCCAGAAGGCCCAATTGGGATCGCGGAACCAGCCGGGCGGGTTTGCCACGGAAAACCAGGAACGCAGCATGTGGTTGATTGGCCCTACATCCGGGTTGAAAAGCCATGCCCACAAGACGGCCGCGGCGACAATGGGCGTTAGGTGGGGCAGAAAGAAAAACGTGCGGTAGAGGGCTGTGCCCTTCAAGCCCTGGTTCAGACCCAACGCAGCAAGCAGCGAGCCAAACAAAGAGAAGGGAACCAGGATCAGGGCATACTTGAACGTAAGCATCATGGACGGCCAGAAGAGACGATCCCTCGTGAAGATGTCCCTAAAGTTCTTCAGACCGATCCATTCCGGTGTGTTGACAATGTCATATCGGGTGAAACTCAAGTACCCCGATGTGAGCATTGGGCCAAGGATGAATGCAGCAAGGCCAATCAGCCACGGTGTAAGCAACAGATAGCCGGCGATGGCCTCTCGTTGACGCAGACCAAGTGGCACTCTCAGCGAGAGAGGACGAATACTCATGGACAAACAAACCTTCCTCACGGGCTAAATGCCGAAGCAATACGACATAAAGCGAAGGGTCTTCCACTGAAATTCAGTTGGGACTTTTTGGAATGATCGAGCTACGGGGTTAGAAACAGGGTAATAACCACTACGCGGCTTCGGACAAATTTATGTGGGCATCAGTATAGCACTAGCTTTTTTGATCTGCCAAAACTATCTACATAGAATAGACATAGTTAGGGCACAATAGTTAGGCACATTGGGTTAATACTATATTACCGTCTCAAGGGGGCTGCGTTGCGTCTTTCTCGCCTACTTACCGGCTCGTATGCCTACTGGCCGCGCAGCCCCGTTGCCAGCACCTCGCGATAGATGCGCATCCGGCTCGCCCGCAGATCGCGGCGATGGCCCAGCAGCCATTTAAGCCCCTCGATGGCCCACTGGACCCGAAATTCCCACAGCAAGAAACGGCGCATGATCTCGGCCCAGCGCGGTCCGAAATATTTGGCGTAGTAGCGGATTTTGCTGCGGTTGAAATGCAGATAGCGCGCGGCAGGCACTTTGGCGCTGCTGCGCCCTTCATAGTGGATGACTTTGGCCTCGGCCACATACGCGATCTGCCAACCGGCATCCTTGAGCCGGTGACAGAGATCCACCTCCTCGTGGTACATAAAGAAGCCTTCATCCCAGGGGCCGACGGCCTGGGGCGGGCGGATGCTTTCCAGCGCGTCGCGGCGGGCGAGCATGGCCGCGCCCACCACCCAATCCACAGCATGGCCGAACGATGCAGGCCAATCGTCCATGTGCAGCCGTCGTGACCAGGGGTTGTTGGGCCAGAGCAAGCCAAGCCAAGTGCTTTCAAAGAAGCCGGTCAGCGGCGTGGGAAAGCGGCGGCGGCTGCTCTGCAAGCTGTTGTCGGCATAGCGCAGTTGCGGCCCGACCAATCCCACCTGTGGATTCGCCACAATCGCTTGATAGAGCTGCCATAGGCTGTCTGTTGTCCAGTCCGAGGGCGCACCAGGGCGATGACGGTGGACGATCTCCGTGTCAGGGTTGAGGAAGTAGACAAAGCGGCCGCGGCTGGCGGCATAGCCAACATTGTTGGCGCGCGTAAAGCCCAAATTGTCGGTGCTGCGGATCAAGCGCACCCAGGGAAAGACAGCGGGCAGCAGATCGACCGTGGCGTCGCTGCTGGCGTTGTCCACGACAATGACTTCGAGGGTGGCGTTGGCCTCAGGCGGGCCAAAGGCGCGGCGATCCGCGCTCCCGTCGAGTGCGCGGCTCACCTGCTCCAGCGAGCGCAGACAGGCGCGCAGCAGATCCCACACATTCCAACTGACGATGACCACCGAAAGATCGATCCCCGAAAGATCGATCCCCGAGAGGTCGGTCATGGGGTTGGCTGTGGGCTTTTCGTCTGGAGGTGTGGCAGAGGGGCGCATGAAGTTCCAGAACGCTGATCGATTGGCCGGTGGGTCAGTAGGTGCGTTGGACGACAAAGTCGCACAGCTCCAACATGGCGTGGCGGTAGGGGCTGGGCGGTAGACCGGCTAGGTTGGCGCGCGCCTTGTTCAAAAAGTCAATCGCCTCGCTGCGCGCGGCGTGGATGGCTGTGCTCGACCGCAGTTCGCCGACGACCTGGGCCACCACGTCATTCTGGGCGCTTGGATCGCCTGCTGCAGCCGCGGCATAGCCCTCCTCTAGCTGGTCAATCAACTGTTCGGGCGCGGGGTGTTGCTGGAGGAAGTAGAAAAAGGGTAGGGTCAGTGTGCCCTGGGCCAAGTCGCTGCCCGCCGGTTTGCCCAATGTCTCCTCGT
>CAZZNG010000320.1:0-6186 GCA_964655505.1 uncultured Litorilinea sp. | reverse complement strand
TCGGTCCGGGCATGAGCGCGTGGCTCCCCGGAGTCCGAAGGGGAGAGCACGAGTTGCTTCCAGAGGCGGTTCGAATGCTCGCGCGCGAACTCCCGTGTGAGGGCGTCGAGGTCCCCCATGCGCTTCACCGCCACCAGGAACGCTTCATCGGTGGCAAGCCCTGCATCAACCAGGGCTGCTATTTGCTCGCGCAGACGGTCTTCCAGCTCCGCTACATCAACAGAGTGGATCGCCTGCCGGCGGTGGAGGTAGCTCCGCCACTGGTCGATCTGCTCCTCAAGCGATACCGCATGAGCGAATGTTGCCATCATTCAGACGCCCCGTAGCGTCGCGTCCGCCGCTTGCCACTGCCTACGTTCCTCTGCAAGCTGAGCCTGGCCCTGCGACGTGATCCGGTAGTGCTTGCGACGGCAACCGCTGTCTGCAACTTCCCGCCACGCCTAGAGGAAGCAGCAATCAGGTCCTTGTTGATTTCCATGATTTCACGCGCCCTTTTCGAATTTCACTTTGCATAACAACATTATACATAGCAGCGCTATTCATCGTATTGCTGTGTATAGTTGCTATGTATGGTGAGCAACGTAGATTGAATGTAGGGCATGGCATGTAGCTTGAGGCCAGCCTATATCGTTCAGTATAGGCTGGCTGGTCTGCGGGTACGACGGTTCAGGTGTGGCGTAACGCGCACTCAAGTGCTTGACAACATCAATAGCAAGTCAGCCCCCATCCCACCTGTTCACACAGCATCTTTCTCTTATGACTTTTGAGAAGCCCACCGGCAACGGCGCGGCGTGGGACGCGCCCGCGTTGAGTGAGGCGCTGGAGATGGCGCAGGGGCATTGGATGCGTTGGTGTGCCGCGCACTTAACCGGCTGGTGCGCAACCTGGTGGAACAGCTTGTTAAAGGTGAGTGTGCCGCGCCAACCCGATGTTGAGTGCGGGCGTCATGGATGGCTCGCCCCCCGTTGACCAATGGGGCTGGGGCCGCGAATCCGCCGGCTACTCCTCCAGCAGCTTGCCCCAGACCTCCATGTCCAGCTCGATCTCATGGCGGTGGAGCACATCGTCCAACTCGGCGTCGATGGCGGGCAGCTCTTCTAGGTCGTGGGTCACCAGTTCCAGATCGTCGAGCGTGGCATCGGTCACATACGCCTTGTCGAAGCCCTCTTTGGGGTCGAGCCAATAGCCGCTGGCCGCCAGCTTTCCCCACTTGGTCATGAAATAGAGGATGACATAACGCCGCCCATCGGCGCGGCGGTTGGCGATGCGTGTGCCGCTTACCTGGATTGGGTAGAGGAATTCAATGCCCGACTGGGTATGCGCTGCCCGGTAATAGCGCAGTTCGTCTGTACGCTTGAAGCGGTATATGGCTCCATCTACCAAACTCACTACATCCCTCCTGCTCTATGCCTATCGCGTGCCCGATGGGTTATGCCCCACTGCCTGAATCTGGGTACGATTGTACCAACCGCGCACCAAACGGGCTAGCCGGTGCGTTCCCCGCATCCTCATGCACCCGCTCGCGAGTCCTTCTAACCAGTCCCCCTGAAAGATGCGCTATAATGGCCTGTGGATTGGTTTCTTCCCCGCGCCTCGTTGTCGCTATGACAGGGTTTATACCCATGTTGAGGAGGTAAGCAGATGGGGACGTTGACGCCAAACGACACCTGGTCAGCCGGTAATGCCTACGAACTGTACATGGGGCGTTGGAGCCGCCCCGTTGCACGCCTGTTCCTAGAGTGGCTTGCTGTTCCACAGGGCCTTCGTTGGCTCGATGTAGGTTGTGGCACCGGTGCGCTCAGCGCGGCAATTGTCGACACCGGCGCAGCGGCTGCCATCACGGCTGTTGATCCTTCCGCCGGATTCCTGGCTGCGGCTCAAGCCCAATTGGGCAGCAAGGTAATATTCAAGCTTGGCAGCGCCGATGATCTGCCGTTGGCCCCTGCGTCGGTTGATGTGACGGTTTCGGGGCTGGCGCTCAATTTCGTCTCCAATCCCAGGCAAGCGCTTGATGAGATGGTGCGTGTTACCCGGCCCGGCGGCCTGATCGCCGTCTACCTATGGGACTACGCCGCCAGGATGGAGTTTATCCGCTACTTTTGGGATGTGGCTGTCGAACTCGATCCCGCAGCCGCAGCCTTGGACGAGGCTGTGCGCTTTCCGCTGTGCCAAGCCGATGCCTTGCAGCAGCTATTCGCCAGTGCGGGTCTACACAACATTGGCAACACAGCGCTTACAGTTCAGACTCCATTTCGCACATTTGACGACTTTTGGCAGCCATTTCTCGGCGGTCAAGGCCCTGCGCCTTCGTATGTGATGCAACTGGACGAGCCAGCGCGCACCCGCCTGCATCATGCGTTGGCCGCACGCATCCCCCAACAGCCGGATGGATCGCTGCGCCTAGCCGCGCGCGCTTGGGCCATACGCGGCACAACCTTTTAACACGGTTACCGATGCGTTACACAGCCTGTCCCGGCGCGAAGAATCTGCGCCGGGGTGCTCACTGTAGGGTGTTCACGGTCGCCGGTACTCGCCGCAAGAGGCAGGTTGTGCTACATTAAACCTGATCTGCCGTCACTATCAGGAGAGGGAAACTCAATGGACGACCTTGAAGCCATTAAGGCGTTACACGCAGCCGACGAGGCTGCATCCAAGGCGCAGGATTACGCGGCCTTGCGCGCCCTGATGGATGAAGACGCGGTTGTGCTGCCGCCCGGCGGGCGCATCCAGCGCAACAAGGAGGAGATCGACGCCTCGTTTGCCCGTCTCAGCAAGACGCCACGCACCCATGAAGTCCTCGAATACTCGCTCAACTTTGAAGAGGTGCAGGTGCTAGACGGCTATGCCATCGAATGGGGAACCATTCGCGCCCGCACCCTCAGCCTCGCCAGCCACGTCAGCACCGAAACTGAATACCACGCGCTGCGCGTGCTGCGTAAACAGCCCGACGGTTCATGGAAAGTCTACCGCTCGATCTGGGCGCCCGGCCCCACGGCTCGCGGCAAATTGGGCGCTTGACATCCACTGACTGCGGCATACTCCAGCAGCCACATGGACAGAAGGAGAATTCCCCTGTGAAGATTCTCATCCCTGGCGGCAGCGGGCAGGTTGGCACAATTCTGGCCCGTGCGCTGCATGCGCTAGGGCATGAAGTCGTCGTGTTGAGCCGCCGCTCTGCCGAGACACCGTGGCGTGTTGTGACTTGGGATGCTGCGACACTGGGGGCTTGGACAGCCGAACTGGATGGTTCAGACGTTGTGATCAACTTGGCGGGGCGCAGTGTTAACTGCCGCTATACCCCGGCCAATCGCCGTGAGATCTTGCAGTCGCGTGTCGTCTCGACGCGTCTGATCGGCCAAGCCATTGCTGCCGCACAGCGACCCCCGGCGGTCTGGCTGCAAGCCAGCACAGCCACCATCTATGCCCATCGTTATGACGCGCCCAACGATGAGTTCACCGGCATCCTCGGCGGCAATGAACCCGATGCACCCGATACATGGCACTTTAGTATTGACGTGGCCCAAGCGTGGGAGGCGGCGGCAAATGAGGCTGTCACCCCTGCCACCCGTAAAGTCTTGTTGCGTTCGGCCATGATCATGAGTCCAGACCGGGGCGGCGTCTTTGATACGCTGTTGGGGCTGGTGCGCGCTGGGCTGGGCGGCCAGGTGGGAGACGGGCGCCAGTACATGTCATGGATACATGATCAGGACTTCGTGCGCGCCGTGCTCTGGTTGATCGAGCGCCCCGAAGTTGAAGGAGCCGTCAATTTAGCCGCGCCCAACCCGCTGCCCAACGCGAACTTTATGCGCGCGCTGCGCCAAGCCTGGGGCGCGCCGATTGGGTTGCCTGCTACGGGCTGGATGGTTGAGATTGGCACCTTTTTCATGCGTACAGAGAGCGAGTTGGTGCTCAAAAGCCGAAGAGTTATCCCGGCTTTGCTCGAACAGCATGGCTTTACATTCGACTATCCTTCTTGGCCTGCCGCAGCGCAAGATTTATGTGCCCGTTGGCGTGCCGCTAACAAGAAATAGCAAGCCGGACTGCAAGCCATGTGGCTTTGCCGCATAGCCGGTCTACGCTTTATTAGATCCTAATTTAGACCTACGCCACTTGTTGAGAACTGCACCGGACGGGTTGACAAGCGCTATGGCAAGGGGTATGCTGCCTAATCCCTGAACATTTGTTCTGGTGGTTGCCATGAGAATAGGATAGGAGCTATGTCCATGCCAAAGCCCGCCTCCCAATTCGGTGCAGTGATTTCGCCGGTTGAAACAGAGATTCGCGATCTCTATCAGCGGCTGCTGGATGCCTGGAACGCGCGCGATGCCACGACCTATGCCGTGCTGTTCAGCGAAAAGGGAAACATCGTCGGCTTTGACGGCAGCGTGGTCGACGGGCGCGCGGCCATCGGCGAACATCTCAGCCAGATCTTTGCCGACCATGTAACCGCTGCCTATATGGGCAAGGTGCGCGAAGTGCGCTTTTTGGACGGCGACACCGCGCTGCTGCGTGCCGTCGTCGGCATGGTTCCGCCGGGCGCAACCGACATCAACCCCGCGGCCAACGCCATCCAAAGCATGGTCGCTTGCCGCGCCAACGGCACCTGGCAGATCGAACTCTTTCAGAACACTCCGGCCCAATTTCACGGGCGACCAGAAGAAGCCGAACGGCTCACCGCGGAACTGCGCGCCCTGCTGTCGTAGGCTGCCGTCAAAGCTTTTCTGCCCAGATGAACGTGCAGCGCTAAATATACAGAGTTGAACGTACGGAACTGAACAACGCCATGCCTCTAGCCGGAGCGCTTCCAAGCAACTTACCCCAGATCATTCTGATTACCGGCAACATGGCCGCGGGCAAATCCAGCGTAGCCCAAGCCTTGGCCGAACAACTGCCGCGCAGCGTGCATCTGCGCGGCGACAGCTTCCGTCGTATGATCGTCAATGGCCGTGCCCCCATGAGCGCGGATCTGTCGGACGAAGCGATTCGCCAGCTACATTTGCGCTACCGCATCACCGCTACTGTCGCCGGTCTGTACGCGGACGCGGGGTTCACGGTGGTCTGCCAAGACATCCTGATCGGCGTGGGATTGCCCGACATCCTTGCCGCCTACCGGCCCTATTCACTCGCCCTGATTGTGCTGTGTCCTGACCCCGCGGTCATCGCCCAACGGGAAGCGCAGCGCGCCAAACGCGGTTATCAAGACGCCGCGGAGATTGAGACCTTCGACCGCATCTTGCGCCAGGAGACGCCGCGGCTGGGCTACTGGCTCGACTCGTCACATATGAGCGTGGATGAAACCGTAGCTGCCCTCCTCGCCAACCTGCCCCAAGCCTTGATCGAGAGTGGCTGACCTCCCGGACCATCTAACAAGTTTCTATCGTTGGCCCGCTTGTGAGGGCATAAGCGTTCACTGCAACACCTCTAGTTAGATCGGCTGTATACAGACCGCGGCAGGTGTATTGCTTTTGACCATGCGCCGTGTTACGATCCGCCTCGGACGTCGTTTTGTGAAGGTGATGGATGGGAGAAGCGCTCGATGTCAACAAGATGGGATTTGGCTGTTTACGACAGCCAGCATCAACTCGTCCTCGTGGTTGAGGTTAAGAGCATTGCTGGCGCATCACCTGAGTGGGCGGCGCGTCTACGCCGTAACATCTTGGCACACGGTACATTTCCCAATGCTCCCTTCTTCCTTGTGGCGTTGCCTGACCGCTTCTATTTGAGGAACAGCGATTTGACGCTTATCGTCGGCGGCTGACAAATTTAGTCGAAATTATTCCCCTCACGCTGGACGTCATCCGTACGGCTGTGACCTACGAAGTACCCTATGATCTTACGCCACAGGATGCTCTGGTCTATGCCTCTGTGATCATGCATTTACGTCAGCACCAACCGCCCGCAGCATGTTTTCTCAACCGGAACGCAAAGGACTTCGACAACCCTGATATTGTGGATGAATTACGCAAGTACAACTGTGTCATGATTCCGCGCTTCGACCAGGGGGACGATTTTATCCGTTCGCACGTCTGAACTTCACAACCTTGCTCAGGAACCCCCATTGGTTCGCGGCGGGCAAACATCTGTCCTTAAATAGCCTCCATGCAAAAGGCCCTAACGAAAGAAAAGGTTCTGTTGCAGCGGCTGAAACCTGCCGCTGCAACAGAACCTTGTGTGTTTTATCCTAAC
>CAZZNG010000319.1:0-6208 GCA_964655505.1 uncultured Litorilinea sp. | reverse complement strand
TTTAAGACTCTCTGAAAGGAGTTCGTCTAAATGTCTGATTATCGGATCGAGCATGACAGCCTGGGCGAGGTGCGCGTCCCCGCGGATGCGCTCTATGGCGCGCAGACGCAGCGCGCTGTGGAGAACTTCCCCATCAGCAACCTACGCTTCCCGCGGGCCATGATCCGGGCGCTTGGCATGGTCAAGGGCGCGGCCGCGGCCGTTAACCATGATCTCGGTCTGTTGGAAGGCGAGATGGCCGCCGCGATCCAGGCTGCCGCGCAGGAGGTGGCCGACGGCAAGCACGATGCCCATTTCCCGCTGGACATCTTCCAAACCGGCTCAGGAACCAGCACCAACATGAATGCCAATGAGGTCATTGCCCATTTGGCAAGCGAACGGTTGGGCCGCGCGGTGCACCCCAACGACCATGTCAACATGAGCCAGAGCAGCAACGACGTGATCCCCACCGCGATCCACGTCAGTGCGTTTTTGCTGGTGACGGAACAGTTGATCCCCGCGCTCCAGCATCTGCACCAGGCGATAATGGACAAGGCCGCGGCCGTTGATCATGTGGTGACCACGGGACGCACCCACCTGATGGATGCTATGCCTGTCCGCTTGAGCCAGGAGTTGGGCGGCTGGGCTTCGCAGGTGGCGCACGGCATCCAGCGGCTCGAATCGACCCTGCCGCGCATTGCCGAACTGGCGCAAGGCGCGACGGCTGTCGGCACGGGCATCAACGCTCACCCTGAATTTGGCTCACGCATCGCGGCCAAACTCTCCGAAATGAGCGGCGGCGGCTTTGTCACCAGCCCCAACTACTTCGAGAGCCTGAGCGCGCAGGATGCTGCCGTCGAACTGAGCGGCCAACTCAAGACCGTCGCGGTCAGCATCATGAAGATTGCCAATGACCTGCGCTGGATGAACAGCGGGCCGATTGCCGGTTTGGGCGAGATCGTCCTGCCCGCGCTCCAGCCGGGCAGCAGCATTATGCCGGGCAAGATCAACCCGGTCATCCCTGAAGCCGTGACCATGGTCTGTGCCCAGGTGATGGGCAACGATGTGACCATCGCCATCGGCGGCCAATCGGGCAACTTCCAACTCAATGTCATGCTGCCGGTAATCGCGTACAACTTGTGCGAGAGCATCGAACTGTTGGCAGCAGCCAGCCGTATCTTGGCGGATAAGGCCATCACAGACTTCACTGTCAACGAAGAACGCATCGCCGAATTGGTGGGGCGCAATCCGATCCTGGTGACCGCGCTCAACCCGGTGATTGGCTATGAAAAGGGAGCCAAGATCGCCAAGCGGGCCTATGCCGAGGGGCGCTCGCTCAAGGATGTGGCGCTGGAGGAAACCGACCTGACCTCAGCAGAGTTGGACCGGCTGCTTGACCCGCGCCAGTTGACCGAGGGCGGCATCCAGGAAGCCTAAGCGCCCTGCTGCCCTCCCACTCCTGACCGTTGTAAATGGATTCTTCACTGCCCGTCTCCAACAGAGAGACGGGCAGCGTTTTGTCTACGGCATGTAGGAGGCATGGCATGGTTGAATTCTTTGATCCGCGCTGCACATCACTGACCGATGAAGAGATTCTCTCCTTTTTCCGTTTGATCAATGCGCCGGATCAGACAGAGTGGGATTATGAAGAACCAGAGGATGCTGCATCGGGCCAAGCACAGAGCGACCTGGTGCAAGGCTTCCGCGCCAACTTTCTGCCTAACCCGCATAACTTTGCGCTGTGGGCCAAGGAGCGAGGGCAGATTGTCGGCATGGCTGGCATCAACCGCTTCGAGTCACCTGCCAAAGCACATTGTGCTGAGTTCGGCATTGGCGTGGCCCATTCGCATCAGCGCCAGGGAATCGGCTATCGGTTGGCAATGGGTATTATTGAACGGGCGCGGGCCGTTGGCATCAAGCGTTTGGAGGCAGATTGCCTGGCGGAAAATGTAGCCGTGGCACGGCTGCTGCAAAAGGTTGGCTTTGTCGAGGAGGGTCTACGCGCTGGCGCAATCCAGAAGCAAGGGGTGCGGCGTGATGTCCGGCTGTGGGGCTTGATTTTATAAGCGCAAGCGCCTTTCGAACATGAGTCTAGGCTTGTAAAGCAAAACCGCCCGTCACCATGTTGGTGACGGGCGGCGCTGTTTTAAGAGATGCTGCTGCTTAGGGCAGGTAGTTGAGCGGGTTGCGTGTCGCGCCTTGATAGCGGATCTCGAAGTGGAGATGTGGCCCTGTGCTGTTGCCTGTGTTGCCCACGCTGCCGATCTGCTGCCCGCGTGAGACGTTCTCGCCCGGCTTGACGTAGATGCTGTTCAAGTGGGCATAGAGCGTCACAAAGCCATTGCCGTGGTCGATGATCACATGGTTGCCATAGCCCGCATTCCAGCCGCCTCTGGCAACGGCCACATAGCCGCTGTCTGCCGACTTGACCGGCGCGCCAGTCCACGCACCCAAGTCGATGCCGCCGTGCCCGCCCCAGTAGCGCTGGTTGATCGAGCCGCTGACAGGCCAGACGAACGTACCGGAGCCGAGCTGTGCGCTGGCCGGTGTTGAAGCCGTGGTCGAGTCGTAGTTAACGACCTGCCGGACCGCGGCGGGCTTGGTCCCGTTGGGGATGACCAGCTTTGCGGCCAAGGCCAACGGCGCATCCGCGTCGCTTAATCCATTGCCTGGATAGCCGATAATGTCTTCGACAGTGACTTTGTATTTTGCTGCGATGGAATTGAGCGTATCGCCCGATGTCACCGTATGCACCGCGCCGTCAACCGGCAGAATATTGAGCGAGTCGCCAGGCCGGATCAGGTCGGCGTTGACTTCCAAACCGGGATTCGACCACTGGATCGTCTCCGGGCGCAGGCCGAACTTTTCGGCGATGCCCAGCACCGTGTCGCCCGGCTGCACGATGTAGGATTGGATTTCGGCCACCACTGGCGTCGGGTCGGCCTGGACGGTCGTAAATGGGACCGCGGCGCGTTGGAGCGATTCATTCATGCTCAGGCTGCTGCCGCTTTGCCCAATGAGCGCTGCCATGCGCATACTGAGCGCGTCGTTGTCGCTGCTGTTGCTCAACAGCGAGCTATTGGGAAAGGCACGCAGCGTGAAGTTCCAATCGGGAATCTCGACCCGGCTCAACACCAAGACTACGGCTGCGACCAGCAAGACCGAGATGTGACCGGCCAAGCGCACCGGCGTGACTTGATCGGCAAAGGTTTTGCCCAATTGGGCCTGTACAGCCTGGAACCACTCTTCCAATGCACCGGGCGCGGCCAGAGGTTGCTCCAACCAATCTGATTGAGCAGAGAGGTGCGCGACTTGTACTGAACCGGCGGAAGTAGGGCGGGAACCCGCCAAGGGGCCGCGAGCGATGCGGTCTGGGGAAGAGGAGGTTTCAGCAGAGGCAAAAGGCTGGTACAGAAAACTTGAATGCTCGTCTCGGCTTGCAGGTGAATGCGCGGGGCGGCGGTTCCTGCCCAGTGCATCGCCAAACGCCGAGTTAGCGTCTGCGGACATATAAGTTGTTCTCCATGCGACAAGATTGTCGAGGGGGCAAAGGCGGCTCATGCGCTGTTGAACAATGATTGCTCATGGGCATTGATGCCATAGCCTGCTAGACATTTATACAGCGCCTGCTATACAGAGCCTGGGTATGTCATGAACAGGCATCGGAAAAATCGACATCGCTGCGGAATCCGCCTTCGAATTGAATCAGATGCATCAGATCGCGTATGAACTATCTGATGCTGCTCCCTACTTCGGCGGATTATAGCACGCAGCGATTTGGATGCAAAGCTACTTTTGGTGGAGAACAGGCTAAAACATGTGTCATATTGCGCTTTTGGCGCGTTCGTCAAGTTGGCGTAGGTTTTTCGTAGGCTGTGGGCGTTGAAAATCGTGGGGAAATGCTACGGTAGGGGTGAGGAGAGGTAGGAACTTCCGGGAAGTTGCGCAACTTCCCGGAAGTTTACCGGGTCAAGTGCTAGCGCTTCGTGGTGCGCTGGCTCAAGTGCTAGCGCTTTGTGAGGCGCTAACACTTGAGTTAGCGCTTGGTAAGCGTATCCAAGAATTCGCGGTTGTCGCGCGTGCGGCTCAGGCGCTCGATAATGGGCAGAATGGCTTCGCTGCCCCCGCCCATTGCGTCGATCATGCGGCGCAGGGTATAGACCTTTGCCAGCGTCTCGGCGTCGAGCAGCTTCTCTTCGGCGCGGGTACCGCTGCGCTCGATGTCGAAGGCCGGGAAGATGCGCCGTTCCGCCAGCTTGCGGTTCAGGTGCAACTCCATGTTGCCCGTCCCCTTAAATTCTTCATAAATGACATCGTCCATGCGGCTGCCGGTATCGACCAGGGTTGTGGCGATAATGGTCAGGCTGCCGCCTTCTTCGATGTTGCGCGCCGCGCCAAAGAAGCGCTTGGGTGGGTAGAGCGCGGCCGGGTCAATACCACCGGAGAGGGTGCGGCCGGACGGCGGAACCGTCAGGTTGTAGGCGCGTGCTAGACGGGTGATGCTGTCCAGCAAAATAATTACATCCTTTTCGCTTTCAACCAGCCGCTTGGCTCGTTCCAGCGCCATTTCGGCCACGCGCACATGGTTCTGCACCGGCTCGTCAAAGGTGCTGCTGACGACTTCCGCGTCCACCGAACGATCCATATCGGTGACTTCTTCCGGGCGCTCGCCGATGAGCACTACCATTAAGTGTACATCGCTGTAGTTGCTGGTGATCCCATTGGCAACGCGCTTGAGAATGGTCGTCTTACCGGCCTTGGGCGGGCTGACAATGAGACCGCGCTGGCCGCGACCGATGGGGGCGAGCAAGTCGATCATGCGCGTGGAAATGACATTCGCGCGCGTCTCCAAGGCAAGCTGCTCATTGGGGAAGATCGGGGTGAGTTTATCAAAGACGGGGCGTCGCTTGGCCTCTTCCGGGTCAAGCCCGTTGACCGCTTCGACTTTGAGCAAGCCGTGGTATTTTTCCGTGTCCTTGGGCGGGCGCACCTGGCCGATTACAAAATCACCTGTGCGTAAACCAAAGCGGCGAATCTGGCTCTGGCTGACGTAGACGTCTTCCGGCCCGGGCAGGAGATGATCGCTACGCAGGAAGCCAATGCCGTCTTGAACGATCTCCAAGATGCCGCCGCCAAAGATATATCCCTGGCGCTCGGCGTTGGCGCGCAGGAGACGCATGACCAGGTCATATTTTTTCAGCCGGGTGTAGCCCGAGATCTCCATAGAGCGGGCAATATCGCGCAGTTCTTCAAGATTAAGCGCATCTAACTGCGAGATGGTCATGGTGCTGAGTTGTTCGGACATATTTGCGTTTCCTCTAAAATTGACTCCCAAAGAGTGCTTTGCTGCAGGAAGGAGGTGCAGTCGGCAGCTTTAAACTGGTTCGACCCACCGGTGTAAGCGGATTGTCTGTCCAAGTCTTAATGGACAAGACGACTCAAAGCAGATTTAGTTATTGTTAAGTTTGACCATGTGTACCATGTAGGTGGAACACTCGCGAGGTTCGATTGAATCCTAACGCTGGATAAGCTCAATTAGGCGTGCACCTTGGGCTTGTAATCCGGTGGCATCGTCGAGGTTCACCACTAACCCAGGTCGAACGGAGACCGTTCGATCCGTGCGGTGTGTGCTGCAAGCAGCACTACGTATTTGGATGAGAATCGGTTTCGGTACTACATCCTGAATCAGGACACCCGCGCATATGCTGACGTCGCTGTGTTGCGCTGTGATAAATCCAAGGCGGCTAGTCTATCCTGTTCCCAACTTCGGAACGAGCACCGCTCGATGGTGTACGTAATGGTGTACGTATTCGGATGTACGCATTTCTGTGTCCGTACGCCGGTGTACGGGTTGCAAGTGCGTTCGATCTGTCTACCATCGAAGTTGTAGACTAAACCGCTTCTGTGAGAAGGCAATTCAACCTGCAAGTTTGAACGTACCGGTGCGCTGGATGGAGCTACCGTCGCGCTTGTAAGCTACGATAGGGGCAGCCAGACGGCAGAATCTGTTAGCGTGGTACCAAGCGGGCAAAAGGCAGTAAGAAGACGCGGAGGGTGACCACACCGGAGCCTGAGGGCGTTCAGCTCTGCACCATTATAGCAATGCTTTTGTCCGGCGTCAACTGGCAAACCACGCACTTGACTGTCGAGTTTTGGCCCGATTCCAGAGAACGGATTGGAACAAATAGCATGAGCCGGGACGATATCTGCCCGTCACATCGTCCCGGCC
>CAZZNG010000318.1:0-6208 GCA_964655505.1 uncultured Litorilinea sp. | reverse complement strand
TTGGCGGTTTGAGCCATGGTGTGCTGCGCGAGGATTTCTTGGGACGGCTGCACCTGCTGCTGATCGAGCGCGGGGAGTTGACGCCCACGCGCAATGTCTATGGGTTGAGCCAAACGCAGCCGGGCGATGATTTCGCGCTGGCGTGGTTCAGCGGGCGCGATCCGCTCTGGTCGGTCCAAGCCCGCGGCAGTCAATTAGGGCTGGAGGAGATCGAGGCGTCGGTGCTGCCCGACATCATTGTCAGCGCGCCATTGGGCGACAACAACGCGCTGCGCGAGCGTCTGGGCGCGCCCAACAGCTTTGTCGAGCAGCCGCCCTATGCGCGCCAATGGGCCTCGACGCGCTGGCGCTATGTGACCGAGGAAGATGTAGTCGAGTATGGCGAAGGGGTGGAGCCGGGCTACAATTTGCAGGATGCCCAACTGCAGATGACGCCCCTGACCGCGCTGGCCGCGCTGGTTCAGAACATGCGCGCCGGGGATGTGGGCGCGGCCTCCAGCTATGTCACGCGCATCGACCTGCTGCAACAGGTCTTTGACCTGGGGCTGGGTCAGCCGGGGATCTGGATGGGCTTTTATGTGGACGAGGGCGACCAGCGCGTGACCGACGGCTCGGTCACCGCGCGGATGCGCTTCTTTGACAACGGCAACCGTACCCGCACCTTCACCGCGATCTTTGACCAGGACGAAGCGGGTGTCTATCGCGTCGGCGCGGTGGAGCCGGCAGATCCCTACACATCCGAGGAGTTTGTCACGCCTGCGCCGCCGCTGCCCACGCTGCCGCCGACGCCAGTACCCGATCAAGCCGCAGAAGGGGGCGCAGAGGAGGGTGCGACCACAGCCGAAGCATCGCCCACGCCGACCCTGACGCCTACGCCAACCTTCACGCCGTCGCCCACCGCGCCGCCCACGGACACGCCGACGACTGTGCCTTCGGCCACGCCCACCGAGACACCCACCATCACGTCGACGCCGCTGCCGACCTTTACGCCGACGCCGACCGAGACGCCTGCGCCCACGGCCACCGAAACGCCGACCGAGACGCCGACGCCGCTTCCTTACCCGGTTCCGCCGATTCCGACGGAACAAGCGCCGCTGGCCCGCGCCATCGTCTTCCGCTCACCGGCCAACCTGCGCGGCGGCCCTTCCGTCGATTATCAGAGCCTGGCCTCGCTCAGCTACGGGCTGCCGGTTGACCTCTATGGCATTACGGAAGCGGGCGATTGGATCTTGCTGCGTGTCAATGCGCCGGGCGATCCATTGGATGGAACCACCGGTTGGATGGCAACCGACTTGTTGCAGATCACCGGCGACACAGCTTTCTTGCCGCGCTACCACGCCGACGGTACGCCGGTCAACCCGCCGACGCCGACCTATACGCCGACGCCGGGCACGCCCACGCCCACCGCGACGCCGACCATCATCCCGACGCCGGTGCTGCAAGACCCGCAGGCCGAACCCCTGGTCGCGGTTGTCGCGCCCCAGCCGGTTAACGGCGAGGAGCAGCTTTATACTGTCTCCGGCGAGCGGATTCCGGCTGATCCGCTGTCGCCCATCCCCGTGGTCAGTGCTGACGGTCAAAGCCGTGCCTTGCGCGTGGATGAGGCAACCGTTGAAATTTGGACCGGCCTCTTTGGGCTTTTCCCCGCGGCGTGGACGCCTGCACCGGCTGAACTGTTGTGGCCTGGCACGCAGCTCTATGTACAGGCGGAGCCAGCACCGGGCAACCCGGATCAACTGGCCGCGCGCCGCGTGCGCATTGTGGGCGCGCCCCAGCAAGAGCGTGCCCATCTGATCAACGCGGAACAGGTTGCCAGCACCCTGGCACAGGGCAGCGCCGTGTCGATGATGGGCAGCCGCGAAGACCCTGGCATCTATCAGCTTGAAACAAGCGGAACCCTGCGCCAGATCTATACCGACGAGCGCGAGGCCGGTTGGGCCGGGACTGACCCCAGCGCGGGCATCGTCGTGAGTACGCAGGACGCGCCCACCGGAACCAACCGCTTCAGTTGGATTCGCGAAGATGGCGTGGGCATCCAGATCTTTGCCCAACCGTTCCATTCGCTGCACGGTGTTGTGGGCGATGCCTTGGGCGGCCTCTGGTGGATCGAGACGCCGCAAGCCGATGTGGACGCGTGGGAACTGTGGCACTATGACCCCGGCAGCGGGCGCATCCGGCTGCGCTATCGCGCGGGGGGCAATCTTTTCCGCGAGACTAGCGCGGTGATCACCGCGGCCTTGACACCCCAGTTGATCGCCGCTTATCCGGTGCTGGGGCCGGAGGGACGCGTATCCGAAGTCACGCTGCTGCTGGATACCCTTGACCGTCGCGGCCAGAAGCTCTATACGGGCGTCTTCCGCCTGAGCATTGCCCTGCAAGAAGACAACCCCGGTGACTTGCTCGGTTCGCTGCAACTGCTGTTGACGCCGGAAAGCTACCGCGGCCCGTTGAAAGTCAGCCCGGACGGGAGCAAACTGGCCTACTTCTTCTATGACCCGGATCGACCGAGCCTGACATCCGGCTTCATCCGCCCGGCCAATACGCTGCGCGTCTTGACGCTGACGGGGCGCGGGGCCAGCACGCTGCGCACCGCGTACGGCACAGACAACCGCTTCGAGTTTCTGGCCCCCAACCTCTCTTGGCTGGACAACGAGCGAATGGTGGTGGCGCGTGCTCGCTTCGCGCCGGGCAGCACCTTTGGCGTCGAGCGCTTCGGCCTGGTGCAAGTGCAGTTGCCTGGCGGGGAGAATCCCGCGGGCGCGATTACCCTCCGCACCTATCTCTTCCCCAACCAGCGTGAGCTGCGCGACTATGCCACCTGTCGCGACGGTCGCTATACGCTCACTGTCGCCACCCTGGCCGACGGCAGCCTGGAACTGGCGCGTTGGGATGGGGGCGAACGGCCCCAGGCGCTTTTCCTTCTGCCGCCGAACATGAGCCGTGTCTTCCTCTGCTGGCAAGCGCCCGACCCTGCGGTGCAAGGTGAGTAGGGCCGCGCTGTGCTGATGGGGCTGATGAGGTTGGTGAGGTGATCCCCGCTATGCCGGAGATCGAACTGCCTGGCCTGCCGCCGGGGTGGGTCTACTTTGCCGATGGGCTGGACGCGGCCTTGGCTGTTGCCGGTTTGATCTTGACCACGCTCTTGATCATCTGGTGGCGACAGCAGACGCGCGCCTGGTTTCGCATTGTTACAGCGACCTTCTTGGCCGCGCTGCTGCTCTGCATCGGCAGCTTCTACCTTTTTGTTGTGCCGCCTTACTATGCCAGTTGCCCGCCCGGCTGCACCGGCTGGCGTGGTTTTCCGCTGCCGGTAGCGCTGATTGACCTGGATGGGGTGAGCTACATTGGCCCGCTCGATTTCTTGCTCAACCTGCTTATGCTGTGGCTTTTGTGGTTGGGGGCGAGCCTGGTCTGGCGGCTCATGGGGATGGCGATCCGGTGGGAGAATCGTTCGTGGCGCTCGAAGCTGCTCTTTTTGCTCTTCCTGCTGGTGCTGCCGTGGGCAATGCTGCCACGCATCCTCAACCCGCCGCAGCCGCAGCCATTTGGCGAGGATCTGCGCCTGGCGATCAACGCGCAGCGTTCAGCAGAGTTTACCTACCGCGTCACTGGCTTCTGGGTGCAGCGGCTTGCCTTCGAGGATCTGCGCCGGGTGACGCCCGTCAGCGAATCGGAGTCGGTCTTCGGCGTCTCCCAAGTTAACCAGGTCTGTCTGCGCGGCTATACCTACTTTTACATCCCCTGGCAGCGTTATCGCATCACCCTCGACCCCAGCGGCGTCACCGCGCTGCAACTCTCCGAGCAGCCATTGACCGGTTCCTGTTGGGAAGATGAATAGCGCGGCGCGCCGCGAAGCTTCCCGGAAGCTCCGAGCTTCCGGGAAGATCAAGCTTTCCAACGTTCACTACCAGGGAGTCGGAATGCCCAACTCCTGCGCCAGTCCCTTCAGCCGTTCCTGGTGCTGCTTGCCCACGGGCACGCCTTCCTTGCTGTATTCGCGCGTGCGGATGGCTTCCGGCTCGCCCGGCAGGTGGCTGCTGTTGAAGCCGACCACCGGCTCCATCTGATGCACCATGCGGATGTATTCGTCCACTTCAGCCTTGAACTGGGCCGGATCGATGAAGAGGTCGATGCGGAAGGCGATCACCAGCGACCCCTGGTTGGCTCCTTCCCAGGTGCGGTTGGCGCGCTTGGTGTCAAAGGGGACGCCCGCCAGGAAGCCGCCCCACGTCTGGCAGATCGCGCCCAATCCAATCGAGCGGAACGCTGTGCCAGGCCCTAGTTTGGCGATGGCGTCGCGGAAAGGCGAACCAGGGTACATGTCGTGAATGGCCCCAAAGTCCAGCACAATCGACTCTTCTTCGTTGGCGGGCACACAGAAAGACATCGGTGAGCCGCCCGCGGCCGCGAAGACGGTCTGACCCGGTTCGAGGTTCAGTTGATGGCCCGACGTGACATAGGCCAGCAGATCCTTGCCCAGCGCCAGCCGCGAGTAGATGCCCGCCGCGCCAAAGTGACCGTGGTTGCGCGTCAAGCCAACGGCAATGCCCTGCTCCCGCGCTTTTTCCACCACGCGCAGCGCGTTGGCATAGGCCGGGAAATAGCCCAAGCCGCCATCGCCGTCATACAGGACGCTGACCGGCGTCTCTTTGACGACCTGTACGTTGGGCTGGTTGTTGAGGATGCCGTCGCGCATGAGGCGCGCATAGGTGGCGATCTGCGTTGTGCCGTGGCTAAAGACGCCGCGCTTGTCGTTATCGACCAAAAGACGCGCCAATAGGTCGGCTTTGTCTTCGGACAGTCCTACGGTGGTGGATGCGGTCTTGACAAAGTCGTGCAGCGCATCGGGGGCAACACGGATGAACTCAGTTGGCGGCACGTTCATAAAGGCGTCTCTCCTTGGGTGAACAGGTTGTGTGAAGAATATGTACGAAATGGTATTGTGTTGAGTAGAAGAGCAGTGTGGGTGGATTTGGCTTGTCGGGCGGACAACCGTGCAATCAGGTGCAATCGTGGATAGGATGGATGGCGCGTCCGGCCATCCGCACGCGCAGGCCATCTTGTGCCCGCGTGTGCTGCGTAGAGTCTACATCCGGGCTGTCCTGTGCGGCAAACCGGCTGCTTGACGGACAGCCTTGAGACCAAGGAGGGAGGTCGGCCATGCGCCACAGCGTGATCTTTGACCTATACGAGACCCTTATTACCGAGAACCATCCCGAATGGCACGCGTGCACGGCTTCACCTGCCCATGCGTTAGGGATCAACGAACAAGCCTTTGGCGATGCTTGGACACGCACCTACGAGCGACGCATGACCGGCCACTATCGAGACTATAGCGCAACGCTGCGCGCCATCTGCGCCGATCTTGGCGCGCAGCGCTGCGTGAAATCAAGCCAAAAAAGTGTTGACGGTTCAGAACTTTTGTTCTATAATTAAGGGTGGATTAAATGCCTGCAGCAAGAGTGCAGGCGCGAAGACAGCCGGTCGTATTTAGCGTAAGCACCCACACAAGGAGAATCCACCATGCCCACCCGCCTGAACCCCTACTTGAACTTTAGGGACAACGCGCGTGAAGCGATGGAGTTTTATCAGAATGTCTTTGACGGCAATCTCTACATAGCGACTTTTAAGGAGTTCAACGCCTCGCAGGATGCCAGCGAAGACAACAAGATTATGCATGCTATGCTGGAAGCGGACAACGGCATTGTACTCATGGGGGCCGATACGCCGAGCAGCATGGAGTACAGAGAGGGGGCCAACGGGAGTATTTCGCTTAGCGGCGACAACGAGGCAGAACTGCGGGGCTATTGGGAAAAGCTTGCGCCCGGCAGCACGATCATCGAGCCGCTGGAGAAAGCGCCCTGGGGCGACACCTTTGGCATGCTCACCGACAAGTTTGGCGTGCATTGGCTGGTCAATATCGCCGGCCAACGCGGGTAAACACGACATAACGCTGAATCAATACACTGAATCAATCAACCACGAAGAAGCTCACCGCGAACCGGTGGGCCTCTTCGTGCCCGGACGATGACGATTCCCAGCAAGGACAGGATTTCCTGGTCTGTGGGCGGTTTTCACGCCCCCTGCGCTTAGACAATGGTGGGAAAATAGGCTATACTGACAAAGGCTGTGCAAACGTATAGCCGAGCCTTTGGGTCCCTAGCTCAATTGGCAGAGCAGCGGCCTTTTAAGCCGCGGGTTCTGGGTT
>CAZZNG010000317.1:0-6262 GCA_964655505.1 uncultured Litorilinea sp. | reverse complement strand
AGCCCATTCTCACAGCCCATTCTCACAGAGAGCGTGCAGCAACTCTGGAAGTTCCCTTGCCATGTCCTTTGGCCGAATTGCCAGGCCGCGCGGCGACCGCTATACTGTAGCCGGATGGACCACCGGTCAACGTGAACGCGCCAGAGAGAACCACCCGTCATGAGCAAAACATCAACCTCATCCTTTGGCGTCGCCCGCCGTGAATCGCACGATGCCTCGGAATTCTATACGCGCAGCCTCTATCGCGGCGAACTGCCGATGCCGCGCGGCCCGGTCGACGCCGATGTGGAGATTCCGCCGCTCGACGGCTGGGCCGACCGCATCTATCCTGCTTCGGCTGCGGCCATGCACCATGTGCCCGACAACGGCGTGGCGCTGGCGTTCACCTCGCCGCCCTATAATGTGGGCAAAGAGTATGACGGCGACATGTCGTTGGACGCGTATCTGCAGTTGATCCGCGCCGTGGCCGACGAGGTCTATCGCGTTCTGCGTCCTGGCGGGCGCTATGTGGTCAACATCGCCAACCTGGGGCGCAAGCCCTACATCCCGCTGCACGCCTTCTTCTACGGCGTTCACATGGACGCGGGTTTCTTGCCCATGGGCGAGATCATCTGGCGCAAGGGCAAGGGCGTCAATGGCTCGTGCGCTTGGGGCAGTTGGCGCAGCGCCAAAGCCCCGCGGCTGCGCGATCTGCACGAATATCTGCTGGTCTTTGCCAAAGCAGACTTTGCCCGGCCCGACCGCGGCGAATCGGACATTGGCCGCGATGAGTTCATGGAGGCAACGCTTTCGGTGTGGGACATCCCGCCCGAATCGGCCAAGCGCGTCGGCCATCCCGCGCCTTTTCCGGTGGAGTTGGCCGAGCGCGTCATTCGCCTCTACTCCTACGTGGGCGATGTGGTGCTCGATCCCTTTCTAGGCTCCGGCACAACCGCGGTGGCCGCGCTGCAAAACAGCCGCCACTATGTCGGCTATGAGATCGCGGCGGCGTATTGCGAGCTAGCCGAAGCGCGCATCGCCGAAGCGCGCACTGCCAAAACGCGCGTCGACGACGCGCGCCTTAACCAAAGCGGCGACGCGTCTCGCGCCACGGATGCCGAACCGCCAGCCTAACCAAGACTAACCAAACCTAAGCAATCTATGAAGTAAATCTTATGCGTGCCTCGGCTATCTTCGGCTGGTTCACTGCCGCGTACTTCCTCTCGTACTTTTTTCGTTCGGCCAATGCCGTGATCGCAGGCGATCTCGCGCGCGATCTGGCGTTGAGCGCGGATCAACTGGGGCTGATGACCAGCCTCTTCTTTGCTGCCTTTGCCGCCATTCAACTGCCCCTGGGCATTTGGCTGGATCGGTGGGGGCCGCGCTGGGTTACGCCAGGGCTGATGCTTGTGGGCGCGGCGGGCAGCGTCATCTTTGCGCTTGCGCCCAACTTTGCGCTGTTGGCGCTGGGCCGGGCGCTGATCGGCATGGGCATGGCTGGAATCTTGATGGGGTCGCTCAAGATCTTCAGCCAGTGGTTCCCCGCGCACCGCTTCGCCACCATGTCAGGGCTGCTGGTGGGCATCGGCGCGCTGGGCGCGCTGGCAGCGGCGACGCCGCTGGCCTGGCTCAACGACGCGATTGGCTGGCGTGCCGTCTTCGGCCTGGGCGCGGTCATGACCTGCTTCGTGGCCGCGGGAACCATGCTGTGGACGCGCAACACACCGCCGGGCGTGGCCTGGCCCGGCTCACAAGCCGGTCAGGCTGGTCTATCGACGGTCTTTGGCGATATGCGCTTCTGGCGCATGGCCCCGCTGGCCTTCTTCCTGGCCGGGGTGTTCATGGGCTTTCAAGGGCTGTGGGCAGGCCCCTATCTCTTTGACACGCTGGGGCTGGACGCGCTGCAAGCGGGCAATGTGCTGCTGCTGATGGGGGTTGGGGCCACGATTGGCTTTGTGGCGTCGGGCTGGCTGGCGGACCGCTTTGGCCTGGTTCCGATTATCCTGGCGGTAAGCGTCCTCTTTGCCCTGTGCCAGTTTGCCCTGGCTGCGCAGCCGGGGCTGGCGTGGGTGGGGCTGCTCTATGCGCTCTTTGGCTTTGGCGGCGCGTTCAACGTCATGGTCGTCGCCCAGGCGCGGCGTATCTTCCCGCTGCATATGATGGGCAAAGCCGTTACCGCGGTCAACCTCTTTGCCATTGGCGGCACATTTCTGCTGCAGTGGTGGATGGGGCTGCTCATCGACACCTTTCCCGTCGACGCCGCGGGGCACTATCCGCCGCGCGCCTATGCGCTGACCTTGCTGCTCACCGGCATCGGGACAACGCTGGCGCTGCTCTGGTATGCACCGCTGCTGCGCATGGTTTCCCTGGAAACAAGCCCAAGTACAGGGACAAAGACAACTAAAAGCACCATTCCGAGTACAAAAACGAGTATGAGTACAGAGTGATGAGACCGACTGCTCGCTCTGCGCTGCCGGACGCTGTTTACTGGCTGCCTGCGTCTGCGCTTCTGCTCTTGCTTGCCGCGGATCTCGCGCTGATCGCGCAGTCACCCATTTGGCTCGACGCGTGGGCCGCGCTGCTGGTGACGGCGCTGCTGCCCGGCCAACTGCTGGCCCACCTGCTTTGGCGTGGGCAAACGCTGCCGGGGCTTGGCGCGCGCCTGCTGCTGGGTGTGGGGTTGGGCTACGCGCTGCTGATCGTAACGCTGTTGGGGATAAGCTACTTGCCCGGCGGGACCGGCTTCGCCCAAACGCTGCTCACCTTCAACCTCTTGATCGGCGGGCTTGAGGTGGCGGGCTTCTGGCGCAGCGCGCAACGGCGTGCGCGTGCAGCGCCGTCCACGGGGGCCGGTTGGCGCTGGGATGGCCCAAGCCTGGCGCTGCTGGCGCTGGCCGCGGGCGCGGCCTATTTGCGCTTTACCCATATCGGCTACAGCGAACTGCACGGTGACGAAGCGCTGGTGGCTCTGCGCGCGTGGGATGTGATCGAAGGCTGGGAGCGCAGCCTTTTCGTTCACAAGAAGGGGCCGGGCGAGATTTTGATCGGCGCGGCCATGTATGTGCTGACAGGCCGCCTAACCGAGTTTACTGCGCATCTGCCCTTTGCCTTAGCCAGTTGGTGCGGCGTGCTGGCGATCTATCTCCTGGGGCAGCGCTGGATTGGCATGGCCGGTGCATGGTGGGCCGGAGCCATGGTCATGGTCGATGGCTATCTCATGGCCTTTGGCCGCATGTTGCAGTACCAGAGCATCATCTTCTTGCTGGTCACGCTGACGGTGTTGGCGCTCGATCTAGCCGTCGAACAGGCGCGCCGCGCACAAAATAAACGAGTGACGGTCATGCTCACCGTCGCCGCCTTCCTCTTGGCCGCGGGGCTGCTGGCCCATTATGAAGCTGCGGTCGCGGTGATCCCCGGCCTGTGGCTGTTGGTGCGCCTGGCGCGCGCAGCGGGTTGGGGGCTGCTGCGCCGCCTGATCTTGCCGGTGTCGCTGGGCACGCTTCTCCTCGGGGCCTTTTACGTGCCCTTTGTGCTTGACCCGGAATTCTTCCGCGATACTTATTACTACATCTTCGGCCACCGCTTGGCCGGGCGCACCCTGCCTGAAGGACTGGCAACGATCATCGGTCGCTCATCGCTCTACGGTGGAACCTACTACGTAGGGGGCTTAATTGTCACCACCGCGGCAGGGCTGGTGATTGCCTATGCGCGGCTGCTGCCGCGCTGGGCCGCGGCAGTCTGGACGCTGGCGCTGGCAGGCGGCCTGGCGCTGCTCTGCATCGACGCCAGGCTGATCACGGCCGCGCCCTACCGGCTGGGGCTGCTGGCCTTTGTTCTGATCTTTGCGCCTGTCTGGTTCGCGCCCAAGATGGAGCCGGGCATACGCACAGCCTGGCTCTGGTTTGGCGTCGCCTTCACCGGCGTGATCTCCTTTGTCATGAAGCCGGGGACCCATGTCTACATCTTCTTCATTCCGTGGGCGCTGGTCAGCGGTTGGACGGTCCAGCAAGGGTGGAACGCATTGGCGCGGCGCACCTCCCCCCGCGTCATGCGCTACGCGGTCGCGCCGCTGCTGGCGCTGGCAGTGATCGTGCTGGGCAACTATGTACGCTGCCTCTTTGTGGTCAACGACCCGGAAGTTCTCTTTACGTGGGATGAGAACCACCCTCCCGGCTATTGGGCACCCTTCGACTCGCCCAATTTTGAATCCATCTTCGGCTTTCCGCTGCGTAACGGCTGGAAGACTGTTGGCGCGCTCTATGCCCTGGGCGAACTCGACGGGCGCTTTGACACCAACGACCGCTTTTCATCGGTCCCTGCGTGGTATCTGCGCGGCCAGGCCGCATGCAGCCGCGACAACCCCACCTATACCATACTTGTGCCCTATCCGCTGCCGGTGGATCGGGCCATCGTCGCGCAACAGCGCGGACAAGTGACAGACGACCATTACTTATGGGGCACGGTGATGGTCAACGAGCGGCCCCACCTGGAGATCTATGCGCGCCGTGACCGGCTGCCGCCGCCGCCCGGCTTTACGCCGCGCGTGCTGGATGAAGCCGACTATGCATCCTACTTCAACCAGAACTTGCTCGGCACAGACTTTTTGCACAACGGGCCTTTGGGGGATCAGCCCATCCCCAACCCCACGCCCTACCGCTTTGGCGACTCGATCCGCCTGCTTGGTTACCAAGTGGATACGCAGCAGGTGACGCCCGGCGGCGAGTTAACGGTGGACCTGTATTGGCGCACCGACGCGCCCATTGCCGACGATTATTTTGTCACCGCGCAGGTGATCGACCCTGTGACCAATGGCAAGGCAGGCCAGCGCGACGGCGAACCAGGCTGCAACGCCTATCCCACGTCAAGCTGGGTAGTGGGCGACCGGCTCTTTGATCGCTACGTCGTGCCCATTGCCGAGGAGGCCGCGCCGGGCGATTACATGCTCTACATCGCGCTCTACAACGACGCGGGCACGCTGCCTGTCACCAACACGGCCACCGACCCGATGAGCGACGGCAGTGTGAGCGGCGGCGCGCTTCTGCTGCCGATTAAAGTGACCGCGCCAGCACCGGCCATGTAACTTTATCAAGACTCCCTGGAACGCTCACCCGACCGATAGCCATCTACGTACCTTGTGAGTGTCAACATGCAACAACATACCACCCCATCGCAATATACGGCTTCAACAGCGGGACAGCTAGCCCATGTACTACCCGTTTTGCCTCCCCTGATTGCTGCGTTCGGTGCGCTGATCCTCGTCACTGCCGGGGGCTGGAGCCTGGGCATTCATGAATGGTGGGCATTCAATTTCCTCATCTACGTTCCGCTCTCCCTGCGCGACGTGTTGGCCGTGCTGCTGATTGCATCAGCCTTGCTCACGCCCCCGAAGCGATACAGCGCCGCTTGGCGCGCATACGGCGAGCGGTGGACGCATATCCCTCTCGCGCTAATTGTCCCGTTGGCCCTGATCCTTTTCTGGCTCCTCCGAGAGCGAACTTGGCACGGCGATGCACGCTATAAAGTGTATCTGCTCGAACATGTTCCGCTTCAGATGAATCCTTACGTTTGGAAGGAGCCGCTCAATAGCTTGCTAGAGTATGCTTTTGCATCTTTGGCGGGATGGGTGCAGAGGCCGCCCTGGGCTGGTGTTGCGTTCCTCAGTGTGCTGGCAGGCGGCGTCTATGTAGTAAGCGTGTGGCTTGGGGCCAAGTGGCTGTTTGAACGGGCATCGCAGCGCCGTCTTTTTGCGGTCGCCATGTTTGCATCGGGCGGGAGTTTGCTGTGGTTCGGCCATATTGAAAACTACAGTTGGTCCACAGCAACGACCTTGCTCATGCTGGTTGCGGCCATTGGCGCGATCCAAGGGCGCATCCCGCTGATGGTTGTCGGCCTTGTCGCGGGTACAGCGGCCAGCTTGCACCCCCAGAGCCTCTTTGCGCTTCCGGCTCTTCTCTTCGTCTTACAAAAGGATAGGTGGCTGCGCCAGTTTCTTACGCTTGCACTTAGCGGTGTCTTTGTCCCGCTTGTCACAGGTGGTCTCTTTGTTGTGTTAAAGGTTCCCCCTCCCGATTTCAGCCAGGGCTTTGCCACCGATCCGCAGCTCTTTTTCACGTTCAGCCAAGCAGTGCACCCCGCGCAGTTGGGACAAACGCTGCAAAACCTATGGCTGCTCGCGCCCTTGTGGCCGCTGTGGATGTTAGCAGCCGTGTGGGTCTGGCGCAGTTCACCGCTGCGCCGCGATCGGCTGCTGCATTTGATGACGGCTGCGGTGGTTGGACTCCTT
>CAZZNG010000316.1:0-6309 GCA_964655505.1 uncultured Litorilinea sp. | reverse complement strand
TTGCAGGATCGACCATTCTCCCCAGGCGGGCACTGTGATCAGTGCTGCCTCATCCAGCGGGCGAAAGCCGTCCAACACTTGATGTTGGTGGGCTTGAATGCGCGCTCGCAGGTCCGCGAGCAGCAGTGCCTTAGGTTGCGCCATCGTATTCCGTCCGTGTCCCGCGCATTATTGGCCCAACAGGTTCAGGTTGCGCCGCAGCCGCGGGAAGTTGTAGCGCAGCCCAGGGAAGCGCTGCAAGCCCTCTTCCTTGACTTCGGTGTCGAAATAGCTTGTCACCTCGTCATACTCGTCGTCGCTCAACGCCACATTGAACGCGTCGATGCTGGCCTGCAACTGGTTGAGCGAACTGACGCCGATAATGGGCGAGGTGACCGCGGGCGAATGGCGCACCCATGCCACTGCCAACTGCACGGGGCTGATGCCCTTCTCCTGGGCAAAGCGGATGAAGCGCTCGACCCCTTCGCCGTACTGCGAAAGCCAGGTGATGATCTGCGCGCTGCTCTCCCCGCGTGTATTGGCCGGTAGGGGTTGGCCCCAGCGATACTTGCCCGTCAGCAGCCCCTGCGCCAGGGATCGATAGGTGGTGATGGCGATCTGATCGCCAACGGCCTGGGGCAGGATCTCGACCTCGACCCCACGTTCGATGATGTTGTAGGCGACTTGGTGGCTGACCAGCCGCGGCCAGCCATTTTGCAGCGCGATGGCGTTGGAATGGGCCAGCAGCCAAGCCGGATAGTTGCAGCAGCCGACAAAGCGCGCCTTGCCTGCCTTCACCACATCGTTGAGCGCCTCCATCATCTCCGCGGGGCGCATCCCTTCCGCGGGCCAGTGGATCAAGTAGAGATCCACATAGTCGGTCTGCAAACGGCGCAAGCTCTCGTCGATGCTGGTGCGGATGCTGTCGCCGTCCACGCCCTTATGCACCTTGGTCGCCAGAAAGACCCGGTCGCGCCGCCCTTGCAAGATACGGCCCAAGATCTCCTCGGTCTTGCCGTCGCCGTACATGGCCGCGGTGTCCAGGAAATTCACCCCCTGGTCGAGCGATGCGCCGACGATCTTGTCGGCCTCTGCCTCGTCACAGCGCGCCCCAAACATCATCGTGCCCAGGCACATCTCCGACACTTGTACACCTGTGTTGGCAAATTGAACAGTCTTCATGGTTAAATAAGTCGCCGCTTGCGTGCCGTGGCACGCGCGGGCGTCTCCTTTCTAAAAGGAAACCGGATGGCCGGGTGCATAGACCGGCCCGGTTGCGGATAAATCGAGGCCATTGTACCACGCGGCGCAGCCCCCCAAGAACGCTGGATGGTCGCGCTACAGAATGGCATAAAACACTCATGATCCCATTGCAAGCAGTCAGACCAGAGAACTTACTTGGCCGCGGCAGCGAATCCAGCGTCTACGCGTTGGGCGCGGCGCATGTGGTGCGCGTCTACCGGCCCGGCGTGGACCCGGCCTATCTCGCTGCACGCCAGACCTTTTACGCGTGGCTGCATCGACAAGGGCTGCCCTTTGCCACGCCCCAAGTGCTGGACACAGGGTGGATGGACGGGCAGCAATACAGCGTGGAAGCGCGTATGCCTGGGCAGGAGATGGCCCAGGTGCTGCCTACCCTGCGCGGACCCGCGCGCGCCCAAGCCCTGCGCAGCTTTGCCGTCGCCGCGGCGCAACTGGGCACAGTCCACATGCCCGAAGAGACGCCCTATGGCGAACTGGTTGCAGTCGATCCCGTGCGCCGGGCGGACTGGCGCGAGTTCCTCATCGCGCGCATCCACCGCGCCTTACAAGTGAGCGGTGAATCGCTGGCGCGGGATGTGCCCGATCTGCCTGCGTGCATTGCTGCCTTTGAACAGGACGCGCGCGCCCTGCCGCCTGCACTGCCCAAGCGGCTCGTTCACGGCGATTACTTTCCCGCCAATGTCTTTATCGGGAATGACCTGACCATCACTGGTGTGGGCGATTTCAGCTATGCGACCGTGGCAGGCGACCCCCGGATCGACCTCATGGGCGCGCTCTGCTTCATCGAATTGGCTCCCGGCTATGAACCGGCAGACAGCGACTTGCTGCGTGAGGCGATTACGCCGCTGCACGGGGCGGATGGGGATGATGAATTTTTCGCGGCCATCGCCTTTTACCGGCGCTATGCCGCTTTCGTCTTCTCGCCTAGCTTGGACGACGACCCCGATACCTACGCCTGGTGCGTTGCGACGCTGGCCGCGAGCTAGGCTTGGCTTCGCGGCTGTTCATGTGCCGCGTCCAAAGACCAGCATCACAGGCGTTTGCCCAAAGAGGCTGAGTTCGATCTGCTGCTCAAGGTGCAGCGTGGGCAGGTAAACCAGATCGGGCACATTGGTCAGCAGCACCGCGCGGCCCGTGCCGGTTAGCGTCCGCTCGATCTCGGCGCACGCCTTGCGGTAGAATCCCGCCAGCGCATCGTCCACCGCGACCTGGCGGCCCCACGGCAAATTGGTCACCACCCGGTCCGCCGTCTGCGCGTCCAGGGGAAGCTGGCGCGCATCCCACTCCTGCACCTCGAGGGTAACCTGGGCCGCCAGCGCGTTGGCGCGGGTCGCGTCCACCGCGGCGGGGTCGTTATCGCCGCCGCGCGCCGTCGCGCCCAGCAGCGCGGCCTCGATCAAGATCGTCCCGGCCCCACAGCAAGGGTCGAGTACGCGTGTGCCGGGCGTCACCTGCGCCAGCCACAGCATGGCCGCAGCCACGGTCGATTTGAGCGAGCCGCGCACGCTCTGCTGCTTGTAGGCGCGACGGTGGAGCGGCCCATTGCCCAAGCGCATCCCCACATACGCGCGATCGTGCTCGATGAACAGGCGCAGGTTGAGATGGCTGTCCGCGTCGTTCTCGCAGTAGACCCAGCCGTAAACCTGGCTGACCCCCGCGGCGACCTGCTCTTTGATCTCCTGGCTGGAGTAGTTGCGCTTGCCCACGAAGTTGGCCGAAACGGAAAAAGAGGGGAGGGTCGGCAGCGGTTGAATCGTCTCGCGTAGGCTGAGCGCCTGCCATAGATCAAGCTGGCTGCTCAACTGCCGGATCTGCGCCAGGGTGGCGCGCTCCGCGCCGATGCCGTGCCACTCGCCTAGATCGAGAAAGAGATCGTCAACCGTGCGCAGTTGCAACAACTGCGCCAGTGGGCCGGTGTAGGCGGCTGTCACGCGGCGATAGGCCACTTCACGCACGCGCAGCCCGGCCAAATGCGCCATCTCATCGGCGCATACAGCCTCCAGCCCGCGGGTGGTTACTGCAAAAATCCCAGTCACAGCGTCTCCCGTCCCCTCCAATACCCTGCCTGTTTAAACGCCCGGCTAGCGGCTGGCCGCGCTGAAAAATTCACCCAGGAAACTGCTCGGCCGCGTCGCCAGCAGCGTTGTCGTCGCAAAGCCCGCCGCCTGGCTTAACTGCTGCCAGGTGGCAAACGAAAACGGATGGGGAACCCAGCGGTTGCCTCGATCCGTGTTGTATTCGACCACGATCAAGGGGCTGTCCGGCTGTAAATAGCCGCGCAGCCGCCGCAGCAGCGGCTCTTTGTCCTTGTCCCGCACATAGTGTAGTGAATTCGCCATGATCAGGCCATCCAGCCGCGGCAGGTCGAGCGGGTGGGTAAAGTCCCCGGTGATGGTGTGCAGCGTCGTCCTGGGAAAGCGCGCGGCCAGCGAATGCGCCAGCCGCGCCAGGGCACGCGCATCCTGATCCACCGCGTAGATCGTCGCACCCGGCCCCAACAGTTCAGCCAGCGCCAGCGTAAACGCGCCGTCACCCGCGCCCAAATCCGCCCAGACGCCGCCCGGCTGGGTCACCCCCGGAGCCAGCAGCGCCACATGATCGCCATGATTCATCTTCTATCCTCAACATCGCCTGATTCAAACGCCTCTGCCATGCCGTAGCAAACTACGCATCCCTTGCATCCAACGGTATAATAGCAGGCAACAATGCGCTTACACCTAACAACACACCTTGCAACACATCTAGCAACAGCTGGATCGAACGCTGGGCGCGTGCAGAGCCGTCTGCGCTATGCCCGCCGGTTCACCCGCGCCGCGCCGGTTGATTATCGATCCAACCCCATTTTTTCACCCCACACCGGAGGATATTTCAATGGCTAGTTTCAACGTATCAAAGATCAAGACCAACCCTGTCACCGACAAATTGCGTTCGGGCCAGCCCGCGGTCGGCACCTGGCTGGGCCTCTGCTCGCCTGTCGCGGTCGAGGCGATTGCCCAGGTCGGCTGGGATTGGATGGTGGTCGACGCGGAGCATAGCCCGGTCGGCTTCGAGACAATGGTGAACTGCTTCCGCGCCGCGCAGTTGGGCGGGGCCGCGCCCATGGCGCGCGTGCCCTGGAATGACACCATCTGGATTCAGCGCACGCTGGATGCAGGGGCGATGGGCCTGGTCGTGCCCATGGTCAACAGCGCAGCCGACGCCGAGGCTGTTGTCGCCAACATGAAATACGCGGTGAAGGGGCAGCGCAGCTTTGGCGGCAGCCGCTTGGCCCAGTATATTGATGGCGACTATCGCACGTGGGCCGACGAACACCTGGCGATCATCGTCATGATTGAAACTATCGAAGCGGTCAAGAACGCCGAAGCGATCCTCGCCACCGAAGGCGTGACCGGCTGCTTCATTGGCCCCAACGATCTGGCGCTCTCTATGGGCCTGACCTTCAAGGATGTCGGCCCCGGCACCGAGCATGAAGCCGCCATGCAGGAAGTGCTGGCCGCCGCGCGCAAGACGGGCAAGGCCGCGGGCAAGCACTGCTTCAACGGCGACGAAGTGACCCAGCGCATCAACGAGGGCTTCCAGTTCCTTGCCCTCGCCAGTGATGGCGCTTTCTTGGGCATGGGCGCGCGCCAGGAGTTCGCCAAGGTCGACTTCAGCGGCGCAAAGGCCGCGGCCACCGCAACCAGCGGCAGCCTGTACTAAAACACAACGGGTACATCGATCAAACCGAGCAGCTTGGATCAATACTTGCGATCCAAGCTGCTCGGCATTTGGTCGTTCGATTCAGCCCGGCGCGGCTAACTCTCGAAGTCGTAGGTGAGCGTCCAGTCTACATTTCCGCCTTCGGGCGCGGTGTAGCCGCCTTCCCCGCGCAGCCCGACCAATTCGCCCGTGCCGGAGCCAGGGACCACCGACCACGTTGCCTGGGCCATGTTCTCGCCGTAGGTTCCCTGGGTCTGTAGCATAAAGCTGCCCGACTTGTCGCCCAGACGCCCCACCACGCGCTGCATCCCCACAAAAGACGCGGCCTTGTCGCTCAAATAGGCCATGATATAAAGCACGCGACCATTGCCCTCAATGTCCCCTTCAAAGGTCATGGTGACGTCGGCCTGGGTCATCTTCACTGCGTCGCCGCTGTCTTCGTCGGCATAGGGCTGCTCATTCCAGCCGCTGATTGTGAATTTGCCTGCTGCCTGCGTCTGCATCAAGATCGCCTCCTTGTACGATATGCCGGAAAGGGCCATCAACTGCACAGTGCGCATGGATGGCACAAACCGGCCTTGCTCGAGGATACCTTATCGGCCTTGTCTGTGGTGCTGTCTGCCAGGCCATTCCCCATTGTAATCGAACATTTGTTCGTGCGCAAAGTCCTTGCGCGCTACAAACGATCAGGCACGACAAATTCGGCGTACCATGCCGCCACAGTCTCTGCATAGTGTGCGGCCCAGCGCGCCCACACCTCTTCTACATAGACCTTGACGAGTTCGGTTCGCTCAACCGGCGTGGGCGCGGCCGCGATCTGTGCGACCGTCATGCCTCCGTGGAGATTGGGCGGCTCTAGCCAAGTGAAGCGATCCCGCCGTGAGCGGATGCTACCGCGCACCGCGCGCGCCCGCACATGCACCGCATTGGCCGGGTCCGTCCCCTGGACAAACACACTGTAGAGCGCCAGCAGGTGGACTGCTACGGATTGGATCGACTGGGGCGAGGGGATGCCGGGATGTTGCGCGGCATAGGCATCGACTATCAGATCCAGATGGGGCGCGGGCATCATGGGCGGTTCGCCCGCGTTGACCAGTGCGCTGTGGATGGCCCAACAGGGCGCTGACGCGCCGATGTAGCGGTGGGTTGGCCCGTCAATGGGGGGCAAGGCTGCACCACAGCCGGGGCAGATTACGCTTGTGCTGCTCGCTTGTGCCATGTCTCTTTCCCAAGTTTCTTTCATACAGTAGAGAGCGTTCCCCCATCTGCCGCAACGGGGCTGTGGCGGGAATCCGCCCGTCTATCCCTGCTCACGAATCCCTGTGATTTCTCTGCGCTCGCCTGTTATACCCTACACCATTGGCTGGC
>CAZZNG010000315.1:0-6373 GCA_964655505.1 uncultured Litorilinea sp. | reverse complement strand
GTGGCCTGTCATGGCAATGTCGGCCATGCCAACGAAGCGCCGGTCATTCCTGGGGCAGTGCCTGGCTGGTATGGGCCAGGAACCGCCCGCACCATCTTGGACCGGGCCGCGGCATCCGCCGAATCAGGCCAAGCGCCGTCATCTGCTCAAGAACGCTCAGACGATGAAGAGGCAGGGAACCAATGAGAAACCTCTTTTCACGCCAGTTGGTCATCTATGCAACGATCTTTGTCGTTGCCGCGGCCATCACCGCGGGCATCGCCGCGCTGCTCATCAACATCCAGAGCCGCCAACAAGAAGCGGCCGTGCGTCCCGCACAAATCATCCCCATCGCAGCAGACGAACTCGATCCCGCGGTCTGGGGCATGAACTTTCCGGCCCAATATGACAGCTTTCGCATGACAGAGATAGACTACGGCTCGACGCCCTATGGCGGTTCGACTGTCTACAGCAAGCTGGAGCGCTACCCGGCCATGGTCCGCCTATGGGCAGGGTACGCCTTCGGCAAAGGCCACGATGAAGAGCGCGGCCATTATTACGCGCTGATCGACCAGAAGCAGACCGTGCGCGTGACCGAATTCGACCAGCCAGGCGCGTGCGCCAACTGCCATGCAGGCGAAGCGCCCCACTTGATCGAAGAAATGGGGTGGGAAGAATTCAACCGCATGCCCTATAACGAGCTAGCCGAAAACTTGCACATCGGCAGCACATGCGGAGACTGCCACGACCCGGACACCATGGCGCTGCGCATCTCGCGGCCCGCCTTTATCAACGCGATGGAAGCCCGCGGGGTGGATCTCAGCGCGGCCTCGCGCCAGGAGATGCGTACCTATGTCTGCGCCCAGTGCCATGTGGAATATTATTTCGCAGGCGAGAACAAGGTCTTGACCTTCCCGTGGGCCAACGGCCTGCGCATCGACGACATCGAGCAGTATTACGAGGAGATCGGCCATACCGACTGGACCCACGCTGAAACCGGCGCGCCCATGCTCAAGGTGCAGCACCCCGAATTTGAGATGGCAAGCACCGGCATCCATGCCCGTTCCGGTGTAGCCTGTGCCGACTGCCATATGCCCTACGTGCGCGAGGGGAGCGTCAAGGTTTCTGACCACTGGATTCGCAGCCCGCTGATGAACCTCAACCAGGCGTGCCAGACCTGTCACCGTCTCTCCGAGGAAGAACTCGCCAACCGCGTCTTGACCATCCAGAACACCACTGCCGAACTGCTGCGCGACAGCGAAGCAGCACTCCTCGACGCCATCGACGCCATGGTCGCGGCCAAGGAAGCCGGTGTCGCTGAAGAGGCACTGGCCGAAGCGCGCCAGTTGCAGCGCGCCGCACAACTGCGCTGGGACTTTGTGTCGTCGGAAAACAGCACCGGCTTTCACAGTCCCCAAGAAGCTGCGCGCATCCTCGCCATGTCGATTGACCTGGCGCGCCAGGCCGAGCTTTCCGCCACGCGCGCGCTGGCCGGTCAAATGGCCCAGACAGCACCACAAGATCTAGCGCAAGCCGACGGCAACTAGCCCGAACCAAGAGCCAACCGGCAGCCATCGACCGGCCAGCGACGGGGGGGACAGGGGGTCTCCTGCTCCCTCCCGTTTTCTGTTTGCACGGGGCACGCCCACCGCACACAGGCAATTTCACCCGCTTACCATTTCGCACAAAATCTGCTATGCTCCCAGGGCAACGCCTCCCCATCGTGAGCAGTTCGTAGGCAGCATGGTCAGCCGAGGGCAGCGCCCTCCCCATACCCCGTTTCCAGAGGAGAGACCCATGACGTCAGCCACGCCCGCGGGTACAGCCGCGTCGACCGCGCCAAGCCCCGCGCCCGCCCAGATCGATCCCTCCCCGCGCATGCGCATCATCGACTGCGATGTGCATCACCAGTTCGACGAGCCGTCTGTACTCTTTCCCTACCTGCCGCGCAACTACGTCGAGAACATCAAAGACTTTGGCACAATGATGCCCACCTTGGGCCATACCAATGTGCCGGGCAATGGCGCGCGCCACGATCTCTGGGTCGATGCTGACGTCAACCCAGCCACCCAGCCCAGCGTGTGCAGCACCAAACACCTGGACGTCTACGATATCGACCTGGCGATCCTCACCGGCGGCCCCTATGCCGCGGCAGTCCACCCCGACCCGGACTATGCCGCGGCCTACTGCCGCGCTTTCAACGATTGGACCTTCGACACCTGGATCAGTCAAGACGCCCGCTTCCGCGGCTCGATCCACATCGCGCCGCAAGACCCGTCCCTGGCCGCAGCCGAGATCCGGCGGCTGGCCGACCGGCCTGAATTCGTCCAAGTGCTCATGCCTGCGGGTGCGCGCCTGCCCTTTGGCAATCGCTTCTATCACCCCATCTATGCCGCCTGTGAAGAGACGGGCATCCCCCTCTGCGTCCATTTCGGCGGCGAAGGCGCGGGCATTGCCGCGCCGCCCACTGCCGCGGGCTATCCCACCTATTATCTTGAAATGCGTATGGCTCGCCCCCAGATCGCCATGGCCCACACGGTCAGCCTGATCTGCGAAGGCGTCTTTGAAAAATATCCCAACTTCCAATTCCTCTTTATTGAGCATGACGTTTTTTGGGTTCCCGGCCTGCTCTGGCACATGGACGGCGACTGGAAAGGGCTGCGCGACTACACGCCGTGGGTCAAGAAGCTGCCCAGCGAATATGTACGCAGCAACATTCGCTTCGGCTCCCAGCCCATGCCCGACACGCCCAGCAGGGCCGATCTAGAGCGCTTTTTACAGTGGATGCACGCCGACGAGATTATGATCTTCGCCTCCGACTACCCCCATTGGGATTGGGACGAGCCAAAAACCTTCCTCGCCGGTTTCGACCCCGCGCTGCGCAGCCGGATCATGTTTGAAAACGCGCGGCGTTTCTATCGCTTGGATGACAACCTGGTGCAGCAAAAGTAGACCGGCAGACCACCATGAACGACACGAACCGCCCCCCCTCCATAAACACCCACACCCAGGCAGAGACAGCCCCACCCAGCGCGCACCCACGCAACCGCCATGTGGTGGCCCAGATTGCAGACCTGCCGCCCGGCGCACGCAAAGTCGTGACGGTGAACGGCCGCGAGATTGGCCTGTTTAACGTCCACGGCGGCTACTACGCGCTGCTCAACTACTGCCCGCACCGCGGCGGCCCCCTCTGTCATGGCCGCATCCGTCCGTTGGTCGTCTCGGATGGCGTCTATCAAGTGGACTATGAGCGGGAAGGGGAGATTCTCAAATGCCCCTGGCACATGTGGGAATTCGACATCCGCACAGGCCATGCCCTGTTTGACGCCAAGTTGCGCGTGCGCACCTACACGGTCTATCAGGAGGGCGACGACCTGGTGCTGTACATCTAGCGATTAGCCCATCCAAAGACATCTCTAGAAAGACACCTTTAGAAGGAGGGAGCAGCATGGGCCAATCGAGCGTTGGCGGGGGCGGGGATGCCGCCCCGCGCATCGCCATTGTCACCGGGGCCGCCAGCGGCATTGGCCGCGCCATTGCCACGGCTTTGGCCGAAGCGGGCCACACCGTCGTCATCGCCGATCGCCAGGCCGACGCAGCCGCGGCCCTTGCGCGTGAACTCAACGGCCTCGCTGTAACGGTCGATCTGGCTTTGGCCGAGGGCTGTCATGAACTGGTCGACAAGACCTTGTCCACCTATGGCCGCGTCGATATTCTCGTCAATAACGCCGGCTATCAATACATCGCGCCCATCGATGAATTTCCCGACGCGGTATGGGACAACATGATCGCGCTTATGCTCACCGCGCCCTTCCGCCTCACCAAATCCGTGTGGGCATCCATGAAGGCCAACGGCTGGGGGCGCATCATCAACATCGGCTCGATCCACAGCGTGCGCGCCTCCCCCTTCAAAGTGGGCTATATCTCGGCCAAACATGGCTTGCTCGGCCTCACGCGCACCGCGGCGCGCGAAGGAGGTGAATATGGCATCACCGTCAACGCGCTGCTGCCCGCCTACGTGCGCACCCCCTTGGTCGAAAACCAGATCGCGGACCAAGCACGCACGCGCCACCTCTCGCCTGAAGCCGTGGTCGACCAAGTGATGCTCGGCCCCGCGGCCATCAAACGGCTGGTCGAACCTGAAGAAGTCGGCGCGCTGGCCGCCTACCTCTGCTCCGACATGGCCGGAGCCATCACCGGAGCCGACTGGACCATCGACCTCGGCTGGACGGCAGGTTGATTTACTGAAGGCACACAAAACCTGATCCGATTGACTATTCCATTGACCGAACTATATACGCCTCTCAGGAGCACCGCTACGATGAAAGTCTTTATGGTTACCGACATGGAAGGGGTGGCAGGCGTCGTCTCCTTCACCGACCAGTCCTATCCCGATGGCCGCTACTATGACGCGGCCAAGAAGCTGGAAACCGCCGAAGTCAACGCCGCGGTCGATGGCCTGCTCGACGCCGGGGTGGACGACATCCTGGTGTGGGACGGCCACGGCGCGGGCGGCATCGACTTCGAGACGCTCCACCCCGCGGCCAAGTTGCTGCACGGTCGCCCCATGCCGCCCTGGTCGCGCTTCAACGAGGTCATCGCCCAATATGACACAGTGGTCATCGTCGGCCAACATGCCATGGCGGGCACGCTCACCGGCAACCAGAACCACACCCAAAGCAGCCGCACCGTCGATTATTACAAGCTCAACGGCCAGCCTATCGGCGAGATCGGGCAGATCGCGCTCTACTTCGGCGCGTTCGGCATCCCCTTGATCTTTTTGAGCGGCGAGCAAGACGCCTGCACCGAGGTCGAAGCGCTCGTCCCCGGCATCACCACCGTCTCGGTCAAGCAAGGGCTGGGCCGCGGCGCGGCCATTTCGCTCTCCGCGCAAGAAGCGCGGCGGCGTATCCGCGAGGGCATACGCGCCGCGGCCGAAAAGCAGCGCACCGACCCCATCGCGCCGCTGGTGTGGCCCGGCCCCTATGTGCTGGAAAAGCGCTACTTCCACACCGACACCGCAGACGCCGCGGCCAACCTGCCCGGCGTCGAACGGGTCGACAGCCAGACCGTGCGCGTGCATGGCGAGGATGTGCGCGATGTGATCTATCGCTGATATGATCTGTCACTGATATGATCTATCGTTAGCACTTGTTCAGTCTACCTACGCCCGCCGCGGATGCTTGGCAGGCGCACAGCAAGGAGTCTCGACTGTGTCCACATCACCCCTTGCCCTGTTGGGCGGCACGCCTGCCGTCCAGCCGGACAACGAGGATATTTTCCACTGGCCCATCGTCACCGAGGAAGACGAGGCCGCGGTGCTGGATGTCTTGCGCCGCGGCGTCATGTCTGGGACGGACATTACCCGCGAATTTGAAAAAGAGTTCGCCGCGTGGCAGGGCACGACCTATGCCCTGGCCCACAACACCGGCACAGCCGCGCTGCACGCCGCCATGTTCGGCTGTGAGATCGGCGTAGGCGACGAAATCATTTGCCCCAGCATCACCTATTGGGCGTCCGCGCTGCAAGTCTACTCGCTGGGCGCGACCGTGGTCTTTGCCGAGATCGATCCCCATACCCTCTGCATCGACCCCAACGACATCGAACATCGCATCACCCCGCGCACCAAGGCGATCATGGTGGTTCACTACATGGGCCATCCCGCGGACATGGACCCCATCCTCGCCATTGCCCAACGGCACAACCTCAAAGTGATCGAAGATGTCTCCCATGCCCAGGGGGGGCGCTACAAAGGGCGAATGCTCGGCACAATGGGCGATGTCGGGGCCATGTCGCTCATGAGCGGCAAATCGTTTGCCGTGGGCGAAGGGGGCATGTTGGTCACCAACGACCGCAAGATCTACGAGCGCGCGGTCGCCTTCGGCCATTACGAACGCTACAACGAACTGATCCAAGACCCGGACCTGGCCCCCTATCGCGGCCTGCCCCTGGGCGGCCACAAATACCGTATGCACCAGATGAGTTCCGCGGTGGGTCGCGTCCAGCTTAAATACTACGATCAGCGCATCGCCGAAATCCGCGCCGCCATGAACACCTTCTGGGATCTGCTCGAAGGCGTGCCAGGGCTGCGCGCCCACCGCACCGCGCCCGATAGTGACTCCAACATGGCCGGTTGGTACGCGCCCCACGGTCTCTACAAGCCGGAAGAACTGGGCGGGCTGTCGGTGACGCGCTTTGCCGAGGCTGTGCGCGCCGAAGGCTCCATCTGCACGCCGGGCATCAACAAGCCGCTGCACACCCACGGGCTGCTCAACACAGCCGACGTCTACGGCCATGACCGGCCCACGCGCATCGCCTTTAGCGACCGCGACCTGCGCCAGCCCATCGGCAGCCTGCCCATCAGCGAGCGCATCGGCCATCAGACCTATTCGAT
>CAZZNG010000314.1:5024-6511 GCA_964655505.1 uncultured Litorilinea sp. | reverse complement strand
GGGGGCTACGGATGGTGTCCAAATCCGGCACGGAGTACAACGCCAGTGGCCAGACCGCGCGCACCATTGACGCCTTCGGCAACGTCACCGAATACACCTACGACGCCCGCGGCCTGCTGCTCCAGACGCGCAGCGAAACCGAACAGACTGATCCCATCACCGGCGTGACGAGCACCGCCTGGATCATCGCTCGCACCGTCTACGATGCGAATGGCCGGGTGGCGTACTCGACCGACAGCTACGTCGAGGGCGATACTTCCGGGGGCGGGAGCGCTTCCGGGGGCGAAGGTTGGGGCTCGCACACGGTCTACGATGCCCTCGGCCGCGTGATTCGCACCGAGCGCCTCAAGGGCCTGGAGATCGATCTGGCGATGAACGCCGATGGCACGCCCATGCTCATCTACACCAGCGTGAAGACGGGCGAGGACGACCAACGCCCCCCCAATGAGCAGTGGGCGGCTGTGGACGGGGCAGACTGGCGCACATGGCGCAAAGACGACGCCAACCCGCTCCTTTCGCTCGCCACCCACGGCGGACCGGCCTTTGACGGCGCATGGCGCGACCCCTACGTCTTCACTTGGGCGGGGCGCACCTTTCTAGTGCTGGGCGGCAATGTGGGCGACGAAGCCACCGTCGCGCTCTATGAAGCGCCGGGCGGCGACCTGCGCCAATGGGTCTTTCGCCAGGTGATCTATCGCGTGCCAACAACCCACACCCATTTTTGCGAATGTCCCAACTTCTTCCCGCTCGATAACCACTGGGTGCTGCTGCTCTCGCCCTATCGTCCGGTCGAATACACCATCGGCGATTTTGACCTAGACACCTACACTTTTACGCCCGCGGTCGAGGGCGTAATCGACCACGGCTTCACCGAGAACGTCACGACAGCCCATTACTACGCCACCAACACGCTGATCGATCCGCAAGGGCGTTTGGTGCTCTTGGGGTGGGTGCGCGGCTTTCCCTCGGACAAAGGCTGGAGCGGCTGTCTGGCGCTGCCGCGCCTCCTGACCCTGGGCGACGACCGGCGGCCGCGCCAGATCCCCCACCCGGCGCTGGAGACGCTGCGCCGCGACCACCAGCCGATCCCCGCGCAGCGCGTGACAGACGGGCGCACGCGCTTGGCAACCGCCGCGGATACGTGCCTCGAACTCTTGCTCACGCTTGATCTCGCGCCGGAGGCCGCCTTTTCTCTGGAGATCTGCGCCACAAACACCCCCACGCCTGCGCTACGCCTGCACAACGCCGCGGGCCGCGTCTACCTGGACGATGTGGCGCTCAACTGGCCGCGCGCGCAGGAGGGGCCGCTGTCGCTGCGCCTTTTCCTGGATCGATCGGTGGTCGAATTGTTCAGCCAAGATGGACAGGTCGCGGCCACGCTGGTCAGACCGCTGCCGCAGGGCGCGGTCGACATCGCCTTGCACGTCGAACAGGGCGATGTCGCGGTCGAGGGCAGCCTATGGCAGATGGCCTCGATCTGGTAGACA
>CAZZNG010000314.1:0-4924 GCA_964655505.1 uncultured Litorilinea sp. | reverse complement strand
AGGCCCCAAGACAGGCGGCGCAACCTGGCGAGTTAGCTCGCGCCGCCAAACCCTGGCGCTTGCGGCAGCGGGTAACAGCCATCCACCAGCTTCACTGACCCGTCTTCGGGCAGCAGGCCGCTCTCCATGAGCAGGGTATTGGGCAGGGCCGCCAAAACATGCAGATGAACGCCGCCGCCGTGGGAGGCGTAGGGGATGTTGAAGGCATCGGCCATCAGGCCAACCTCCAGACATTCGGTGATGCCGCCGGCCCGGCGCAAGTCCGGCTGGACAATATCCACGGCGCGGCGCTCAAAAAGCTCCCGGAATTGGCGCTTGCCATAGTTGTTCTCGCCCGTTGCGATGGGGATGGTCAAGCTCCGGGCCAGTTGGGCCAACCCCGCCGTATCGTCGGCGCGGATCGGCTCCTCGAACCAGTAACAGCCCAGGTCTTCATAGGCGCGCCCGCGCACCATCGCCTCGTTGAGCGAAAGCACCTGATTGGCATCGACCATCAGCAGCGCCTCGTCGCCAATGGCGCGCCGCGCGGCCTGGATGCGCTGGATATCCTCGGCCAGCGTGGGCGCGCCCACCTTGATCTTGACGCCGCGGAAGCCCTGCTGCATGGCCTTGTCGCAGATCGCCTGGAGTTCGTCCAGCGAATAGTTGAGCCAGCCCACCATCGCATAGGCCGGGATGCGGTCATGGGCCGCGCCCAAGAGACGCCACACAGGTTGCTCCGCGGCCTTGCCCAGCGCATCCCACAGGGCAATGTCGATCCCTGCGATGCCGTTCATCGCAAAGCCGATTGTGCCTGAATAGTCGGTCAACTGCCACAGCTTGTGGCGGATCTGGCGCACAAAGGCCGGATCGCAGCCCACCACAGCAGGCCCCAGGATGTCATTGACAAAGTGGGCCAATACTGCAGGCCCGTTTGCCACCCGGCCAAAATAGATCGACGCCGTGCCCGTCACCCCCGCGTCGGTATCAATCTCGATCAGGCAAGCGCCCAACGTGTCCAGCGTTTGCAGCGCATCGCGCATGGGTTTGGGGCGCGGCTTGGATTCAGCCCGCGCCCGCACAGCCGTGACTTGCATCGCCTCTCTCCATCTTCGTAGCGAATCTTATGGGAAGTTTACAGCCACCATTATGGCACAGCCAGGCAGCAGCGACAATGCAGCCTCGAAATGCAGGCTCGATGCGCCGGATTGGGCAAGATTGCGACATGCATCGATTTGTCCTATCCTTGACTGGTGAAGCTGCGACTGGTGAAGCCGCGCCAATCAGCCACGCCGAATCGCCACACTAAATCAGGAGGGAACTTAAACGATGGAATATCGCCGCATGGGCCAAAGTGGCCTCAAAGTGTCGGAGATCTGCCTCGGCACCATGACCTTTGGTCACGGAACCGACGAAGCCGAATCACGCCGCATGGTTGATATGGCCTTTGATGTAGGCGTCAACTTCTTTGATACAGCCAACACCTACGCCAATGGCGAGTCTGAAGTCCTGTTGGGCAAGGCGCTGCAGGGGCGGCGCGACCGGGCAGTCGTCGCCACCAAGTTCTTCAACCCAACCGGCAGCGGCCCCAACGATTCGGGCATGTCCCGGCTGCACATCATGCAAGCCATCGAAGGCAGCCTGCGCCGACTGCAAACCGACCATGTGGACATCTACTATATCCACCACGTCGACGAGGAAACGCCGCTCGAAGAGATGCTGCGCGCGTTGGATGATCTGGTGCATCAAGGCAAGGTGCGCTACATCGCGTGCAGCAATTACGAAGCCTGGCGCTTGATGGAAGCCATCTGGATCAGCGACTGCAACCAACTCGCCCGCTTTGTCTGCTATCAGCCTCAATACAGCCTGGTCGTGCGCGATATTGAAGAAGAAATCGTGCCCGCTTGCCAACTCAAGGGGCTGGGCATTGTGCCGTGGAGTCCCCTGGGCGGCGGCTTCCTCACCGGCAAATACAAACCAGGCGAGCGCACGGTGGGCGGCACGCGCTCCGCCGAGGGCTGGGCCTACCCGTCGCGCTACTTTGCGCCCAATGCGGACGAAACGTTGGGTGTGCTGCTGGAGACCGCGGACGCGTTGGGCCGCACGCCTGCCCAAGTCGCCCTGCGCTGGGTGCTTGAGCAACCCGCGATCACCGCGGCCATTGCCGGCGCGCGCACGGTGGAACATTTCAAAGACAACTTGGGGGCAGTCGGCTGGCGGCTGGAAGGGGAACTGCTGCAGCGTCTGAACGATGTTTCGCGCCCGCCCATGCGCTACCCGCGCGCCATGGAGCACAACATGGCCGAGCGCCGCGCCCAAGCCGTGAAGATCCCGAACCCTATCGCCTAGACCTCAAGCGTTACAAAGCGCGATACATTGGCGCAACATCGCGCAACATTCTCGGAACAATTCCTTTTCTCGCTGCGTCATAAGCCCAGAACGGGCAAATAGACAAGAGTCCGTCCGTAACGATGAGGCGTAAATTAGGAGAGAAGGAATAAGCGTTATGAACAAAGTACTTACACGAATCGTTGTCCCCACGCTGATCGCAGCAGTCGTCTTAAGCGGCGCAATCTTCACCGTAGGGGCAGGCTGGTTGCTCGTCGCCCCGGCCCAGGCACAGGAGTCGCAGCCGGTGGAAGAACCGGCGCAACAGCCGCCGCAGCAGCCGGTCATCACCACCAGCCAACCCCAGGCGATTACCGTCGTGGGCGAAGGCAAGGTGACGCTGGAGCCTGACATTGCCAACGTCACCATTGGCGTGGAAACGGTCAACGAGAGTGTGCTCGATGCCACCGCGCAGAACCGCGAAACGCTGGAGAGCGTGCTGAGCGCGTTGAGCGAGGCAGGGGTTGCGGAAGAGGATCTGCAGACCACCGGCTTCAGCGTCTACGCCGAGCGCTACGGCCCCGAAGGCCCGCTGGCTGAAAGCGATGTGCGCTATCGCGTCTCCAACAACGTGGCAGTGACCATCCGCAATCTGGAAAACGTCGGCCCGATCCTGGATGCAGCCATCGAAGCAGGCGCCAACAACATCTATGGCATCAACTTCGCCCTGGACGATCCGGGTGTGGCCGAGGCGGATGCGCGTGAGCTGGCGATTGCCGATGCACGCGAAAAGGCCGAGAACATCGCCGAGCTGACCGGTCTGGAAATTAGCAGCATCAGCAGTGTGAGCGAGATCATCGGTATGGGCGGCGGCTACTATGCCGGAGTCTTCGCCGACCAGGCTGCCTTCGGCGGCGGCGCTACGCCCGTCAGCCCGGGCCAGTTGGACCTGGTCATGCAGTTGCAGGTGGTTTTCTCCGCTCAATAGCGGCTAAACCCACTCAACTGAATTCCTAGGAATAGCAGGGGGGCGTCGAGCCATTCGACGCCCCCCCTTCATGTGCAGATCACGCCCGCTAGGCTGCTCTACACGCAATTGCCTGCAGTCTCCGTTTGTGGCAGCGCCGGGGTGTGCCACGCTGACGCCCCAACTCGATCCGCCAGTCTACAGCAGGCTATATGCCAGCATGTACCCCAGCATCACCCCCAAGCCAAAGATCGTGATCAACCCCAACAATGCCAGGAACTTGATGATCTCCGTCAGCGGCCCATTTTCGCGGTTGCGGTCGAGTTGCATAGACGCCTCCTTTGGGGTGCAAGGTGTTGCCGATGAGTCTCGCCGGCTGCTAAGAGCAGTGGATCGGCTCGATTCGTGCGGGAAAGGACTTGGCGCTGGCACTACCGATACGCACATCGAAAATATCACAGACACACAGGCATGTCAATCATTTTGCACAAATCCACCTCTGGCCCCACTAGCGGAGCGGCTTTGGTGCAACATCTGCTTGCTGCGCAGCAGGAGCTAGGCGATAATATCCCCACTACAAGCCGCAACAGATGAGGAGGAAGTATGCGCACCAAAACATTGGGACGTACGGGCATAGACGTCTCAATCGTCGGCCTGGGCACTGCCTTCCTGGGCATGACCCGCATGGATCAGCGCGCGGAAAGCTACGAATCGCTTACCGCGAGCATCGACGAGGAGATGGGCATCGCCACCGTACACGCCGCGCTGGAGGCAGGCTGCACCTTGATCGACACAGCCGCGCTCTACGGTGGTGGGCGCAGCGAAGAGATGATCGGCCGCGCACTCGCTGCCCGGCCCGACCTGGCCCGCCACTGCATCGTCACCACCAAAGTAGGGCGCACCGTCGAAGGCCGCGACTACTCCTATGATGCCATCATGCGCTCCATTGAAACCAGCCAGCAGCGCCTGGGCATTGAACGCTTTGAGGTGGTCTACATCCACGACGCAATGGACATCCCCGTCGAGCAGGTGATGGGCAAAACGGGCGCGCTGGGTGCGCTGCGCAAGCTGCAAGACCAGGGCATCGTGCGCTATGTGGGCACAGCCGCGGACGACCCCAAAACCAACACGCCTTATATCGAAACGGGGGAGTTTGACGCGGCAGTGGTGCCGCGTGCGTGGAGCCTGATCAATCTGCTCGCCGCGGATCGCATCTTGCCCGCGGCGGAAAAGCATAACGTGGGCTTGGTCATCGCCACGCCGATTGAGCGCGGGCTTTTGGCAACCGGCCCCATTCCCGGCGCGCACTACTTCGACCGCAATTACAGCGCCGAGGTGCAGGCACATGTAGGCCGCATCAAGGCATTGTGCGACCGCTTTGACGTGCCGCTTTTGGCTGTGGCGCTGCAATGGTGTGTGCGCCACCCGCAAGTGGCGACGACGATTCCCGGCGCACGCTTTCCCGAAGAAGCAACCGCCAACGCCAACGCGGCCCAAGTTGCCATCCCTGATGCGTTGTGGAGCGAGCTAGAGCCGCTGCTGGTGCATTGGGAAGAGGGCGTTCATCGCTGATCGCCGACAAGAACTTGGGATTTACCTTCCCGGACGCTGCGCCCATCTCGCGAGCAGATGGGCATTGAGCAACATGCC
>CAZZNG010000313.1:4109-6544 GCA_964655505.1 uncultured Litorilinea sp. | reverse complement strand
GTATCAGCCGTCAAGCCGCTACAGATCAAGACGGTTGTGGCACTCCCTTCGTTAGTCCAATGATTAGGCTCCGCTCGATGATTCGGCGCGGCAGAGTCAGATTGGGCTGGATCAGGCCCGGCAGTTTGCGCCAGGGACGCAGCCTCTTCGACCCATGCCAGCGCCTCGGTCACCTTGCTCGCCATGCCCCCGGTCACGTCGATGCCGTGGCTGCCGCCCAACCCTGCCTGCACAGCGGCAAAACTAGCGGGCGTCACCACGGGAATCAACTCGGCGGACGGATCGACCAGCGGGTCGGCTGTATAAATACCCGCCACCTCGCCCGCCAGCACGATCCGGTCCGGGCGCAGCAGCGGCAGCAGCCAAGCGAAGATCTCCTCGGTGCTGGCAATCGTCCCCCCGCGCACATCGTCCAGAGCCACATCGCCGAAGATCACCGGCAGCAACCCGCGCGCCAGCGCGCCGCGCACCGCGGCTTCCGGCCCGGCCACGACGCGCCCGTCGACACAGCGCAGCGCGACGCTGGGCTGAATGCCCCACGCAGGCACACCTGCATCCAACAGCGCGGCCACGATGATCCGGTTGAGGCGCGCGGCCGCGTCCGCGGTGGCGGCAAAGCCCGCCCACTGCGCCGGTGTCTTGACCCCGCGGCGCGTGCCGTGTCGCCGCGCATGAACATGGCCGAAGCTGCCGGAACCATGCCCCAAAACCAGCCGCAGATCGGGCATGGCGGCCCGCGCCTGGGCAATCTCCTGGGCCAGGCGCGCAATAACATCGTCGCGCGGCGCTTCCTCGGCCCGCTTGTCGGTCAGGAGCGACCCGCCTAACTTCAAAAAGACAGTCGTCATGGCTTTATACCACCACCCGCCTACACTTCATGCGCGGCCCCGCGCAGCGCCGGATCGCTCAAGACCTTGATCAGCGCCGCGCACAAAGTCGCGTCTTGCTCCGGCAGCACCGTGCGCGGATCAAAAAGCAGATGGTCGCGCTGGATGCGACAGATGACCGGCGGCTCCTGGCGGCGCAAGGCCGCGGCCACAGCATCGAGAGCCACAGTATTGGCAGCGACAGTATTGGAAGCGACAGTATCGGGAGCCGCCCCATCCAACCCTGCCAACTTATCAAGAGAGACAGCCAACACCGTCGTGGGCAGCGTCTCGCCCGGCAAGCTCCCCCCACCGACCGCACTTTCAGCAGGCCACAGTTCACAGCAATCCACGCCGAGCGCTTCAGTCGCTGCCTGCTGCCAGGCCTCGGCGCGCGCGGCCAGCGTCTCCGCGCGCGCACTGATCATGCGCCAGATGGGGATCTCATCCAGTGCGCGGCCCCGGCGGTAGCTGCGCAGCGTTGCCTCCAGCGCGGCCAGCGTCATCTTGTCGACGCGCAGCGCGCGCGCCAAAGGATGGCGGCGGATGCGCGCCACCAGTTCGCTGCGGCCAATGATGAAGCCTGCCTGTGGCCCGCCCAGCAGTTTATCCCCGCTAAAGGTCACAATATCCGCCCCGGCGGCAAGGCTCTCCTGCACCAGCGGCTCGCGCGCCAGGCCATAGGGCTGCGTGTCGAGCAGCGTGCCGCTGCCCAGATCATCGATCAAAATGGGCGGCTCGCCGTTCAGCTTGCCCGCGTCATGCGCCACCTGGGCCAGTTCAGCCAGCGACGGCTCGGTCACAAAACCGATCTGGCGGAAGTTGCTGGCGTGTACACGCATGAGCGCGGCTGTCTCCGGGCCGATTGCCTGGGCATAGTCGCGCACATGGGTGCGGTTGGTCGTGCCCACCTCCACCAAGCGCGCACCGCTTTGACGCAGCACATCGGGGATGCGAAAACCGCCGCCGATCTCCACCAACTGCCCCCGGCTGATCAACACCTCGCGGCCGCTGCACAGCGCAGCCAGCGTCAAAAAAACCGCCGCGGCGTTGTTGTTGACCACCATAGCATCTTCCGCGCCGGTGATCGCGCACAACAGTTCGCGCGCATGGTCATGGCGGCTGCCGCGTGCCCCGGCAACCAAATCATACTCTAGATTGCTGTAGCCCGTGGTCACGGTCACCACCGCGGCTTGCGCGGCTTGGCTAAGTGGGGCGCGGCCTAGGTTGGTGTGGATGATCACCCCGGTGGCATTGATGACAGGGCGCAGCGTGGGCCGCAGCGCCACAGCCAAATAGCCAGCCAACGCCTCGGCCCAGTGGTCTGGTGCGGGCGCGGGGCCGCCGCTGCGGATGGTGGCGCGTGCATCGTGCAACAGCCCGTGCAGGCCCTCCATCACCGCTTGGCTGCCATACTCGGCGACCAACGTCTGGATCGCCTCAGTACGCAGCAGCGCGTCAACCGCGGGCAGCTTGCGAAATTCCGCGGCGCGGGCCGCAGCATCCTCGGCAGACGCAGCTTGGGCAGGCGCAGATTGGGTGGAGGGGGTGTTGGATGACAGCCCGGAT
>CAZZNG010000313.1:0-4009 GCA_964655505.1 uncultured Litorilinea sp. | reverse complement strand
CGCAGCTTGGGCAGGCGCAGATTGGGTGGAGGGGGTGTTGGATGACAGCCCGGATTGTGATGGCATAGATTTGGGATACACTGGGTCCGTGTGGCGGCGAATCAGCGCGCGCAGTGCCAGATATTGCACAGCACGCCAATGGATTCTGTGCAAACAGGTTGGCGTACAGCCTGGAGTTTAGTCCAACCCGATACCATTGATCAAGCCGGGGACATTGCTCAAGGCAAGTGCATTGCACAAGAAAGGCAGATTGATCAAGCCATATTGATCAAGTCATATTGATCAAGAAAGGCCGGCTCCCCAGTGGCCGGCCTCCTGACAACATTGCATCACAAAAGTGCATCTGGTGGGCAACAACAGTGGGCGAAAAGGGACTCGAACCCCTGACCTCCTCGGTGTAAGCGAGGCGCTCTAACCAACTGAGCTATTCGCCCCTGTGGTCGGTACACTATACCTTGCACAGAGGCGTTTGTCAAAAACCAGGTGTAAATTCCCCCTAGTCGCTCTTCCCCAAAGCCTGCCTCACCTGCCTAGTCGCTCTCCTGTGCCCGCACCATGAGCACCGGCACAAACAAACGCTGGGCCACGTATTGGGCCACACTGCCAAAGATCAACCGATTGATGCCACGCCGCCAGTGGGTTGTCATGGCGACCAGATCGATCTCATTCTCTTCGACGAAGTTGACAATCTCCTCGCCCGGTTCACCAAAGCGCACAAAGCTCTGCACCGAATAGCCCGCCTGGCGCAGCCTCTGCAGATCGGTTTGCATCTCGGCCAGGAACAGCGCTTCTAAACTGTCGCGCTCCTGGCTGGCATAGATCGGATGGGCCGCCACCTCCACATCACGCGCCGAGTCATAGCGGAGCAATGTGCCATCCAGCGTCGCCACGCGCGCCGGATGCCCCACATGCCCCGCGGGCGGATCACCGACGCGCAGCAGAATCAGCGCATTATCTTGGGGCGGCAAGAACTGCATCACATGGTCAAAGATCTGGCGCGAAAACGCCGAGCCGTCAACCGGAATCAGCACTTGATGGAGGGTCATATCCTTTCCTCCTTTTTTCAACACAAGTGTTTTAAACACAAGTGATGCGTTTCTAAACACACATGATGTGCTGATTCAATTGTAGCAGTTCTGCCGCCGGGCCACAGCGGACGCATGACCCCTATACGCAAGACACTTGTCCTGCCTTGCGCATAGGGGAACGCGCGGGAGATTGCGATTGAGTGAACTAGGCGTTGGCCTTGGTCCCCACCTCAAACCCGGCAAGGTGCTCCAGTGCCTTGACCAGGGCGTGATTCCCTTCCTCCTGCAACCCCATTGCCTCTAGGGTGCGATAGAGGTTGAAGATCATGGATGTGCCCAGCATGGGCACGCCGATCTCGTCGGCTGCATCGAGCACCAAGCGCAGGTCTTTCTGCTGCAAGGCCACGGTGAAGCCGGGCCGCCAGTCGCGCTCGATGATCTGTGGTGCGCGGTTGGTGAACATCCAACTGCCTGCCGCGCCCTGGCTAATCGCGTCGTAGGTCTTTTTCAGGTCAACACCGCCCGCCTGGGCAAAGAGCAGCGCTTCACACATCGCCAAGCAGTTGCCGACCACCAAAACTTGGTTGACCAGCTTGACCGTCTGGCCTGCGCCGATGGTGCCGACATGGGTGATCGTCTTGCCCATCGCCTCGAACGCGCTGCGCGCCCGCTCGAACTGCTCGGCATCGCCGCCGACCATGATGCTCAACGTCCCCTTGGCCGCGCCTTCGCTGCCGCCGCTGATGGGCGCGTCGAGCATGTGGATGTTCTTCTCGGCCAGCTTCTGCGCGATCTCGCGCGTGACCTGGGGGCTGATGGTGCTGCAATCGACCACCAGCGAACCGGCCTTGGCCCCATGGATCACACCGTCGTCACCCAGGATGACCTTTTCAACGTCGGGCGTGTCGCTCACACAGGTGATGATGATGTCGCTGTGCGCGGCCACATCCGCCGGGCTTTTACCGGCTTCCGCCCCGGCCTCTACCAGTGCGTCCATGCGGCTGGTGGTTCGATTCCATACACGCACCTGAAACCCGGCCTTGAGCAAGTTGTTCGCCATGCCGCGTCCCATGATGCCAAGACCAATAAAGCCGATACGTTCAGCCATTGTGTTGCCTCCCTCTGCGTTCGTTATTCAAATTGACTGGATGATTGATGGCGCCGCTGCTGTTGGTTGTGCGCTCGCTGCCTGCACCCGGCGCGGATTGGGCGTGGGGGTCGGGTGCAGCGGTGAAACTAGCGGTGAAACTGCGTTCATCGCGCAGCAGGTTGGGCGCAAGGAAACCTGTCCCTATCATACGCAGAGGGGCGCAATCGGCCAAACGGCACAGCCGCTCCGCCCAACAAATCGATTTCTGGGCAGATTCGCCAATAGAAAACAGGGCCGCCCATGTGGGCGACCCTGTCGAGCGCTATGCAAATCCCGCGGCGAGCTTACTGCAGCATCGCCTCGATTGCGTCGGCTGTCTCCGAAGAGGTGGATTCCAGATTGCCACGTTCGAGCACGTCGATGACGAAATCCTTGACCTTCTCGCCTTCCTCGTTTTCCGTCTCGCGGAAGTCGATCTGGATCGAGTCGCCCGGCGCAAACTGGTTGGCTAAGAGCGCTTCGCTCAACGGATCCTGAATCTGGTTCTGGATCACCCGGCGCAGCGGGCGCGCCCCATATTCGGGGTCGTAACCGGCAGAGGCAATCTCCATGCGAGCCGCCTCGGTCAGGGTCAGATCGATCTCCTGCTCCTTCAACTGCATGCGCAGCGGCTTCAGTTCCAGCTCGACGATCAGCGTAATCTCCTCGCGCGAGAGGCTGCGGAAGACCATCACCCCGTCGAGACGGTTGATGAATTCAGGCCGGAACGTCTTCTTCAGCGCGTCCATGACCTTGGCCTTCATCGACTCGTACTCTTGCTCGCGTGTCTCGTCGTCTTCCTTGGTGATGGCGAACCCCAGGCGATTGGCGCCTTGAATAAGCTTAGCGCCGATATTGCTCGTCATCAGAATCAAGGTATTGCGGAAGTCCACGCGGCGACCCTTAGCGTCGGTCAAATAGCCGTCCTCCATGATCTGGAGCAGCATATTGAACGCCTCTGGGTGGGCCTTTTCGATCTCGTCCAGCAAGATCACGCTGTACGGGCGGCGGCGCACAGCCTCGGTCAACTGGCCGCCTTCCTCATAGCCAACATAGCCAGGAGGCGCACCGACCAAACGGCTGACGTTGTGGCGCTCCATGAACTCGCTCATATCGAGCTTGATCAGCGCTTCGTCGCTGCCGAACATAAACTCGGCCAGCGTGCGGGCCAACAGCGTCTTACCAACACCCGTGGGGCCTAAGAACATAAAGCTGCCGATGGGGCGGCGCGGATCTTTCAACCCGGCACGCGCACGGCGCACAGCCTTGGAAATGGCCTTGATAGGCTCTTCCTGGCCCACCACTCGCTGGCGCATGACCCGTTCCATCTCCAGCAGCCGTTCGCGCTCTTCACCGGCGATACGGCTGACGGGCACACCCGTCCACATAGCAACGACCTCGGCAATATCCTCCGGCGTCACTTTAGGCTGGTTGGCGGCTTCGTTCCACCCCTCGCGCAGTTCGTTGAGCTTGGCTTCCAACTCAACCTCGCGGTAGCGCAGATCGATAGCGTCGTCGAACCGCTGAGTTTCCAGCGCCTCTTCCTTCATCTTCTGCAACTTCTTCAGATTCATGAAGGTTTCGCGCAGGTTGGCGGCATAGGGCGCTTTGTACATACGCACGCGGCTGCCGGCCTCGTCGATCAAGTCAATGGCCTTGTCGGGCATGAAGCGATCGGGCACATAGCGCGCGGCCAACTGGGCCGCGGCCTGGATCGCTTCATCCGTGATCAAGAGCTTGTGATGATCCTCGTAGCGTGTCTTGACGCCGCGCAGAATCTGCATCGTCTCCTCAATCGACGGTTCCTCCACCAAGATGGGCTGGAAGCGCCGTTCGAGGGCCGCGTCGCTCT
>CAZZNG010000312.1:0-6575 GCA_964655505.1 uncultured Litorilinea sp. | reverse complement strand
GATCGGCTCGCCCGTCCAAAAGGAAGCGCCGAGATCGCCCTTGAACACTTGGACCATCCACTCCATGTATTGAACGGGGTAGGGCTTGTCCAGCCCCAGGCTGGCGCGCAAGGTTTCCAGTTCTTCATCGCTCAACACATAGGTGCCGGTCGATTCGGAGACGATCATGGCAAGGGGATCGCCGGGCAGGACGCGCATGGCGAGAAAGATGAGAACGGTGATCCCGAACAAGGTGGGGATCATGATCAAGAGACGCTGGTAGATGTATTTATACACAAGTCACTTCCCGTTCGAGTCCCGTTGGCGTGAACGGGCCAGGCGCAGCCAGACGCCTGACCCGTCTGCTTCAGTGCAAGCGTGCGAACTGTGGCCGACTACACGTCGAGCCAGGCTGTTTCCACGCGTCCCCATTCGGCAAAGGCGCGGTTGTCCAGGGCAAGCCCTTGCAGGCGGGTGCGCCACATGGGGAGGTGGAAGGTGTAGCCAAAGAGGAACCAGGGCGGGTCTTGGTCGAGCAAGTCGAGCGCCTGGTTGATCATCTCTTGGCGCGTGGCGGTGTCGGTTTCGACGTCGATCTGGTCGAGCAGGGTGTCGAATTCGGGGTTGGAATAGCTGCCCCAGTTTTGCGAGCCGCTTGTGCGCCACCAGAGGTTGCCGCGCGGCGAAATGTCGGAAATGCTGTGGCCATAGGTGTCGATGACCATGTCGAAGTTGCCTGCTTGCTCTTCTTCGACCAGCAGCGAGCGCTCGATGATGCGGATTTCGGTCTGGATGTTGAGGTCGCGCGCCAGCATGTCTTGGAAGGCCGGGGCCAGCAGTTCGGCTTGGGGGCCGGACGCGGCGAGGATTTCCAGGCCGGTGATGCCGTCGGCATAGCCTGCTTCGGCCAGCAGCGATTGGGCTGTGGCGATGTCCTCTTCTTTTTCGGCGCGATAGCCGGGCATCTGCGCGATCTCTTCGGGCGGGGTGGCATAGGGGTCGCCGTAGGGAATCCAGCGGGTGAGGTTGATGACCTCTTGTGTGCCAAAGGCGTTGATCAAGTTCTGGCGGCTGACGGCCAGATGGACGGCGCGGCGCACGCGCGGGTCGTCAAAGGGGCTGCGCGTGGTGTTGAACAAGGCCCAGTACGCGCCAAAGTTGCCCAACTGATTGACCTGGACAATGTCGCTGCGTGTTTCGCCCTCCTGCCACGTTTCGAAGGAGACATTCCACGACATATCAGCTTGGTCGGTCAAGACCGCGGTGCCGCGGTCGGACCAGGCGGGCACATGCAGCAGTTCGAGTTGGTCAACATAGGGCAGTTCCGAGTCCCAATAATCGGGGTTGCGCTCAAAGACCCAACGCTCGGCGGTTAGGTATTCGACAAAGCGGAAGGCCCCGGTTCCCGGCGCGACCACCTCGCGCAGGTCGTAGTTGTTTTCTTCGAGGGTGGTGCGCGAGTAGATGCCGATGGCCGGGCCTGCCAAGAGGTTCAGGAAGAAGGCACGCGGCGCGCTCAGGGTGAAGCGGGCGGTCAGGTCGTCGACCGCTTCGACGCTTTGGACCATGTCAAAGTCGGCGCGGAACTGGCTGATGACGCCTTCGGGCGGGTTGATGATGCGCTCGAAGGTGGCAACCACGTCATCGGCGTTGAAGGGCGTGCCGTCGTGGAAGGTGACGCCTTCACGCAGGGTAAAGGTGTAGGTCAACCCGTCGTCGGAGATTTCCCAGCTTTCGGCCAGGTCGGGGATGATGGAGCGCAGCCCATCGACCAAGTTGCTGCGCACGATGTTGTTGTAGAGGTGGGTGAGGACCGAGACGGCTGCGCCCTGGTGCATGTCATAGTTGGAGGTGGTGACGCCAAAGGCGGCGCGCAAGGTTCCGCCGCGTTTGGGGTTGCCGCCGGGGCGCATGAGGCCGCCTTCGGCTGTGGCGGGTGAATCGGCCGCGGGCGCGTCGGCTGCGGGGGCTTCCCCTTCCTGCGGTGCGGTGGGTGTGGCTGCTGTGCAGGCCGCCAGCAGGGCCGCGCCCAGGCTCAGGCCCGTCCCCTGTAAGAAGGTACGGCGTGAAAAGGCGGGCGTGCGACGTGGTTCGTCTTTGGGTTCGTGCTGTTGCCCCATGTGGTTCCTCCTGTGGCTTTGGGCTATGACTTTGGGCGTTTATGTGGGTCAACTGGCCGCGAGAAAGGGCGGCTGCGCTGGCCTGCCGTCTTGGGTGGCGGCTGTAGGCATGGGCCAGGCCAAGAGCGGACAAGAAACGAACGAACCGCAGCCGCGAGCTTGTGGGAGTCAAGCCGGGGGCTGCTGGGGTTGGAACCATCGTCAAGCGTTCACAGGCACACGATAGGCATACTGTGCGGGCGGCATACTGTGCGGGCGGATCGCCTGGGGATGCGCTTGGGCTGTGCGGTGGCGGAGCGTGTTTCCCAGGCACGATCGTGGATTGATGGGCGGCTGCGACAAGGGCTGCTGCCGTCACGCATGTGTGCGCCGGTTGAGTTCAGAACTGGCAAGAGATTGAAAGGGTCGAAAATGGGCGTACTGGACTGGGCGTACTAGCTTGCACGTACTGTGGCAATCGTCTGAATGATTATAGGATTGAAGCGGAGAGGCTGTCAACCGTACATTTTTGACTGGGGTAAAGACTAGAAAGGAAGCGCATCAGGCACAATCCGCTGTAAGTTGCGTCGAGCTTCCTCGATCACATAGGGAGAAAGGACAAGCTGAAAGTCACCGGCGATTGCGTGTTGAAGGAGGGCATAGGGCCAGCGCGGCCAACCGATACCCGCAATGAGCACATTGGCATCAACCATCACACGCAGGCTAGGATTGGGAACCGCCATACTGGTCGTCGTAGGTTTGTTGTTGGATTTCTTCTAGATGGGCCAACACATCTTCTTCGCTCAAGCCGCTTCGTTCGATTTCTTGCCCTATGCGCCGTGCCGCGGCTTCGAACTTTTTCAGCCGTTCCTCACGCGCTTCGCGTTGTTCGCGCTCGCGCATGAGGAGTTGGTATTCGGCCAGTGAGATCATGACGATCACGGGCAGACCATCCCGTTCCACAATGATGTGTTCCTGGCCCGAACCGGCCCGGTTCACGACTTCACGAAAATTGCGCTGCACCTCGGTTGAGCGCAGGGTCACCTGCTGAGGTTTTTTAGCAAACATGGGGCGCTTCCTAACACGAACTAGAACGTATCAATACGTGTTAATCTGATTGATCTGATTACACTCCTGTTTCAACACGCGTCAAAGGGATTTTTGTTGCGCGGGGTTGACAAGGGGGACCGCCTGGTTCTATACTGGCTGTGCCGCGGGCGAGTGTGCAAGCGGCTTTTGCATCGTCAGCTTGACCTTTTATCTTGGAGCATTGATTCTGATGGGCGTGATACGAATCGCCATGCGTCTACGCCACAGCATGTGGAAGGGGTGTGTCTGCGCTTAGTGCGGTTCGTGCATTGAATTGGTGAACTGTGAACCGACTGCCATGGGCACGCGCTGCCCACGGCTTTTTGATTGGCCGCGACGTAGGCGATAGGGTTGGACAGGCGCACAAGCCATTTTTTGCCTGAATTTGGCTGTGGCGTCTTGTCCGAGAGTCTCTATCTGCAGCGTGGGTGGCTGTAAGCCGTGGGTGTCCTTTGGACCCACGGCTTTTTTTGTGCGCCCTCTTGCCCATCGTGTGGGGTCGTATGCAGTGAGGGTGGCTGTTGCCGTGGGTTCTGCAGCATCCGTTTGTACTGGCATCTGGCGCGCAAAGGGCGCGCAGAACAGGAGTTGGCAACAATGGGTAAGCAGAAACGTACCCGCCAGCACGCTCGCTATACGGCGAGCAGGATTGCGCGTAGTGATTATGAAGAAAAACCTAAAGCAAACCACGCTGCGCGGCGTGAACGGCGTAGCGTGCCGACCGCTTGGGAGTCACTGGCCGGGTGGTATGACGGCTGGATGGGCAAGCAGGGCAGCCGCCACCACCGTCAATTGGTGATTCCAATGGTGCGTGAATTGCTCGCGCCTGCACCGGGGGAGCGCATTCTGGAGGTGGGCGCGGGGCAAGGCGCGTGCGCGCCGTGCATTGTGGCCGCGGGCGCGAGCTATGTCGGGGTGGATGCTAGCCCGACGCTGATCCGGCGGGCGCAGCGCCATCACGGCAAGGCAGGGCGCTTTGTGGTGGGCGATGCGCGGCATCTGGCCTATGTGCCGGAGGTCGAGGCCGGTGCATTCGACGGCGTGCTCTTTGCCTTGAGCCTGCAAGACATGGACCCGTTGGAGCAAGTCTTGCAGGCCGCGGCTTGGGCGCTGCGACCTGGGGGGCGTATGGTCTTGATCTTGACCCATCCCTGTTTTCGTGTGCCGCGGCAGAGCGGTTGGGCATGGGATGGGCGGCGCAAGCTGCACGCGCGGCGCGTCGACCGCTACTTGACGCCGCTGGCTGTGCCGCTCAAGCCGCCGTCCGCGCCGCGGGGCGCGACAAGTCGCAGCTTTCACCGTCCCCTGCAGAGCTACATCAACGGGCTGGCTGCGTGCGGGCTGCTGGTGGAGCGGGTGATGGAAGTGCCCGGCCTTGTGCATGGCACGCGGGATGGGGGGCGAGCAGAGGAAGCGACCAACCCGGAGATTCCGCTCTTCTTGGGTCTGCGCGCCCGGCGGCCATGAGGGGGCTGTGCATGGGGAGAGATGCGGAATAGGTCAAAAGAGGTATCGCGGTTGAGTAGACGCGAGCGGGGGTTCCTGCTATACTGCTTAGTAGATCTGTGGATTTACTAAGCAGATGGTTTGTAGAAAGGGCGATCGAATGCAGGTGAAGGTGAGCAAGCGCAATCAGATTGCACTGCCGAGCCGGGCGCGGCAGGAACTGGGCATTGGGCCAGGGGATCATCTGTTGGTGGATGTGCAGGATGGCATCTTGGTCTTGATCCCGCAGCCGGACGACTATGTTGAACGGCTGGCCGGGCTGCACGCTGAGCTTTGGGAAGGGGTGGACACAGACGCCTACCTGGAGGCGGAGCGTGCGGCGTGGCGCGGTGCGGCAGTCGAGCCGGAAAGCAGTGTGAAACCCAACATGAAACAGGAACAATCGTAGCGGGGGGATGGCATGCGTGTGCTGCAACATCGTCTGGCGCGCCATCGGGTCGTTGGGCTAGACAGCATGATCTTTATCTACCAGGTGGAAAACCATCCACTTTATCAGCCGGCGGCGCATGTGGTTCTGGGCGATGTGCAACGGGGGGTGTATCGGGGCGTGACCTCCACGATTACGTTGATGGAGTTGACGGTGCATCCCTGGCGTGCGGGTGTGGGCGCGGCGGCGCGCGAGTATGAGGTGTTACTCGCCAACTTTCCGCACCTGACCTTGGTGGATGTGACGCGCGATGTGGCGCGGCGGGCGGCGCAACTGCGGGGCGTCTATGGGGTTAGCCCGACCGATGCCATTCAAGCCGCGTCGGCGCTGATACAGGGGGCGACCGCGTTGGTGACCAATGACATGGGGTTGCGGCGGCTGGAGTCGTTGTTGGAGGTGGTGATTTTGGATGACTTCTTGGCGCAGGGGTAGGCGCTCATCTTTCGGGAAGCTTTGAGCTTTCCGGAAGATCGTGGACTTCGCATAGCCATAACAAACACCCAACGACTAGCAAACCGGACACAGCCCAAACAACCACCCAACCGGGTCGCTCTGCCCGTGAGGCTGCTAGACAGCAGCGGTTTCGACTGGATAGCCTGCGGCCTGCCAAGCAGGAAAACCGCCCTCTAGGGCGCGGGCGTCATAGCCGCTCTCACGGAGCAGCGCCGCGGCGCTTTCGCTGCGCGAACTGCCGCGGTGGCGCATGTTTCAATAGGGGACAATCAAGCGGTCGCGCGGGATCTCGTCCAGCCGCGCGGCCAACTGGTCGCCTGGGATATGGTGCGCGCCTGGAATGTGCCCTGCGGCGTACTCATCCGAGCCGCGCACGTCGATCACAAAAGGCGGCGTGTCTGTGCGCCATTGTTCGTACAGCGCTTGGGGTAAGATGTATGCTTCGCTCATGGCTCTTTTTCTGGAACGGTTTCTATTACGGTGGCGGCAAAGTGCACTCGCCGCGTCGGCGAGGGGCAGAATGAGTATAGCACAAAAGCGAGGTGCGTGATCGGTAAGAAGATTTAGGCGGCCAGTGCTTGCTTGACGTGGCGGCGTGTTGCCAGGCCAGGGATGCTTGAGGCAAGGAGCAAGGCGTGGGGGAAGCACTGAAGGTGGGGCTGATCGGCGCGGGCAGCATTGCCGGGGCGCATGTGCGTGTTTATCGTGAATACCGCGATCAGGTACGGCTGGCCGCGGTCTGCGACATCGACGCGCAGGCCGCGCAGCGACGGGCGGCGGAGGCAGGGCTGGATGGGTCCAGCCGCACGGTCTACACCGACGCGCAAGCGATGCTAGCCCAGGCCGATATCGACGCGGTGGATATTTGCACCGCGCACCATCTGCACGCGCCGCTGGTCAGCATCCGGGAGCAGGCCGCGCACGTCGTCGCGCTGCTGCGCCGCGGTGAGGCGATGACGTTCCGGCAGCTGATCGCGGGCGCCGACCAGCGCGGGGTGGTCGTGGCCCGCTTCTTGGCGGTG
>CAZZNG010000311.1:0-6579 GCA_964655505.1 uncultured Litorilinea sp. | reverse complement strand
GGCCTCTGCGCCGACTGTTGCAGCGCCAGGTGGAGAATGAGTTGAGCAAGCGGCTGCTCCGTGGGGAATATGCCAGCGGCGACCATGTGGTCGTGGACTATGACCCCGAAGCAGAAGGCGACAACAAACTCACCTTCACCAAGGTTGAGCAGGCGCCGATCCCGATCGAACTGCCGGTCAACCGCGAAGAGGAGTAAGCGACAGCGGCTTTAGCCGACCAGTCGCCATGCAATAGCACACGAACTGGGCAGGTCCTTGTGGGCCTGCCCAGTTTTTTGTTTGAGGGAAAGTTTATGCCGCTGCTTGTAGAGGACGGTTCGGCGCGAACGTGATGACAACATTGCCGACTTTGTGCCCTTGATCCACATATCTGTGGGCATCGACGATCTGCTCCAGCGGGTAACGCCGGTCAATAACCGATTGGAGCTTGCCTGCTTCGGCCAGTTCTTGGATGAGGATCAGATCTTCTTTCTTCTGGTGGAATCCGGCAAAGCCTAAGATGGCTTTCTTGCGGCCAAAGCGTGCAGTCCACAACATTTGCAGCCCAACGGCAAAGGTGGGAGCGGTCGTGAGATACAAACCATCCGGATGGAGGGCGCGTGCCGACTTAGCAAAGGAGCTTTTGCCTACGGCGTCGAAGATGACATCGTAGTGGTCGCCACGCCGGGTGAAGTCCTCCCGCGTATAGTCGATGACGTGATCAGCGCCGAGCGACTTCACCAGTTCGACGTTCTTGGTGCTGCATACAGCGGTGACTTCTGCGCCCAAGTGTTTGGCAAGCTGTACGCCGTAGGTGCCGACAGAGCCGGACGCGCCGTTGATCAAGATGGTTTGGCCCGGCTGCAGGTGGGCGAGTTCACGCAGGAAGTAAAGGGGCGTTAGGGCTTCAGGCAAACCCGCGGCTTCCTCATGGGTCATGTTGGCGGGTTTGGGGGCAACGACGCCCTCTGCGGGCAGGATGACGTATTCGGCATGTGCGCCAAACTGTGGGCCGGTCGAGCCAAAAACCAAATCGCCCGGCTTGAAAGCGGTTACATCTGGGCCGACGGCTTCGACTTCGCCGGATAGTAAGCCGCCGAGAATGCCGTTCTTCGGTCGAGTCAGCCCGTTCATGAAACGGATGATGAACGGATCGGCTTGGCGAAAGGCACAGTCTGGCGGCGTGACAGTGGAGGCAAGGAGCCGCACCAGAATCTCATTGGCCTTGGGGGTTGGCTTCTCCACCTCTTGCAGGTGCAGCACGTCGGGCGCACCATATTGCGTGAAGACAGCGGCTCTCATGGGTTGACCTCCTGACCGGCTTGGCGCTCTGGACTGACGGCGATGATCACTTTGCCGCGCGCGCGCTTGGTTTCGAGATAGCGGATGGCTTCGGCAGTCTCGTGCAGGGGATAGCGCCGGTCGATGGCAGGGACGACCTTGCCGCTGGCAAGCAAGTCGGCAATCACAGCCAAGTCTTTTTGTTTGACCATCTCCGTGCCCATACTCTTGACCGGGCGATCGCTGCGCGCGGCCAATGCGCTTTGCAGCATCAGTTGGAGCATGTGCGAGAGGGTGGTGAACCCGGCGACGACCGCGATGCCGCCCGGCTCTAGCGCACGCTGGAAGTCGGGCACGGTCCGATTGCCCACGGTGTCAAAGATGAGGTCATACTGCTGCCCAGTTCGGGTGAAGTCTTGTTGGGTGTAATCGACAACAGCGTCAGCCCCAATCGAGCGCACGAAATCGACGTTGCGCGTGCTGCATACGCCGGTGACTTGGGCATCGTAGGATTTGGCATACTGCACGGCGAAGGTGCCAATGCCGCCGGACGCGCCGTTGACCAAGACCTTTTTGCGCCGCGGCAGATCCCCCACGTCGCGCATCCCTTGGATGGCGGTCAGGCCGACGATAGGTGTTGCTGCGGCGGCTTCAAAGGAGACGTTGTCCGGCTTGAAGTAGAATTTAGCCCCGGGCGCACAGGCGTATTCGGCAAATGACCCCGCGCCGATTTCGCCAAAGACAGCATTCCCCGGCTTGAACTGGGTAACGCCGGAGCCAACCTCCTCGACAACACCGGCGACATCTGCGCCAGGCTGGTGGTTTTTTGGTTTGAAAAGTCCCTGGCTCAGACGCGCGAAGGAGGGGTCGGCGCGCAGACGATGCCAGTCGAGGGGGTTGGCGGACGCGGCATGAACTTTGACAAGTATTTCGTCCGCTTTGGGCACTGGTTTTGCGATCTCTCGCAATTGTATCACGTCAGGCGAACCGTATTGGGGAAAGATGATGGCTTGCACGGGGACACGCCTCCTTTTGGGCGAAGTCAGGGGCCAAAACAACACAGGGTAAGCGCCAGATCGACACTGTTCAGTGTGCCAGTGGATTGGCCCAAGAATCTGACGCCAAGGCAGCAATCACCTGACCGTGGGGTTGACCAGGCATTGATGCGGAAGTGAAAGAGGGTGGCGGCGCAGAAGAGCGAAAAACTGAGCAAGCAGGTGGATAGGCAAGGGGGGAGGTGTGTGCATGATGCATACTCCTAGCGAAATTCGGCGGCAAAATTCGACGGGTTTGGGGGGTGCAGACAAGGGGCAGGCTTATCGTTGGATAGCTAGGTGGGCAGGTCGCGCCGTTGGTAGTAGATGGTACACCGTGGCCCCAGAGAGCGTCAAGCGAGTTTGGCGGCTCCGGGCTGCGTGCTATAATCCCCGTTATGGTTCCCGTTATGCCCGTGCAACCCACAGAGACATCCACTGGAAAGCCCGCAAAAACGCCCACAAACATGTCCAAAGAAACGTCCATTGAACAACCGGCCGCGCCTCGACCTGTAACGGAGGATTGGCCTGCGCTGCAACGTCTGGTGCAAGGGCGTCGCTCGATCCGGCGCTACACCGGGGAGCCGATTGCAGATGACGTGCTGGACGCGATTTTGGAAGCGGCGATGTGGGCGCCTTCGGCGCATAACCGCCAGCCGTGGCGTTTTTGTGTGGTGACAAGCGACGCGACCAAGCAGCGATTGAGCGCGGCTATGGGCGAACGCTGGCGCGCGGACTTAAGCGCAGACGGCGCAGACCCTGCGTTTATCGAGCGCCGCGTCGCCATCAGCCACGCGCGCATCACCGGCGCGGCGGCCTTGATCGTGGCCGCGGTGAGCATGGTGGAGATGGATGTCTATCCTGATCCAGCGCGCAGCGAAGCGGAATGGATCATGGCTGTGCAGAGTACGGCGCTGGCGTGCCAGAACCTTTTGCTGGCGGCCCATGCGCAGGGGCTGGGCGCATGTTGGATGTGCGCGCCCCTTTTTGTGCCGGAGTTGGTGACAAGTGTGTTAGACTTGCCCGACGACTGGCGGCCCCAGGCGTTGATCACGTTGGGGGTTCCTGCTGAGACCAAAACGAAAGAGCGTGCGCCGCTGGCGAGCCGGGTCATTCGGCGCTGAGGCCGGTCGCGCAACCGCAACCGATAGCATCAGAGACAACAGGACTGGCTTATGGAGTGGGAATGTGTGGTGGCCTTTGCCGGGGGTGTAGGCGGGGCAAAGCTGGCATCAGGGCTGCAAGCTGTGCTGCCGCCGGGTGCGCTGACGGTGATCGTCAATACGGGCGACGATTTCGAACACTGGGGGCTGACCATCTGCCCCGACATTGATACAGTGCTCTACAACCTAGGCGGCGTCTACAACCCCGCGACCGGGTGGGGGCGCGCCAACGATACCTTTACCACGCTCGCCACCATGGGCGAGTTGGGCGGCGAGGATTGGTTCCGGCTGGGCGACCGCGATCTGGCGCTGCACTTACGCCGCAGTGAGTGGCTGCGCCAGGGCATTTCCTTGAGTGAGGTGACAGACCGGCTGCGCCGCGCGCTGGGCATCCCCTCGACGGTGCTGCCCATGGCCGACGCGCCGATCCGCACGCTGGTGCATACGGATGAGGGCGACTTGCCCTTTCAGCACTACTTTGTGCGCCACCGCTGCGAGCCGATGGTGATCGACGTGAGCTTTGTGGGCGCGGCCTCGGCGCAGGTGAGCGAGGAAGTGCACCATGCGCTGGCGCGGGCACAGGCGATTGTCTTCTGCCCCAGCAACCCCTACTTGAGCATCGATCCGATTTTGAGCGTGCCGAGTATGCGCCGCTTGATCGCGCAGACCCCTGTACCCAAGGTGGCTGTCAGTCCCATTGTGGGCGGCAACGCGGTCAAGGGGCCTGCGGCCAAGATGATGCGCGAGTTGGGCCAGATGGTTAGCCCGCTGACCGTGGTCGATCACTTCGACGATCTGTTGGACGGCTTTGTGCTGGATCAACAGGACGCGGCGCTGGTTGATGCAGTGCAGACCGCGGTGATGGTCACCGATACGCTGATGACCGACGAGGCCCGCCGCGCGCAGGTGGCGCAGCAGGTGCTGGACTTCGCGGCGTCGCTCATCGGCCCAGCCGGGCGGCCTGCCTCGACACAGCATACCTCTGCTTAATACGAGAATCATGCCACCGCGTAGCGCGCCGCCGCGCACAGATTCTGCTCGTTCGGCCCCCGCGCCGGATCGGAGCGCCAAAGGCTGTCTGCCCAATCTCTGGTTGGTCGTGCCGGTCAAGCCCTTTGGCGAGGGCAAGAGCCGTTTGGCGCGCACGCTCGACCGCGCGCAGCGCGACGCGTACAGCCGCCGCTGGTTGGCGCGGGTGCTGACCACAGCCAAGCAGTGGGGCGGCTTTGCCGGGATGGCGGTGATCAGCCATGACCCCGCGGTGTGGGCGCTGACGCAGCGCCTGGGCGCGCAGCCGGTCGAAGAAACGGGCGAGGGGCTGAATCCGGCACTGGAGCAGGCGCGCGCCGCGGTGATGGCCGCGGGCGCGGAAGCGGTTTTGGTGCTGCCGTCGGATCTACCGCTGCTCACTGTGGACGATCTGGCGCAACTGGCCGATCTGCCACAGGCAGGCAGAGGCATGGTGATCGCGCCCAGCCACGACGGGGGCACGAACGCGCTGCTGCTGCGCCCGCCGGACGCGATCCCCTACAGCTTTGGCGCGGCCAGCTTCGCGCGCCACCTGGCCTTTGCCCAGGCCGCGGGGCTGCCCTATCGCGTCTATCATTCGAGTACGCTGGCGCTGGATGTAGATTACCCGGAGGATTTGGCCGCGCTGGGGACGGACGCGGCGGCGAATTCGACGGGGGATGATCTGCCCGAAAGCTCTGCACCGACCACAAAGTAAACGAGTGCGCGCGGCTTCCTATAGTACCTGCTCCTCTTTTGTAGGAACCATTGCGCGGCGGCCTACGCCCAACCGGTAGGCCCGTTTGCCTGTTCCCCTGGTTCCTATGACCTGATTCCCATGAAAGGAGACTCCACGATGCGGCGGATTCTCACTGTGCGGCGGTTGGCGACCTTTGCGCTGACGACAGTGCTGGCGCTGCTGGCGGGCTGTGTGCCGCACCCTGCGCCGGTCGCGGTCGCGCCTGAATCGCCCCTGCCCGTGGCGACCTCTATTCCAGTTGATGAAAGCGGTTTGGCGATTGCCCAGGCGGGCAATGACTTCGGCTTCGCCTTGTTCGAGCAGTTGCATGAAGGCGGGCAAACAGATGGTGAGGCGACCAATGTCTTTATTTCGCCCTTGAGCATCTACTTGGCGCTGGCGCTGACGTATAACGGCGCGTCGGGCGAGACCGCGGCGGAAATGGCCCAGGTGCTCGGCCTGGAGGGCATGGCGCTGGAGGCCGTAAACGCGGGGAGTTTGAGCTTGCAGCAGTCGCTGCTCAATGCGCCAGGCGTGGAACTGTTGATCGCCAATTCAACCTGGGTACAGGAGGGGTACGACCTGCAAGAGGCGTTTGCCGCGCTCGCGGCCGAGTATTACAACGCCGAAGCCGCGGAGGTGGATTTTCGAGACGATCCAGGTGGGACAGTCGAACGGATTAACGGCTGGGCAAGTGAGCAAACAGACGGCTTGATTGACGAACTGGTTACGCCAGAGGACATGGAAGAGTTGGTCCTTATCCTGCTCAACGCCACCTATTTCATGGGGGACTGGGAAAAGACCTTTGACAAGGCGATGACGAGCGAGCAACCGTTCCATCTGCAGGACGGCAGCGAGATAACCGTGCCCATGATGCAGCAGACAGAGGTGTTCCCCGTCTATACAGGCGACACCTATGATGCGCTGGCCTTGCCGTATAAGGGCGGGCGGCTGCGGATGGTGATCCTGCTGCCTCATACGGATGCTCGATTGGCCGATCTGCTGGGCGGCCTTGGCCCAGCCCAATGGCAGATCGTGCTGGATGGGTTGAGCAACGAATTGATTGACGTTGGATTGCCGCGCTTCCAAGTAGCGTATGAACAGAAGCTCAACAATGCCCTGAGTACCCTGGGAATGCCCCGCGCTTTCTCATGGGGAGCACAGTTTGATGGTTTGGTAGAATCGTTTGGCCGGGAAGTGTTAAAGTTAAAGTTTGTGAAGCACAAGGCGCTGGTTCAGGTGGATGAAGAGGGGACGACCGCCGCGGCCGCTACAGCCGTTGGCGAAATGCCTGTGTCCATGCCGCGGGACTTCACGGTGGATCGTCCCTTCTTCTTTGCCATCCAAGACAGCGACAGCGGCATGGTGCTGTTCA
>CAZZNG010000310.1:0-6617 GCA_964655505.1 uncultured Litorilinea sp. | reverse complement strand
CTGCATAGCCCCAATCGCGCCGCGCCTCCAAAGTGCCCAGGCGCAGCTCATCGGCCAAGCCCACCTTGATGCGCGCGGCGGCATGGGTGATCTTATGCGTCACAAACTCCAGCCCGCGGCGGGGGCTTTCATGGTTAAAGAGAATGCCGGAGCAGCCAAAGATGTTGTAGCTCTCGCGATAGTTCACCGTGATCCAATGGCCGTAGACCTTTGCCACCCCATAGGGGCTGCGCGGGTAAAAGGGCGTCGTCTCGCGCTGGGGCACTTCAACCACCTTGCCAAACATCTCACTGCTGCTGGCTTGATAGAAGCGGATGGTGGGATCGACGATGCGGATCGCTTCTAACATACGCGTGACGCCCAGCGCGGTGAATTCGCCCGTTAAGACAGGCTGGGTAAAGCTCGTCGGCACAAAGCTTTGGGCCGCCAGGTTATAGACTTCTTCAGGCCGGTACTCCTGCAGGATCGAGATCAGGCTCATCTGGTCGAGCAGATCGCCCTGGACGATCTCAATATCGTCTTGAAAATGGCGGATGCGGTCAAAGTTGACCGTGCTGGTGCGCCGCACCATTCCAATCACGCGGTAGCCCTGGCTCAATAAAAATTCCGCCAGATAGCTGCCATCCTGACCGGTCACGCCGGTGATCAACGCAGTCGGCATTGTTTTGACTCCTCTTATTATCTCTCTATTCTCTTATTTCATAATTATCGCGCCCATCTCTTGTGGCGCTTTTCATCCGAATTTTATGCGTTACTCGATCAAGCCTCTGTTTGATCAAAACGCTGCTTGATCAAAGCGCGATTTGACTACTTTTATTTGATCAAGTCACTGCTGTGCCGCCGCACTTGGCGACGCCAATCATCCAGTAGATCGCGCAGCGACCGCTCCAGGTCGATCTGCGGCTGCCAGCCTGTCGCCGCGACCAGACGCCGATTGTCGCACACGCTAATGGGCACGTCGCTTGGCCGCAGCCGCGCCGGGTCGACCTCGACTTTCACCTCGACCGACGCCAGCGACAGGAGCGTATCCAACAGCCAGCGCACAGAATGGGCCTGGCCGCAGCCCACATTGTAAACGGAACCGGCCTCACCCCGCGCCACAGCCAGCCAATAGGCGCGCACAATGTCGCGCACGTCGGTAAAATCACGCTGCGCGTCGAGGTTGCCCACCGTGACCACCGGCGGGCGCAGCCCTGCTTCGATCTCCGCGATCTGCCGCGCAAACGCGCTGGCAACAAAGTCATCCGACTGGCCCGGGCCGATGTGGTTGAAGCTGCGCGCGCGGATGGTTGGCAGTTGATGGCTATTCCAGTATTGGAGCGCCATCATATCTTGCGTTACCTTGCTGACGCCATAGGGGTTGTTGGGGCGAAAGGGCGTCTCCTCGTCCACAGGCAAATCCGCGGCGTCGAGCAGGCCATAGACTTCGTTGGAGGTGACGATCAGCGTGCGGCAGCCGGGCGACCAGCGGTGGAGGGCCTCCAGCAGATTGAGTTGGCACTGGATGTTGAGTTCATAGGTTGTCCACGGCTGCTGCCAAGAGCCGCCCACGTCGCTCCACGCGGCGAGATGCAGCACAATGTCCGGCTGCACAGCCTGGACCAACTCATTCACCCACAGGCCATTGCGTAGATCACCCCGATGGAGTGTCAACTGTTTGCGTAGATGCTGGATGCGCCAGTCATGGCGATGCACAACGCCATGCACCTCCAGAGGTGGGACGGGTTCGGCGCTGGCGCCGCGGGCTGGTTGCGTGGGGGCTGATGGGGGCAGCGCGTCCTGTTGGGCGGCCTCACTGAGCAGGTATTCGGCCAAGTGGCTGCCAGCAAACCCCGCGATGCCGGTGAGCAATATACGCAAGCCGTCTGATCTCCCCTTCCTGACTGCGAACAGGGCGGCCCCTGTTCATGGTCAAACACCCAGGCAGTCTCTGCCGCTTCAAACAGCAGCCCTCCAAACAGCAGTCATTCTATGCAATCGTAGCAGTATAGTCCACCAGCATGAGTGGCGACAAAATTGGAACGCTAGCCAGGCGCGCAGCCGGTCTAGCGCTCGTCCCCTGCCTGTGGCTCGAATGCAAACAGAGTGCAAACACCGCGCTTATGTCATCTAAACACAGCAGTGTCAAACTTGGAGATAGGGTATCGCGGTTGCGTGCCGGAGCGGCCATCAGTGCCGCCGCAGCGCAGGGTACTTGATTCTTTTATCCCTTTATTGCCCAAGCGCGGGCACGCGGCCGGTCTTTTATGAGTCAGTTTGATATGAGTCAATTTGATCGCGAGATCAATTTGAACGGATCAGGAGCCAAACATGGTACGTGTTGCGCGCGGCGTCTCCGATCCAAGCACTGCATGGCGCGTGCGTGATGCGCTCGCTTGCCATCCACTGTTGGGCGGGGCCACAGCCCAAATCGAAATTTCGGCCTCATCCGAGATGGTGATCTTGGAAGGTTGGACGCTGGACGCGACCGTGGAGCGTCTGGCGGTGCATCTTGCCCGGCGCGCGGCGGGTCGCCGCCCGGTGAGTGTCCGCATCCAGCATTGCCACCGCGAGCGAGTCTAGGTGCAGCATGGACGCAGGGGCGAATCCGCGCTAACAAAATGCTGACATGGCGCTTATATGAGCGAAACGCAGCATTGGCGCAGCGCTAACGTGCGCCCGCTATCCTAACCAACCAAGAGCAGGGACAAACAAGAGCGTCATCAATAAAGTGTCGTCAATAAGGGCATCAGTAAGAGCACGCATGAGGCGCTTGGCCCTGTCCCCCACATGCAAACGGCGAGATCGATTTGAGGCAAGATCGCTTATCGGCTGAAGAAACTGTTGAAGAGACTGTCGATTCAGGAATTGATTACAGAGACTTTCAAGCAAGGAGAAAGCACTATGCGTGTCCGCATTTACAACCAACCTACCAACAGCATGGCGCGTGATTGGGCTGCTTGGAATAACTTGATGAACCGCTGGTTTGATCGCGGCTGGACATCTTATGACTATGCAGGCAACGGCGGCCAGACCGGCAGCGCAGCCGAAAGCAACGGGCATGAGGAATCCCCCCGCGCGATGCGGCTGCCGCTCGACGTTTGGGCCACGCCCGAATCGTTCAAGATCGCGGCGTATGTGCCTGGCGTCAATCCGGAGGACGTTGAGATCACCTTTGAGGGCGACGAATTGACCATTCGCGGCGAGCTTCCGGCTGCGGAAGAGTCGGGCGAGGCGCTGCGAAGCGAGCTTTACCACGGCAGGTTTGAGCGCCGCCTCACCTTCAACGTGCCGGTCAATGCAGACGGCATCGAGGCCCACTTCAGCAACGGTCTGCTCACCCTGGTCGTGCCCAAGGCCGAAGCCGTTCGCCCCAAGCAGATCAAGGTTCAGGTCAAGTAATTGCGCGGGCGTTGCCCCGCGGCGGCAGGGGGAGCGCCCCTGTCCAACCATCATCCATCTCCTTTGACGCCCCAGGATCGTTTGATCCTGGGGCGTCGTTGATCCCTCAGAAGGTTGACGGCGCGGCTTGGCGTGGTAGAATAACATGACCATGGTTGTGCGCCCCCACGGCACGCCACAGGATCAGGATGCGCAACGACGCGGCCAAACCCTGTGAGGGGTGTATCGCGTCGTGGACGGGGTTTGTGTCACCGCCAGGAACGTCCGGCGAACCGTGGCGCATCCGCAGTGGATGCCCGCACCGAGCAACTACAGCGGACCTTTCAACAGGGATCAACCCGAAGCGGCAACCTGGGTGGAAGTGCTCATGTGGAAGCGAACATAAGGAACAAGCATGTTTCGTAAACTATTGACAGCCATTGTCGGCGACCCAAGTAGCAAAGTCATTAAACGCTACCAACCCATCGTCGACGAAATCAACGACTTAGAAAAAGAATTCGAGGCCAAAAGCGACGATGAACTGCGCGATCTGACCGAGCAGTTCCGCCAGCGCGTGCAGACAGCCACAACCGCCCTGCGCGAGCAGCTGGCCGAGGCCGAGGAAGAATACCTTGCGGTCTTGGGCACGGACGAACAACGTTTTGCCCGGCTCGAAGTCAGCCGCATCGAGCAGGAAATTCTCGATGAAGAGGAAGAAGTTCTAAACGAGATCCTGCCCGAAGCCTTTGCCGCGGTGCGCGAAGCCAGCAAGCGCACCATTGGCCTGCGCCATTACGACGTGCAGTTGCTTGGCGGTATGGTGCTGCACAGCGGCACGATCGCCGAGATGAAGACCGGTGAAGGCAAGACGCTCGTCGCCACCTTGCCGCTCTATCTCAACGCGCTGACGGGCCGCGGCGCGCATCTGGTGACCCCCAACGATTACCTATCCAAGGTCGGTCTGCAATTGATGGGGCCGATCTATCACAAACTGGGGTTGAGCGCGGCGGTAATCCAAAACAGCGCGGGCAGCCCAGACTCCGGCTCGTTTCTCTACGATCCAGAATACCCATCGTCGGATGACCGCTTTACCGCGCTGCGCCCGGTAACACGCCGTGAAGCCTACTTGGCCGACATCACCTATGGGACCAACAACGAATTTGGCTTCGACTATCTGCGCGACAACATGGTGCAGAGCGTGGACCAGTTGACCCAGCGCGAGCTGCACTACGCCATCATCGACGAGGTGGACAACATCTTGATCGACGAGGCGCGCACCCCCTTGATCATCTCTGGCGAGGCGCGCGAAAGCTCCAACTACTACGCTGATTTTGCCCAGTTGGTGCGCACCCTGCGCGAGGAAGAGCATTATGTGGTCAACGAAAAAGAACGCGTCGCCACGCTGACCGAAGAGGGCATCGCCGCCATCGAACAAAAGCTTGGCATCGAGAACCTCTACAGCCCCGATCATTTCGAGATGATCCCCTATTTGGACAACGCGCTGCGCGCCCATGCGCTCTTCAAGCGCGACCGCGATTACATCGTGCGCAACAACGAGGTGATCATCGTCGACGAATTCACCGGGCGGCTCATGGAAGGTCGCCGCTACTCCGAAGGCTTGCACCAGGCGATTGAAGCCAAAGAAGGCGTCAAGGTGCGCAAGGAGTCGATGACCCTGGCGACGATTACGTTCCAGAATTTCTTCCGCATGTACGACAAACTGGCCGGTATGACCGGTACGGCCAAGACGGAAGAGGAAGAATTCCAGCGCATTTACAACTTGGACGTGGTGGCTGTGCCCACTTACAAGCCGGTCATCCGCCAAGACTTGCCTGATTATGTCTACCGCACCCAAGAAGCCAAGTTCAAAGCGGTGATCGACGACATCGCCGAGGCGCACAAGCGCGGGCAGCCGGTGCTGGTCGGTACGGTGGCGATTGAAACCAGCGAATTGGTGAGTACGCTGCTCAAGCGGCGCGGCATCGAGCATGAAGTGCTCAACGCCAAGAACCACGAACGCGAGGCGACGATCATCGCCCAGGCCGGTCGCCCCGGCGCGGTGACCATCGCCACCAACATGGCCGGTCGTGGTGTCGACATTTTGCTGGGTGGGAACCCGGAAGGCCTGGCGCGTGAACAGTTGCGCCGGGAAGGGATCGACCTCACCGAGATTCCGACGGCCGACTGGAACCATGCGCTAGACATGCTCAAGCAGCAACAAGACCCGACCACGGTCTACCGCGAGCGCTGGGCCGAGGTGCTGACAGCCAAACACCACGAAGTCGAGAAAGACCGCGAGTTGGTCAAATCGTTGGGCGGGCTGTATGTGATCGGCACGGAACGCCACGAGGCACGACGCATCGACAACCAGTTGCGCGGCCGTTCGGGGCGTCTGGGCGATCCGGGCGCGAGCCGCTTCTATTTGAGCTTGTCCGACGACCTCATGCGGCGCTTTGGCGGTGAGCGCATCAGCGGCATCATGAGCCGTTTGGGTGTGGAAGACGATATGCCCATCGAGGCGGGCGTGGTGAGCCGCGCCATTGAGAATGCCCAGACCAAGGTCGAAGGGCACAACTTCGATGTGCGTAAGCATGTGCTCCAGTACGACGAAGTCGTCAACGAGCAGCGCAACCGCATCTATGACCAGCGCCGCCGCATCCTCACCGAGCCATCCATGAAGAAGTCGGTCGAGGCGATGATCGAAGAGGAAGTCGCGGATGTGGTGGCGACCTTTACCAATACGGTCTATGAAGACGAATGGCAGTTGGACGAACTGGTGCAGGCGTTGCGCGCCATGTTCCATCTGCCCGAAGATTTCGACGTGGCCGAATGGGAAGGGTTGAAGAAAGAGGAGATCGAAGACCAAGCCGTCGAGATGGCGCTGGCCGCCTACGAGGCCAAAGAAGCCGAGTTGGGCGAGGAGATCATGCGCCGGGCCGAGAAGCAGATTCTGCTCTGGGCCGTGGACAGCCGCTGGGTGCGCCATTTGACCGACCTGGACCGGCTGCGCGAAGGCATTGGCTTGCAGGCAATCGCCCAAGTCGATCCGCTGGTCGCCTACAAGCGTGAAGCCTTTAACATGTACGGCGAACTGATGAACGACATCCGCAGCGATGTGGTCAAGGCTGTGCTCACGCTGCAGGTGCAGCAGCAGGCAACCGCGCCGGTGCAGCCGACGCCGATCGCGCGCAACATCCGCACCAACCGCGACGGCAACGGCAATGGCGCGCAGCCGCAGACGGTGCGCAAGAGCGGGC
>CAZZNG010000309.1:0-6652 GCA_964655505.1 uncultured Litorilinea sp. | reverse complement strand
GAGACGCGTGTGCCCAAGCCAATTCCATTCTGGCAGATGATGCTCTGGCTGATTACCTCGGTTGGCGTGATAGCCGCCGCCGCGTTGATCGAGTCAAACTGCTGAATTGGGGAAAAATCCGGATAGAGTTGATCCACCAGCACACCGTAAAACTCGTTGGACTGAATCAACGAATCCTGGATGAAGACCTGCGGCTCTATCGGCACAACACTGTCGATCGCCACAGACGCGCCAAGTGGGAGGATTTCTTCCCGATTGACGGCAATACCAATATTATTGCTCGCCGCCGTGACATTCTCGACAAAAATATCATTCAAGGTCACAGTCAATGAGATGCCGGTCCCTGCGTTGGCACTGGCTGTGGTATTGGTAATATAGGCGAGAGGGTAGGGCGATGCTGCCACACCCACTGTTCTTTCTTCGGCTGCTGCGCCGATACTCAGAAGGTCCGGGTAGCAGGTGGGACTGTAGACCACGCCATCGCCGCTATTCTCTATCGCGCTGGCGTCCTCAACTTCAAGAGGGCCGGGCCATGCGTCAAGACAGAAGCCGAAATGGTTGTTGCGGTTGGCTTCGTTCTGATCTGTCACTTGAATCGTGTTGCCGATCAGACGGAAGCCGCCAAACTGCGGGTCACCATTCTCCGCAATCCTCATGTCGCCCGTTTCGGCTGCTTGCGCGGCGGCTTCTCCGTCGCTCACGCCAAGTGCGAGGAGGTCGGCAAAGCCGTTCTCTTCAGCCTGGCTGTTGACCAAGCTGATGTTCCCGCCACACAAGGACAAGGCAGGAGCAAAGACGAAGATGCCGTCCAGGTCATTGCCGATGGCCGTCGTCTCCGTAATCAGAAAATCGTTCTCTAGTGAGAGGGCGGCGATCCCCCAGCCGCGGTTATCGCTAACGTTCACCCGCTCAAACACAGTAGTACCTGAAGCAGGACAAGAGATGTCCCCCGCGCCGACGATCATTATATTGATCACAATGCCCGAACTCCTCGGGTCGGAGCCGGGAAATTCGGTACCGTTGAAACTGGCCTCTGTATCCTGGATTGTGATGTTGCCGAGGCCGTTGATGTAGATGCCGCCCTCACCATTCGAGTTGGCGATTGTGTTGACAATAACGAGATCGTAAAACTCGTAACTTGGCACCTCGGCAGCCTGCAGCGGCTCGTCGCCTTCGACGGACAGAAGCCCCTCACCTAGGTAAGAACCAATGAGAATACCGTTATCCTCATAGTTGTAGTTCGCCACGACGTTGCTCAAGGTGATCGTCGGCGTGACCACGGCTGCCGCGCCAACTTGCCCCGCGATCAGTATATCCCGCGGCAGGATATTTAATTCGAAGCCCTCATCGTCATTGCTGATCGCGGTCGAGCTTTCAATGTAAATCTCGTCGGTGGCATTGACCAAGATGCCTTCCCCGTAAGTATCGGACGCATGCACATTGAAGATATGGACAGCCCCCAGAACCCTAGCGAAGTCCAACAGGCAGCAGAAGACATCCTCGCCTAGTGCAATGGCCGCGTCGGACTGGGAGGAGACATTGATATCCCGAATGGTCACGTTGCCGGTGAAAGGCAGCGTTTTGGAGATGTAGATGGCCGGTTCGCTGGTGGTGAAGATGTTGACATCGCCCGTCGTGCCCGGCGCGCGCTGCACGGTGATATTGCCCACCTCGGCCATATGCGAGAGGTTGACGCCCGTGTAGTAAGTGCCGGGGCAGATATTCAGTTGGCTGTCGGGGCCTAGTGTCTGGATCGCCTCCGGTAGGCTGCCAAAGTTCGGCGCCATGCTTGCATCGTTACACCCCACATAGGCGATTGTTTCTGCCTGCGCCTGTGCAACCGGCAGTTGTTGCACCCCCATCCCCATCCACAACAGACTGAGCAGTACAATCGGTACTGCAAACAGAACAGCCCAACGGTGCTTGTGGCGCACCGCGGCAGGCTGGAGAGTGCCCGTTGGCGGGCTTGGCTCCAGTCGTCGCATCACAGATTCCCTCCTACATTTGCTAGACAGCAAGCCAAAGTGGCTGCTGTGCGCGCCAGACAAACAACCTCGCGCATCCGCATCGACAGGGGTCGCCAATTCTGATACATGGGGCCACAACGAACACGCGACCAGACACCGGCGCGCTTGCGTGTCGGAAATCGTGGGGCGTCCGCGGGTGGTTTATCGTTGAGTAGTGCGCTGCCGTCGGATACGGCTTCATTTTACCATACATGCATGGCATAAATTCAAACAGTGTGTCGCGAAATAGTGTGCGCCTGAATAGCTCCTGTCCAGGAAATCGAGGCCGCACCAGAGGTCAGCGTGCTGCATAGAAGCGGCGTTGACATTCGCCTCACTGGGTGATAGAATGCCCGCTCAAATGGTCAGACCATTTAGGCAAAGGCAAAGCTTCCCCGTCGATTTGCCCACGCGTGACCCCACGCTTCCATTCGATCAGTCGCTCACGTTTTGCCGCCTATGTCCGCACCAGCGCACGATCCCTATGCAGCCTTGCCACATGTTTTGTGATGGCTGGCGCTTGTTCACGGCGGCCTATGCACAGCGCGGATCAGCGTGTTGCCTCGCCCCGATTGCGGGCGGCGACGGGTTCCATCATCCCATCAGCGTGTATCTGACCCGCTGCGTCTTTTAGAAACAGGTGTCCGGCGGTATCATGTCAGATGCGGCCAAGAGGCCGATCCCAAAGGTACGATCCAATCGTACAGCCAAGTACAATCAATCAAACACAACCGTTCACACATTAATCACAACTTACAGCTTACAAGGTGCAGCCGAAGCATGGGCCGCGATGCGCCCGTCGCCTGCACCGGCAGCGCAAACGAACCGGCCCAACGCTGACGCCAACTGATCCCACCATCTGATCTCACATAGACGATTTCTGTATGTAATTCTCTGTGTGCCATGATCTGTATGCGATGATCTCGATGCGGTTGAGCCTGTTCATCTCTAATCATACTTAAACCCAATGCACTCGAATTAGGAGCAGACATGAAACTTGTTACTTACCAGCACGCTGGGTCCAGCCCGCAACTGGGCGCGGTGGTCGACGGCAAAGTCATCAACCTTGCGCAAGCTTCCGAAGGCAAGCTGCCCAACGACATGCGTGCCTTTGTCGAAATGGGCGACGCGGCTCTGGCCCAGGCCCAAGCGATTGTGGACAAGGGCGCGGGCAGCGATGCGATTGCAGAGTCCGATGTCAAACTGCTTGCGCCGATCCGCAACCCGTCGAAGGTGATCGCCATTGGGCTGAACTACATGGACCATGTGCGCGAGTCGGGCGGCCAGGTTCCCTCGCTGGCGACCATGTTCTGCAAATACCCCAGCTCGATCATCGGCCCTGGCGAGGCCATCCGCTGGGATCCGAGCTTGACGCAGAAGGTCGACTTTGAAGCCGAACTGGCGCTGGTGATCGGCAAGCGGGCCAGCAAGGTCAGGGAAGAAGACGCCTACGACTACATCCTCGGCTATCTCAACTGCCATGATGTGAGCGCGCGCGACTTGCAGCTTGAAAAGGGCGACCAGTGGATCATGGGTAAGTCACTCGACACTTTCTGCCCGCTTGGCCCCTACCTGGTGACCAAAGACGAGATTCCCGACCCGCACAACCTCTCGATCAAGTGCTTGGTCAACGGCGAGGCGCTGCAAGATTCCAGCACCAAAGAGTTGATCTTCAAGATCCCCTACCTGATCGCTTACCTCTCGCGCGGCATTACGCTGGAACCCGGCGATGTCATCACCACCGGCACGCCTGATGGCGTGGGCGCGTTCCGCAAGCCGCCCATTTTCCTCAAGGACGGCGACGTGGTCACGGTTGAGGTCGAGGGGCTGGGCCAACTGACGAATCCCTGTGTAGAGGAGCGCTAGACATGAGCAGCGAAACCTTCATGCTCACCGGTTCGATGGGCTGCATCGGGGCATGGGCGCTGCGGAATCTGGTGCGTGAGGGTGTCCGGGTGGTGGCGACTGACCTCGCCACCGACCCGGTGCGGCCTCGCCTCTTGCTCTCCGAAGAAGAGCTGGGCCAGATCACCTTTGCCAAGCTGGATGTTACCGACCTCAACGCGGTCAAGGCAACCGTAGCCGAGCACGGCGTGACCCATATTATCCATTTGGCCGGGCTGCAAGTGCCCTTCTGCCGGGCCAATCCCTCGTTGGGCGCGGCGGTCAATGTCGTCGGTACAGTCAACATCCTCGAAGCCGCGCGCCACAACTGGGGCCAGGTGCAGGGCGTCTCCTATGCAAGCTCATTGGCTGTCTTGGGGCCGAGCGATCTCTACCCCGACACGCCGGTCAAAGATGACGTGCCCCTGGTGCCCGCCACGCTCTACGGTGTCTATAAACAGGCCAACGAAGGGACCGCGCGCATCTACTGGCAAGATTGGCAGATTCCGACCATCGGCCTGCGCCCTTACATTGTCTACGGTGTGGCGCGCGATCAGGGCATGACCTCGGACATTGCCAAGGCGCTGCTGGCTGTGGCGGCTGATCGCCCCTATCACATCCGCTTTGGCGGGCCGGTGGCGCTGCAATACGCCGACGACGTTGCCAAGATCTTCATCGCCTGTGCCCGATCCGGCTATGCGGGCGCGGCCGCGTGCAACCTGCGCAACGATGTGGTCGACGTGGCCGAATTCGTGGCGCTGGTCAAGGAACGCTACCCCGCGGCCCAGTTGACCTATGAAGCGGGCAACTTGCTGCCCTTCCCCCACGACCTAGACGACAGCGGGCTGCGCGGCATCCTCGGCCATGTGCCCCATACGCCGCTGACCGACGCGATTGACGAGACGGTTCACCTGTTCAAATCGCTGCTGGAAGAGGGGCGTGTCGATCTGAAGCAGTTGGAAGGGTAGGAGAATCGACATGCCCCAGTCACAAATTGCCACCAGGCAGTTGGGCAGCCGCGACATCCGCGTCCCGATGATGGGCTTTGGCGGCGCTCATTTTGCAGGCAGGCCAGGCGCAGAAGCCGACCCAGACCAAGCCATTGCCACCGTTGAGGCCGCGCTGGCCCACGGCATCAACCTGTTTGATACCGCGCCGCTCTACGGAGCCGGTCGCTCAGAGCGGATGCTGGGCAAAGCATTGGCCGGTGTCCCGCGCGACAGCTTCATGATCTCGACCAAAGTGGGGCGTATACTCGACGAGGAGAATGAGAAGCTGGTGTTCGACTTCTCGCGCGACGGCATTCTGCGCAGCTTTGAGAGCAGTCTCAAGCGGTTGCAGGTGGATCGCGTCGATTTCCTCTTGATCCACGACCCAGACGACCACATGGATCAGGCCATCGACGAAGCCTATCCTGTGTTGGATGATCTGCGCAGCCAAGGCGTGATCCGCGGCGTCGGCGCGGGCATGAACTACTGGCAGCCGCTGTCGCGCTTAGCCGCCGCGGCAGACTTCGATCTCTTTCTGCTGGCCGGACGCTATACGCTCTTGGAACAGACATCGCTCGACTTCCTAGCCGACTGCCAAAACCGCGGCATCGGCATCTTCTTGGGCGGCGTCTTTAACAGTGGTATCCTGGCGACGGGCGCTGTACCGGGCGCACGCCACAACTATCGCGACCCCAGCGACGACGTGATGGCGCGCACAGCAGCCATCGAAACGGTCTGTCGCGACCACGGTGTGCAGTTGAGCCACGCAGCCTTGCAGTTCGCGGCGGCCCATCCAGCCGTGAGCAGTCTGGTTGTCGGCGCAGTCAGCCCGGAAGAAGTCGCGGCCAATATGGCAGGGATCACGACGCCGATCCCCTCCAGCCTATGGGATGCGTTGCGCGCTGCCGGCCTTGTCGACCCGGCCGCGCCAATTCCCCAATCAACCTAACCGCCGCCACGCGGCGCTTACGCAGTTCTAGCATAGATGTGAGCCTGGTCGCCCGTGCTGCGTCAACGTGCAGCCTGTTCGACACAGCGTCGAACAGGCGGGCGGCTCTGGCTGTATATAGATGGTGGTGAGTCAGCAATGAAAGCGCAAGCAAGCGAACCTGTCTTTGGGACCTTTAAAAAAAGCTCGATCTCGGAGGATATTGTCGAAAATCTGCTCTCGCTCATCCGTGAGCGAGAACTGCGCCCCGGCGACAAGCTGCCCCCCGAACGCGAGTTGGCTGCGATGATGCAGGTGAGCCGACCATCGCTGCGCGAAGCACTGCGCGCGCTCGCCATCATGAATGTCATCGAGATCCGCCAAGGCGACGGCACGTATGTCACCTCGCTGGAGCCGAACCTGCTCATGGCCCATCTGGATTTTGTCTTCGCGCTCACGGATACGGCCTTTCTCGAACTCTTTGAGGCACGTCGTATCCTGGAGCCGGGTCTGGTGGCAATGGCCGCGGCGCGCATTACCGACGAGGAGATCGCCGAGTTGGAACAATGCTTGGCCCGCTCCCAAGAAGTGGTGGATGATTACGAAGCCTTTGCCGCCGCGGATCTGGAGATGCACGAACTGATCGCCAAGGCCGCACGCAACAGCATTCTCGAACGCTGTATGGCGGGCGTCAGCGCGCTGGGCCGCGTCAGCCGGCGGCGCACCGTGGCCTTGCCGGGCGTCACGCTGCAATCGCTGCAAGATCACCGGGCCATTGTCAGTGCGCTGAAGGCGCGCGACCCCCTCGCCGCGCGCCAGGCCATGCTCGATCACCTGCGCAATGT
>CAZZNG010000308.1:0-6730 GCA_964655505.1 uncultured Litorilinea sp. | reverse complement strand
GTTTAGTGCGGGAAGAGGAGGCTGCGCCCACCGCGCGCGACCGCGGCGGCAATGGCGGCCTTGGCGAGATCCAGGCCGATGAAGGGCAGCACGCCTTGGACGACCGCGGTCTGCACATCGCCGGTGAGCAAGGCCAGCCAACCGGCCCCGCATAGGTAGACGACGCCGACCGCGACCATGCCCGCGAGCATGTTGGTAAGCAGCCCAGCCTGGCCCGGCCCGCGGCCGCGTTCGCTGATCCAGCCCGCGACAAAGGCCGCGGGGGCAAAGGCGACGAGGTAACCGGCTGTGGGCGTCATGAATGCGGCTGGGCCGCCGATGGCTGCTGCGCTCAACGGTGCACCCGCGGCAATTGCGGCGAGGTAGAGTAGTTGGCTGGCCGCGGCCAGGCGGCTGCCCAAGATCAGGCCGGTGAGGATCACGGCGAGAACCTGCAATGTGATCGGCACGGGGGTGAAGGGCAGCGGGATGGTGATGCGCGCGGTGACAGCAGTGAGCAGAACCGCAAAGACGACGGGCAGCAGGTGGGTGCGCAGGGCAGACTGTGGAAAGGTACGCAGCACGAAAATGCTCCTCTCTTGAACGATCGTTTTAGGAATAACCGGTAGTCGAAACGTTAATGCCGCCAGTGTACCGTAGGCGGCGAGGCAATGTGAAACCGCGCGCCCCGTGCGATCTCCGGCGCGATCGGCTGTCTATTTGACAGCTTGTGCCGTTTCTGACAGCCGTATGACACGATTGATGGCGGCTTTTCATGTTAACCTGTCTATTAAATAGTCATAAATAGTCATGGTTCTTGATTTGTAGGCGGGTTGGTCGAATAGGAGTGCGCCATGTCCCCCATTATTTCCATTATTCGTGTGATTGTTTTGACAGGTGTTGGGCTGCTTGTCTCGCTGTTTCTGTCAATTCCGGTACATGCTGCCGGTGACGTGCCTGTAATTCTCTCTGGGGACAATCCGGCGGCGGAGGCGATCGTGCGCCTCGATTCGTTTGATGCGTCGAGTGCGGTGGGCGACGAAAACCCGGCAGCGCCGGTAGAAACGCCTACGACTTCGGCGGCTGATCCGGTTACAGGCACGGTTGTCACCGATCCCGAGCTGATCTCGCCGGAGATTGACGAGGTGATTGTCGTTCCGGCACCAAAGCCGGTGACTGAGCCGCAGAATCCAGAGCAGCCGGGCAGCTTCGTGGTCTATTTGCCCGTGACGGTGCAGATGGCGACCCTGGCCGCGCAGTAAGGGGCCGGTTTTAAGATAAGCATCCTCATTGGTTGAATCGTTGGGGTTGAAACAGGAGGGGCGCTGTCTTGTGGATGGGACAGCGCCCTTCCTATTTGGTGGGCTGGTGATGGTTGCGCCGTTTAACAGCCGCCGCGGACGACGCGCATGGTTTGGGAGATGAAGGGCAGAGTCAATTTGTTGGCGAAGGCCGGAGGCGGGTCCGGTGGCGGTTCGGGTGATGGCGACGGGGCAGGCTTGTAGGGATGGATGTAGCCGCCATAGACGCCGAAGCGGTTGCTTTGCGAGATGCCCGCGATGGGCTGGCCCGTGGCATCGACTAAGGCGAACTGCTGCGAAGGGGTCACCCGATAGCCGCCGCCGCTGTCGAGCACGCCACGACAGGCGAGATCGTAGTGCCGCGATGCTTGGGCCACGACAATGCTCGCTAGGAGGATGGCTGCACAAGCCGCGGCCAGGAGCACGAGGCCGCGCAAGCGGCGACGGTGCGCGGCAGAGATTCGAGCGGCGCGTCTGTGGGCGTCGGATCGTTTAGAGGGTCTTGGGAAAATCGTCATGGGCTGCATGGCTCACTCCCGCCGCCGCAAGACCATGAACTCGAAGCGACATTCTGTGCGGTTGCCGTTCTGATCCCACATATCCACGACAAGATCGCCTTCGCTGGTGCCGACGCCAAACATGACTGGGCGCACGCAGGCAGGCGTGACGATGGTGGTGTAGTCGTGGATGCTGTGGGTGATGCCGGGGATGTCGATGACATAGACGTCCTCGCCTGCGACACGCTCGCGGCTGCTGCTGAAGTTATAGCCGCTATCGCGGTCGCCGTCGTCGTCTACCACGCCATAGGCCACGATTTTGGGGAAGTCGCGTTCGCCAAAGTTGCCCAGTTTGTCGGCATTGCGCGACCAAAAGGAATAGACGGTGTAGGTAATGCGCTGGAGCGGCATGGTGAGTTCGTCGTTGATGGCGATGCCGAGATAAAGCTCGCGCCCGTCGAAGATGTCAGTGTTGAGGGGCGCGGTGTCGCCGAGGTTGGTGTTGAAGACGCCATCCACGTTGGTCAGGATGAATTTGTTCTCACGCCATAGCTCTTGTGTGCCGTTGGATGCTCCATAGAGGCGGAAGCTGGCGTTGACCCCGGTATTGGCGAGCGGGCGGTTGTTGTTGGGGTTGAAGAGTTGGCCTTGATAGTTGATGTAGTGGGCTGCGCCTGCGTCGATGGTGTTGACTTCGACCGGCGCTGGGGTGGGTAGGGGATCGATCTGGCGCTCACGGGCCATGACATGCATGGTGGTCATAACGCCGCCCGCCAAGGCCGCGCCGGCTACGATCCCCACAAGTTGGCGTAAAATTCCTTGCATGGCGTTCCTCCTGTTGTCGTCTTGCTGGCTGTTGTCGCTACGCTGTTGTTGCTGTTGGTGCGCTGCCGTTTTCAATAGGCGCTGATGGTAAGGCGATGATGGTATGGAAGCGTGCGCCGGGCGGCGCGGTCACGGCTGGCGGCTTGACGGTATGCATCTGCAATGATTTTTGCGCTGTAAAGGCGGGAGCGATAGAGCCAAGCATACAGAGGGCTGTGGGATTGTGCAAGTCGTTTCTGATGGGTCTGCCTGGCGCTGGGGGAGGCATGGTGCAGGGGAAAAGCCGCCGCGCTTGTGAATCTTGGCGCGAACAGGATTGAAAATTTCTCTGCCGCCTGGCGCTGTGATACACTGTGGTCTGTGAATTGACCATTCTCTCCCCAATGAGTCCCAAAACGCTGGAGGAGTTATGACGTTGCCGCAAAGTCGAACAACGGGCTGGGTGCTGTTGCTATTAGTCATTGCTTTGGGGTTGGCCGGCTGTGCCCCAGATGCCAACGCGCAGATTATTTCTCCCCAACTTGGCGAGCAACTTTACGCGCTAGAGGCCAACGAGGAGATCGTCGTGGCACCGGCAGCGGAAGCGCTGCGTGTTGCCGATATGAGCGAGGAAGAGATCACCGCGGGGCTTGATGCCGAATTTGTGTCGGCATTGGCCAATGCCGACCCGGCTAGCGGTGAGCAATTGGCCCTGACCAACGGGTGTGTTGGCTGTCATTCGCTTGATCCCGCCCAACAGATGGCCGGGCCAACCTGGTTCCACCTGGCGGATACCGCGGCCAATCGGGTTCCAGGGGAAAGCCCAGGGCTGTATCTCTATGAAAGCATTGTCAACCCGAACGCTTATGTGGTGAGCGGTTTTCCTGGCGGGGTGATGCCTCAAAATTATGGCGATACAATGAGCCAAGAGCAATTGGCCGACCTGGTGGCCTTTTTGCTCCAGCAGCATGAGTAAGTCTGCTGCTGCGGGATGGGGCAGCCTCTAAGCAAAAATGTACTGCGTGCGGGTAGCATCAAACGCTACCCGCATTGTTTTCCCCCGATTGTGCAAGTATTGTGCAATTCGTTCTACCCTAAATGAGTTCTTCCCTATCGGTCTTGTGCAACTGGTTATGCCAGTTTTGCCAATTTGAGGTCGCACAATGCGGCTCAAGTCACACTGGCAGATGTGAATAGACCGGTATACACCCGCGGATGGCGCAATTGTAAATTTCAGACTTTCCATTGCGTCTACATCCGGTGCTATAATCATAGAAATGGCTAGGCAACAGATCTCTACTGCAATCGCCGAACGTCGCTGCCCAAATTGTGGGACTCGCGTCGCACGCGATGCGGAAAGCTGCTTTATGTGTGGGCACGATCTGCGCATTCAAAAGAAGCGCAGACAGCGTGTCTCATGGATCGATGCGCTCCTGGTACTGGCAGTGTTGGCTGTGCTGGGTGTCTGGTGGCGGATCGCCAGTGAACCGCGCGCGGATCAGCCGAGTGACAGTGAAGTCGCCGCAATCCTCCCTGACAGCATTCCTGTCCTAACCGGCACAACAGGCATTAGCGAAACCATCGCCATCACCATGCCTGCTACCCCAACGCCGCTGCCCACGGCAGCGGCCAATGGCGTGATCCGCCATCGGGTGCGCCAGGGAGAAACATTGTTGGCGATCGCCAGCCAATACGGTGTGACGGTGGAGGAGATCCAGTCTGCTAACGGGATGAGCGACGTCTTGATCCGGGCGGGCGACGAACTGATCGTGCCCGTGCAGGGTCAGGCTAGCGCCGCCGAAGCGCCGCCCCAAGCGCCTGTCGCCCAGGGGGACACGGTTGAATCGCGCTTCCAATATTCGGTGCAGCCGGGCGACACGATTGTCTCGATTGCGGCGCGCTTTGGCAGCACGGTGGAAGAGATTCTCATCGCCAATAATTTGATCAACAATGATTTCATCCGGCCCGGCGATGTGTTGTTGATTCCGGTTCGCGATGTGCCGGCGGAGGTCTTGGCGTCCACGGGCACGATCTCCGGCACTGCGCCAAGCGGTCCTGGCGCGGAAGCGCCCCCTGTGTACGCGGAGCCGCGGCTGATTGGCCCGCCCGATGAGGGCGATGTGCCGCTGAATGAGGCGGCCTTGCTGCGCTGGATCAGCGTCGATGTGTTGAAGCCCAATGAGTGGTATGTGCTGCTGATCTATCCGGTGAACGGTTCGGCCCAGAGCTTCCCCTCGATCTGGACCAAGGCCACAAGCTACCGGCTTGACCCGGAACTTGCGCCAGCAGAGGGCGATTTTGCAACTTACGCATGGCAGGTGTCCGTAGTGCGTGTGCTGCCCGGCGGTAACGAGCAGTATGCGCTGCAAGCGGCCAGCCCACCGAGCGAACTACGCAGTTTCAACTGGCGCTAGGCGCGGCTGTGCTGTCATGCGCTGCATAGCATGAATCAAGCATCCAACCAACTGTAAATCACCCCAACTCGCCAACCCACATGCGAAGGATTGTTGTTCCATGTCTATTCAATTGACCCGGTTGTGGGTCGAGGTTCCCTTTTTTTCGGATGCGCTGGCCGCTTTGCCAGAGTCGATGACGATTCAGATCGGCCAGAGTGGGCAGACGCATGTGCCTGATGAGGCGCTCGACGTGGATGGTATATTGGCCTCGTCGGTCGTGCGCTACAATGCCGAACTGTTCGAGCGTATGCCCAATCTGCGCCTTGTGCAGCGCACGGGGATTGGCGTCGACAATGTCAATATTGAGGACGCGACCCGATACGGCATTGTCGTCTGCAATACGCCCGATGGGCCGACTGAGTCGACCGCTGAACACACGGTTGCCATGCTGATCAACTTGGCGAAACGGATCAAGCAGGGCGACGCCAACATGGCCGCGGGGAATTTTGGCCCGCGCAGCGGTCCGCTGGTCGGCGTTGAGGTGCGCGGGCGCACGCTGGGCTTGGTGGGCCTGGGGCGCATCGGGCGGCGTGTGGCCCACATCTGCGGGCAGGGGTTTGGGATGCGTGTGATCGGCACGGACCCATTGGTGACGCCGGAACAGGCGCGCGAGTGGGGGATTGAACTGCTCGAACTGGACGAGGTGGTGAGCCAGGCCGATTTCCTCAGCTTGCACGCGCCCGCAACGCCCGCGACCTACCACATGATGAACCGGGAACGGCTGGCGCGCATGAAGCCGGGCGCTTTCCTGCTGAACTTGGCGCGCGGGCCGCTGGTGGATGAAGGCGCGCTGTTGGAAGCGGTGGACAGCGGCCATCTGGGCGGGGCCGGGCTGGATGTGTTCGAGCAGGAGCCGCTGCCGGTCGATTCGCGGCTGCGCAACCACCCCTTGATCATTGTGACGCCCCATGTCGCCGCGGTCACCATCGAGGGGCGCACCCGCATTGAGACCATGGCTGTGGAGCGTTTGATGGCTTTCTTCCGCGGCGAACGGCCCCAGGATGTGGTGAATCCGCAGGTGTATGAGAGCGCGGCCTTGCGTAAATAAAGGAGGCTGGGCGTGAACATGGCCGAACAGAGCAGCGTGGCGACGCAGACACCCGGCGCGTATCTGGATGCGCTGGGCGTGGCGCGCGTGATCGATTGCGATCTGCACAATGAACTGCCGTCGCTGCGGGCGCTTTACCCCTATCTGGCCGATCATTGGGTCGACTATTGCGAGGAATCGGCGTTCGTCGGGCCGGATGCCAACGACTATCCTCGGGGCGCGGCGATCACGGCGCGGCCTGGCAGCCGTCCAGCAGGGGGCGGGCCAGCGGGCAGCGATTTGGGGCTGCTGGCTGAACAGGTGCTTGATCCGTGGCGCACTCGCATCGGCATCCTCAACTGCGCCTATCGCGTGCAGGGGGTGCATAACCCTGATCTGGCGGCCGCGCTGGCAACGGCCATCAACCAATGGCAGATCGATACGTGGCTGGACCCGGAGCCGCGGCTGCGCGCCAGTCTGGTTGTGCCCAGCCAAGTGCCGGAGATGGCTGTGCAGGAGATCGAGCGCTTTGGCGGGCATCCCGGATTTGTGCAGGTGGTGCTGCCGGTGCGTAGCCTGATGCCCTATGGCAACCGCAACTACTATCCCATCTATGAAGCGGCATTGAAACATGACCTGGCAATCGCCATCCAGTATGGGGGCGCG
>CAZZNG010000307.1:0-6763 GCA_964655505.1 uncultured Litorilinea sp. | reverse complement strand
TGGCGTATTCGGCCTTGACCTCGGCCACAAAGTTGTCATGGCTGGCCGGGTTGAGCAACTTTTCCACCACGCCCACACTGCGCGAGGCATCCTGCACATGCACCACCGGCCCGTCATACGCCGGATCGATCTTGACCGCGGAATGCATACGCGACGTGGTCGCGCCGCCGATCAAGAGCGGGCGCGTGAAGCCGAGCCGCTTCATCTCCCTGGCGACATGCACCATTTCGTCCAGCGACGGCGTGATCAGCCCGCTGAGGCCGATGATGTCCGCGTCCATTTCCTTGGCTGTTTGCAGAATTTTTTCCGCGGGGACCATGACGCCCAGGTCAACCACCTCGTAATTGTTACAGGCGAGCACCACGCCGACAATGTTCTTGCCGATGTCGTGTACGTCGCCCTTGACCGTGGCGAGCACGATCTTACCGGCATTGTGCGAGCCGGTGCCGTTGGCGGCTTTGGCCGCTTCGATGTAGGGCAGCAGATAGGCAACGGCCTTCTTCATGACGCGCGCGCTCTTGACCACCTGGGGCAAGAACATCTTGCCCGCGCCAAAGAGATCGCCCACCTGGTTCATGCCGTCCATCAGCGGCCCTTCGATCACGTTCAGCGGTTCGTCGGCCTGCTGCCGCGCCTCCTCTGTGTCGGCCTCGATATAGTCGGTGATGCCGCGCACCAGCGCATAGGCCAGCCGTTCGGCCACTGGCCTTTCGCGCCAGGCCAAATCTTCGACCTTTTTGGTGTTGCTTCCCTTCACTGTCTCGGCATAGGCCACCAGCCGTTCGGTGGCGTCTGGGCGGCGGTTGAAGATCACATCTTCCACATGCTCCAGCAGCACCGGCTCGATGTCTTCGTAGACGACCAACTGACCGGCGTTGACAATGCCCATGTCCATCCCCGCGCGGATGGCGTGGTAGAGAAAGACTGAGTGCATCGCCTCGCGCACGGTATTGTTGCCGCGGAAGGAGAAGGATAGATTGCTGACGCCGCCGCTGACTTTGGCCCCTGGCAGCGTGGCCTTGATGATCTTGATCGCCTCGATGAAGTTGACCGCGTAATTGTTGTGTTCTTCAATGCCCGTGGCAATGGCGAGAATGTTGGGATCGAAGATGATGTCTTCGGGCGCAAAGCCTACTTCTTCGGTCAGAATCTTGTAGGCGCGCGTGCAAATCTCGACCTTGCGCTCGACCGTGTCGGCCTGGCCCTGCTCGTCAAAGGCCATGACAATCACCGCCGCGCCGTAGCGCCGGATGGCGCGCGCTTGCTGCTTAAAGACTTCCTCGCCCTCTTTGAGGCTGATGGAGTTGACCACGGCTTTGCCCTGCACGCACTTCAGCCCGGCTTCGATGATCGACCATTTGGACGAGTCGATCACGATGGGCACGCGTGCAATGTCCGGCTCGGTCCCGATCAAGTTCAGGAAGCGCACCATGGCGGCTTCACCGTCCAACAGACCTTCGTCAAAATTGACGTCGATCATCTGCGCGCCGCTTTCGACCTGCTGCGCGGCCACGCGCACCGCTTCTTCATAGTTGTCGTTCATGATCAACTTGCGGAAGCGCGCCGAGCCGGTCACGTTGGTGCGTTCGCCGATGTTGATGAAGTTGGTAAAGGGCGTAATGACCAACGGCTCCAGCCCGCTAAAGGCGGACTTGGCGTCGGGTTCGGGCAGGGAGCGCGGCTGGATCTGTTCAACTGCCTGGGCAATGGCGCGGATGTGGTCGGGCGTCGTGCCACAGCAGCCGCCGACGATGTTGATAAAGCCTGATTGGGCAAAGTCGCGCAGGTACTCGGCGATCTCCTCCGGCGTCTGGTCATACCCGCCAAATTCGTTGGGCAGCCCTGCGTTGGGATAGGCGCTGACGTGTGTGTCCGCGACGTTTGCCAATGCTTCTAAATAGGGGCGCATCTCTTTTGCGCCCAGCGCGCAGTTTAGCCCGACGCTAAAGGGGCGCGCATGTTCGACCGAATACCAGAACGCTTCGGTGGTCTGGCCGGAAAGGTTGCGTCCGCTGGCATCAACGATGGTGCCGGAGATCATAAGCGGGACATCTTCGCCCCGCTCTTCAAGCAGTTCTTCGACCGCGGCAATGGCAGCCTTGCCGTTGAGCGTGTCGTAGATCGTCTCGATCAGGAGAATGTCAACGCCACCGTCGAGCAGCCCGCGGGCCTGTTCCCGATAGGCGGCTTTCAACTGGTCATAGGTGACGCTGCGCGCGCCGGGGTCGTTGACGTCGGGCGAGAGCGACGCGGTCTTGTTGGTGGGGCCGAGCGCGCCCGCGACAAAGCGCGGCTTATGGGGCGTGGTCGCGGTAAACTCATCCGCGACGCGGCGCGCAATCCGCGCCGACGCAACATTGATCTCATAGACCAACTCCTCCATGTGATAGTCTGCCAGCGAAAAGGCATTGGCGTTGAAGGTGTTGGTTTCGATGATGTCGGCCCCGGCCTCCAGATAGGCGCGGTGGATGGCTTCGATGATCTGCGGCTGAGTCAATGACAGCAGTTCATTGTTGCCCTGCAGATGACCGGGAAAGTCGCGGAAGCGTTCGCCGCGAAAGTCCTCCTCGGTCAGTTGATAGCGCTGGATCATCGTGCCCATTGCGCCGTCCAAGAGCAAAATACGTTCTTGGGCCAGTCGGCGAATATCTGCCGGTGTTCGTGTCATAAAGGTAGTTGCCTCCCCAGTCTCTATGCGTGCTGGTTGATTATACTCCTATTTGCACGAATGACCATGCTTGCGCGGGGCTGATTGAGTTAAGCTTGTGCTGTTGCGCCTCAAACACGCCAGCAGGGGCGGCTTGACGCATCGCTTGGGGGTCATTATCCTGTGCCATCATATCGAGAATCCCAGAGGCCAATCCATCGAGCTACAGAGACAGATGCACGGGCAAACTTGGATGATCTACGGCGCGACCGGCTGCACCGGCCAACGGATCGCACGCCAAGCCGTGGCCGCGGGGATGCAGCCGATCCTCGCCGGTCGCAACGCGCAAAAGCTCCGCGGCTTGGCCGACGAACTGCGCTTGCCCTATGCGGTCTTGGCGCTTGAGCAGACCGCGCCCGCGCTGGTCGATGTGGATGTGCTGCTCAACTGTGCCGGGCCTTTTCGCGTTTCGCTGCCGCCGCTGGTGCGTGCCTGTACCGAGACGCGCACCCATTACCTCGACCTCTCCAGCGTCGTGCCCGATTTTCTCGCCGCGGCGCAGCATGACGCACCGGCCAAACGCGCGGGGGTGATGGTGATGCCCGGTGTGGGCTTTGCCGTTGTGCCCACCGACTGCGTGGCGCTCTATCTCAAGCAGGCCGCGCCCGCGGCCACGCGTTTGACCCTCGCCGTCCAGACCGAGGGCCGCGCGGCGCAAGGGACGCTGTACGCCCTGATCCGCTTGCTGCGCGAGCACGGCTATCAGCGCCGCGGCGGCCTTTTGCAGCCCGCGCCCATCACCGCGGCCACGCGCACGTTCGACTTCGGTTCCGGGCCGGTTGCAGCGACGGTCGATCCGTGGCGCGGCGACTTGGTGACAGCCTACCTCTCGACCGCTATCCCTGATATTGAAACCTATCAAGTGCTGCCGCGCGGCGCGCGGTGGTTGATGCGGCTGCACGCCATTGCGGGGCAAGGGTGGGCGCAGGTGTTGCTGCGCCAGATGGCACGGCGACAGAGGGCGCAGCCTTCAGCGCAAGCACGCGCGGGCGGCGCTACGCATATCCTGGGTGAGGTGACCGACCCGCTGGGCACGCGGCGCAGCGTGCGCCTGCATGGGCCGGACGTGTACGACTTCACCGTGGCCGCGGCGCTGGCGGTTGTGGCGCGGGTGCTGGACGATGCCTGGGAGCCAGGGCTGCACACCCCCGCGCAGTGCTACGGACCGGACTTGGCGCTGACCTTGCCCGGCGTGACGCTTGATGTCGTAACGCCTGACGAGGTGGACGAATGAACCCGCGCAGATGCACGGCGTCTCGTCTGGGATCGCGGCAAGGGCTTGACCAGCGGCGGCGATGCCTCTACAATGCCGATACACCATCACTCGCTTATTTCTCAGAAAGGGACGTTCATGGCCCGTCCACTGCGTGCCGGAGCAGCCCGCATCGAGATTACTCCCCCCGTGGGCGTTGACCTAACCGGCTTCATCGCGCGCATGAATCCCAGCATTGGCGTGCGCGACCCGCTCTATGCGCGCGCATTGGTGTTGAACGACGGCACGCGGCATGTGGCGGTTGTCGTGGCGGACATCATCGGCTTGCCCGACAAGAGCGTTCACGATATCCGGCGGCGCGTCACCCTGGCAACCGGCATCCCCGGCCCGTCGCTCATGGTGGCCGCGACGCATACGCACGGCGGCCCAGCAACCATGTTCCTGCAGGATTGCGGCACGCCGGACGCGGCCTATATCGAAGAACTGGAGCGGCGCATGGCCGAGGCGGTTGTGCAAGCGCACGCGGCTTTGCGTCCGGTTACGTTGGCCGCAGGCCAGGCCGCCAATGACCGCGGTGTGCATAATCGCCGTGTGCCGGGCGGGCCGATTGATCGCGCAGTGGAGTTGCTGCGCTTCGACGATCTCACCGGCAAGCCTGTCGCGCTGGTTGTCAACTATGCGTGCCACCCTACCACGCTCAACCACACCAATTGCGAGATTTCCGCCGACTACCCCGGCGCGGTGACCCAGCAGCTTGAAGAGGCAACCGGCGCGATCACGCTCTTTTTGACCGGAGCCATCGGCAATGTGGGGCCAGTGGCGCGGGGCGAGACAAGCTTAACCGAGGTTGCCGACGGTATTGTGACCGCGGCGCTGGAAGCGCTGCCCACCTTGACGGAGATGCCTGGCGCGGGGCTTGACACAGAGGGCGAACTGCTGCATCTGCCCTTGCAGCCCCTGCCGCAGCGGGAGGAGTGGCTGGCGCTGCGCAGCCAGTATCAGGCCGCGCTGCTGGCCGCGGGCCGCAGCAACGATGCCGCCAAGGCCAAGATCGCCCATGCCATGCTGCGCTGGGCCGAGCGCATGTTCGAGGCGGCGCAAGCGGGCCAACTCTCGCCCACGGTCGACGCGGAGATTCACCTGCTGCGTGTCCGCGACTGCGCGATTGTGGGCGTGCCGGGCGAACTCTTTGTCGAACTCGGTATGCAGATCAAGCGAGAAGGAGCGCTGCGCCGGGTCTTGGTCGTCGGTTTCGCCAACGGCAATATCGGCTATATCCCGACGCGAGACGCCTATGCCGCGGGTGGCTATGAGATCACCGACGCCTATCGTTACTATGGCTATCCGGCTGCGCTGGCCCCGGAGGCCGGAGAGCAGCTTGTTGCCCGCGCGGTGCAACTTACCCAACGCACGAAAATCCTCTAACGGCCCCGGCAGGCCGTTTTCACGCCTGGTGAATAGGCCGGGCAAGGAGTAGAGCATGAGCGTTGCGCAGGAGAGCTTGACCCATCTGGGCGAGATGGAGCGGTCGCCCTTCCTTTATCAAGGGGCAAAGACCAACGAGATCAGCTTTCCGCTCGGCGGCATTGGTTCGGGGTCAATTGGGCTGGCGGGCAATGGGCGCTTGATCGACTGGGAAATCTTCAACCGGCCCAATAAGGGCAGCGTCAATGGCTTTTCCCATTTTGCCATCCGCGCCGAGCGTGACGATCAAGTGGTGGCCGCGCGCATCTTGCACGGCGACTTGCACCCGCCTTACATGGGTGAATTTACCGGAAGCCAATTCCGCACCTTTGGCTGGGGGCCGCGGCGCGAATACCTGACCGGTCTGCCCCATTTCATCAGCGTGGACTTTCGCGGCGAATATCCACTGGCCGACCTAACCTTCCAAGACGATAGCTTTCCCGGCCAGGTCAGCCTGCGCGCCTTTAACCCCTTCATTCCCACCAACGACCGCGATTCGAGCATTCCCGCCGCCTTTTTTGAGTTCACCATTGCCAATCCGACCGATGCGCCCCTCACCTATACGGTGGTGGGCGTGTTGGGCAATCCACTGCCCGCCAACAATTTGAACGAGGTGACGCAAGAAGCGTGGGGCCATGTGCTGCACCTACGCAGCGACGGCATTACGCCGGACAAGACAGGCTATGGCGATCTCTGCCTGGCGACCGACGCGGGGCAAGCCAATGCTGGGCAAACCAATGATGTGCAAACCAATGATGTGCGCGTCAGTTGGCAGCAGTATTGGTTCCGCGGCGCGTGGTTCGACAATCTGGAAGTCTACTGGCACGATTTGATGACGCCGGGGCCGTTCAAAAACCGCGTCTACGCGCCGGAGGAGGCAGGCGAGCGTAATGAGGGGCTGCTCGCGGTGCATGTGCCCGTGGACCCAGGGGCCAGCCGCACGGTGCGCTTTGTCATCACCTGGAATTTTCCCAATTGCGAGAATTATTGGAAGACGCTGCCGCCCCCGCGCCAAGAAGGATGGCGCGGCTGGCGCAACTACTACGCGACTGTGTGGGAAGATAGCCGCGCCAGCGCAGCCTATGCCCTGGGCGAATGGGATCGTCTGGCCGAGGAGACCCAGCGCTTTCACGACGCGCTCTTTGCCACCACCATTCCCGCGGCGGCGCTCGATGCCGTCTCGGCCAATCTCTCGACCCTCAAGTCGCCGACCGTGCTGCGCTTGGAGGATGGAACCTTCTACGGGTGGGAGGGCTGTCACCCGACCGCGGGCTGCTGCGAAGGGTCGTGTACCCACGTTTGGAACTATGCCCAGGCGCTGCCTTTCCTCTTCCCCGCGCTGGAACGCTCCATGCGCGAGGCCGACTATGAGTACAACC
>CAZZNG010000306.1:0-6764 GCA_964655505.1 uncultured Litorilinea sp. | reverse complement strand
TTGCCAGGCGGATCTTGGTTGACAAATGGAATACCGTCTGCCAACCGGGCGAGGTCGGGAGTGTTCTAGGGGGCGCTTATTTCATGAGCCGACGGTGGTACCTGGAAACCTTGTTGTCGCCCTGGGAGGAATTGCGCGGTTGGGGATACTCGGAGGCTAATATTTCGATCCCCAACTTCTTGATGGGCGGGAAGAATGTCTGCTTGGATGTTGAAATGGGACACATGTTTCGCCACGCTTCGCCCTTTCCTACGCATATTCATAAAGTCCTGTTCAACGAGTTGTATCTGGCCCATGTTGTCATCCCTGACCCAGCAGAACGCAACGAGTTGATTGGGCGGTTGGCGCTGCCGGATGACGCGGTTGCACAGGGGGCTTGGGAACTGCTGGAACAGTCTGTCCATCGCTGGTATGGTAGATATTTGGTGGAAAAGGGTAAGCGCACCTGGGAAGACTACAAAGACGAGTGGATGGATTCAAGTAGAACGTATTAGCGGGACAGGACTCGGGCAAGATGGCTGTGTTCTTATCATGTCATCCTCTTTTGTTGATGAGCCTGTCGCAGTCCGCAGCACTGTATGTCCGCAGGGGGCAAAACTGGTGAAGAGGGCACTCCAGCGGGGTTTGCTTTTCCTCGCCTTGGCGCTGCTGGTCGGTGCGTGTACGCAACTATCATCGCCGCGCCAATCACTTGTCTGGCAGGCGAGCAACGATGGGCTGACGCCTCACGTTTCAATAACATCCCTGGCCGTCGATCCTCTCAATCCACTGCGCCTATTCGCCGGCGCTTATGCGCGCGAGAATCTCTACATCAGTGTTGATGGCGGCGATAGCTGGCAGCCGCTGGATGAAGGGCCAGCGGGTCACGCCATCTTTACCCTGCGCTTTGACCCGCAGCAACCGGAAGAACTATGGGTGGGGACGGCGGATGGGTTGTACCACGGGTCACCCGATGGCACTGGCGCGGTGTGGCAGCGCGTCGCCGAATGGCCCTTGGCGACGGCTGCATTTGCGCTGGATGCCGATGGCAACGGCGTTCTGTATGCGGCCGGTGCGCATCCTGCAGTATGGATGAAGGAGGACGGCGACCCCTGGCAACCTCTGGCCGCGCTGCCCGGCGTGGGCGCGGTGTTGTCTGTGGCTGTCGCCGGTGACGTGCTGCTGGCCGGCAGCGACGGTTATGGCCTGTTCGTTAGCCGCGACCGCGGCCGTTCCTGGCAGATGGCGTCGGACATTGGCGAGACCTTTGTCGCGGCGCTGTGGGTGGCGTCATGGGATGACCGCTTCATCCTGGCGCGCACGCGCGCCGGGCTTTTTCGCTCCACAGATGGCGCGGCGACATGGGAGCCAATTGCCGCTGAGATCGAGGGCCGCGTTGACGCCATCACCGGTGACGCCTTGCAGACTATCTACCTCGGCATGAGCACCGGCCTGGTCTACCGCAGCACAGATGGCGGCGATACTTGGCAGCCTTGGGGCGAGGGGATGGGGCGCGACGGGATGGTCAATCTGCTCACCGTAGCGCCGGGCACAACGCAGACATTTTATGCCGGTACCCAATACGGGCTGTATCGCAGCCAAGATCACGCCCAGTCGTGGCAGCCGATCACCCAGACGCTGGGCAGCTTTCGCGCAACGGCGCTGGCACAAACGCCGGACGGTACGCTGTATCTAGGCAATGAGGACGGGGTCTATCGCTCTGCAGACCAGGGCGAACGGTGGGAGCGGCGGGCTGCGGGCCTGCCTCCACGCGCCGTTCTGTCACTGGCTGTCGCGCCCGGCGATCCACAAGTGCTCTATGCTGCCACCGAAGGCGATGGCGTCTATGTCAGCAGCGATGGCGGCGGTGACTGGACCCAATTGGCCTGGGACAATTTCATCATTCCTGAGTTGGCGCTTGATCCGCACCAGCCCGACCGGATCTATGTGCGGGTGGCCTATGAACGCATCTATGCCAGCGACGATGGCGGCCTCACCTGGACTGCGCGCTGGGATGGAATGGAGACGACGACTGAGATCATGTCGATGGCCCTGAGTCCCCATGACCCGGCTGTCATCTATGCGGGCGGCATCGTCGATGTGTTTAAAAGCGAAGACGGCGCGCTGCACTGGCGGCGCATCGGCGACGAGATGGCCGGGCAAAGCATCTTTCATTTAGCCGTCGATGCCCATGTTGCGGCGACCGTCTATGCCGGGGCAACCAAAGGTCTTTACCGCAGCGACGACGGCGGCAATCGCTGGCGCTCGTGGGGCGAGGGGTTGGCAGACATCACGGTCACGGCGCTGGCGTTTCACCCCAACGACGCCAAGCGCATTTACGTGGGGGCCAAATATCGCGGTGTCTATGCCAGCGAGGACGGAGGGGAGAGCTGGCATCCAGCCGCCACCGGCATGGGCGAGGTCAGCGTAGACAATCTGCTCGTGGACGTGAATGGCCGTTGGCTCTATGCGGCAACAGATCGGGGGTTCTGGCGGGCCGCTCTCCCGCCATGATTGGCATGAAACGAACGCTTTTCTTCTTGCTCTGGCTTACCGGCGCACAGGTTCTGCTCGGCTCCCATGCAGGGCAACCTGCGCCGCCGCGCCCTCGCTACGGCCTGCATACCCTTGTGGCCGATGAGCGCACGCTCCCGCTTGTGCACGCGTCCGGTGTCGATACGGCTGTGCAGTTGTTTGCTTGGTGGGAGATTGAACCGACGAAAGAACAGTTCATCTGGCAGGCGGCTGATGAAGCGGTGGCCGGGGCCGAATACTACGGGTTGAACCTGGTCGTGCGCCTGGACAAGCAGCCGGATTGGGCCAATGTCCAACCGCTGCAACCGGGCCGCCCGCCGGTCGATCTGGTCGAATACGACCGATGGGTGCGCATCGTAGCGGAACGCTATAAGGGTCGTGTGCCTGCCTATATCATCTGGAACGAACCCAATCTGGCCGAGGAGTGGGCAGGTCTGCCGCCAGACCCGGCTGCCTATGTTGAAGTGCTCAAGGTGGGCTACCGCGCCGTCAAAGAAACCGATCCCGCCGCGTTGGTGGTCAGTGCCGGACTCGCGCCGACCAACACACGCGATGAGACGGCGCTGGATGATCGCCTGTTTCTAGAAGCCATGTATGCGCAGGGTGCAGCCGACTATTTTGATGTGCTCGGCGTCCATGCCTACGGCTTTGGCTATCCGCCGGACGACCCACGCGACGCCCATGACGGGTTGAACCTGGCCCGTATCGAGGACCTGCGCGAGATCATGGTGCGCTTTGGCGACGATGAAAAGCCGGTCTGGATCACCGAGATGGGGTGGACGGTACGCGGCAATGAACATTCAGCCTGGCAGGAAGTCACACCTAGCGAGCAGGCCGAGTACTTGACCGGCGCGCTGGAGCGCATCCGCAGCCAGTGGGCATGGGTGGACTTGGTCACGATCTGGAACATCGGCGGCGAGAACAGCGCGGATTGGGGCGGTTACAGTCTGCTGGCGGCAGATGGCACCCCGCGTCCTGCCTACCAAGCGTTGCAGGAAACTATGCTCGCCCATCCTCCACTGCCATCACGCGACGCCGCGGCGGATGTCGCGACATCCGCCGTCCGGCGCTACCAGGTGCTAGCCGACGACGCGGTGATCCACCTCGGCGACAACCGCCTGCCCGCCCCCTGGATGCCGCTCCATCTTGACCGCAACCCTAGCCCAGTATGGCGAGGCGTTGTCTATGTGCATGACCCTGGCGACGCGGCTTGGCACTTAACGCTGCGGATTATGCAGAGCAACTTCTGGTCCAATCGCGTGTGGGTCAACGGTCAACCGCTGCCGGAGCCTGTGCCGCTGGAAGATTTCAGCAAGAGTTGGGTGTCGCACACCTGGTCTGTGCCAGCCGGTCTGCTCCGGCCTGGCCCCAACGAGATTCGCGTCACGATTGGTCACGCTACGCCGCTGATCCAGGCACAGGGCTTTGGCTACGATAAGATTCAGATCAAGGACGTCGTGCTGTGGCGCTGACGCAGGGAAGCCCCTAGGATAAGGATTTTCCTGTCGCTCGATGGCATCGGCTTACGCCCTTCGCTGGACCACATTTGTTCCGGCCAGCCAATCGTAGAGCGTCCGGTGCGTTTGAGTGATCAACAGGCTCACTAGGTTGACGCCGACGAGTACCCAGACCAGCAGAATACCCACATTGAGCAGCGTGCCTTCCTCCTCCCCTGCAAAGCGTCCATACCAGATCAAAGCGTGTGACAATTCCCAGGGAATGAACTTGAGCGCCGTGCGCCCAAGTGAACGGCCTAGGCGCAGGCGCGCTCCATCCGCGCGGATGACTTGCAGCCCCAGTTTATGTTTGCCCCAGGTCGCCTGCCGGGCGGAAGCTTCGCTCAACGCAAAGTAGAGGCTGACCGGCAGCGTGACCAATAGGAAACTGACGAGATGACTCATCGCAGGGCGGGCAAACAGCGTCTGTATCAACCCCGGCCAACCCCATCGAGCAACCACAGCGCACACGACCAGCAGGAACAGGTAGGCGGCGATGATCAAATAGTCGAAGGCAAAGGCCCGCATCCGCAGCCAAAGCCCTGCATATACGTAGCTCTTCATTTTAATTCCAAAACCTATGCAGTTGGATTGTTTCATGAAATGTCAACAGCACCTAGTATAGCAAATAAACTTGCCGATACTTGCCCCGTACATGAGGAGCAAGCATCGGCTGCGATACCAGATGTGTGATACAGCGTTCAAGTTGTGCGCTGCTGGTGGTGGGGCACAGCACCCAACGGGGCTTACTTCGGCCTTGCTAGCTTATCGCAAACTCGTTGTATACTGGTTTGTCGTGGATTATCGTGAGCCTGCATTGGCTTGAGTTTTGTACGGGAAGTCCAGGTAACAGGAGTCTAGGGAATGGACAAACAATTTCGAGATAGCCAAGTTCCGCTCGGCACTGCACTCCAGCAGACGATTGCTGCGATTGAAGGAGATCGCGTGAACGTTCAGCAACTGCTGGCGTTGATCGGTGAGCAGGGCTTGCTCTTCTTTTGCATTATTCTTACGCTTCCTTTTCTGCTACCCGTTTCTATTCCGGGGGTCAGCACAGCCTTTGGCCTTGTGATCATCTTTATCGGCATAAGCGTCACGTTTAACCGGACACTTTGGCTCCCGTCGCGGCTCCTGCGTCACCAGATGGAAAGTGAACACCTGATCCCTGTGCTAGAAAAGGGGGCTACGTTTTTTGGCAGATTGGAGCGCTGGATGGGCGAGCGCTTGACCTTGCTGACCAACGGCCCCCTTGTCAACCGCGTCCATGGCCTTTCCGTCATCGCGGGAGGCGTCTTGTTGCTTTTCCCCTTGAGTTTCGTCCCCTTCTCCAATACCCTGCCTGCACTGAGCATATTGCTGCTCTCGCTGGGCATGATCCAGCGTGATGGCTACGCAATCCTGGCCGGTTATGTGGCCTTGGTTCTCACAGTCGTCTACTTCGCAGGCTTGGCCCTCCTGGCTGTCCTGGGCGGACAAAGCCTGCTTCAACTCTAGAACTTCCTTCAACGCTGAGGCTGTGGGGGCAAGCCGCGTGCGGCTTTGCCCGCTGTGGCGCGGATTTGCGGACCTGCCCCCACATGCAAGCACATCCCATCTATACAGATCTTCTCCCCTTACGCTCCCCATCCATCACGGGTGACGAATGATGGGCGCATAGAAGAGCATGGAGTCATCACTTGGTTCATCCAGTTCGCCCGGCTCTTCTGGTTCATCCGGTTCGCCGGTGACGGTGATGGTGACCGTGGCGGTCGCGCTGCCGCCGTGTCCATCGCTGACCGTGAAGGTGAAACTGTCCTGACCCACAAACCCGCTGTCAGGTGTATAAGTCAGATTCGGCGCTGTGCCGCTGAGCGTTCCGTGTGCCGGTGCGCTGTCCACTGTGTAAGTCAGTGCGTCGTCGTTCTCATCGGTGGCGCTCAGGGTGATGGCGACCGGCTGGCCTGCATTTGTGCTGACGCTCTGGTCGGCGACTACCGGCGGCTTGTTCTCCACCGTCCGTGAATAGTCGACAATGCTGCCGCGGTTGTCCGCCGCGTCCTTGCCGCGCAGCTTGAAGGTGTGCTCACCATTGGCAAGGTCGCTGTACTGCTGTGGGCTGGTGCAGTCTGTGAAGTCTGTGCCATCCAGCGCACATTCAAAGCCGCTGACGCCGACGCTGCCGCTGAAGGTAAAGATCGCCTGGCGGCTGGTCGTGGAACTGTCCGGGCCGCTCTGGATCGAGACATCGAGCGCCGCGCTGTCAACCGTCCAGGTGTGGGTAGCGGGCGTGGTGTCTACAAAACTCTTGCTGTCGATGGCGCGCACGCGGAAGGTATGCGCGCCGCCGCTCAATTGGCTGTACGCAATCAATCCGCGGCAAGCCGTTGGGTGAACGAAATTTGGCCCCAGCTACTTGTCCATCCGAATGCCGGGGTGGACGAACCATTCCTGGTCTATCTCACCTGCTATCGAGTTCTGGCAGCGACCGGCGACCCACGCGCGGCGACGATTTTGCGGGCGGGTTATGAATTGCTCCAGCAATACGCCGACCACATTCAAGAGGACAGGCGGCGGAGATCGTTTTTGGAGAACGTAGCGGCCCACCGTGAACTGCAACAGCTTTACCAAGCGTGGCGAGCGACACAGGGATCGGATAGAGAGTCTTCATAGGCCGCGCGAACGCCTACGCCTGCAATGCCTCCACGACTAGACGCAGCAGCCCCTGGTCGTTTTCTTCCTGCTTGTCCCACAGTCCAGGACTCTGCACCACCACTA
>CAZZNG010000305.1:0-6773 GCA_964655505.1 uncultured Litorilinea sp. | reverse complement strand
TGGTTGCCTATTGTCTGATCTGTCACTAGGAGAACTCTCTATGCCTCTTAAAATTGCCATGATCGGCGCAGGGTCGATTGGCTTCACACGCAAGCTTATGCACGACATTCTCGCCGTGCCGGAGCTATCCGATACTACTTTTGCGCTGATGGACATTTCCGAGCGCAACCTGGGGATGGTCGAGCAGTTGTGCGAACGCGACATCCGCGCCAACAACCTTCCCGCGCGCATCATCGCCACCACCGACCGCCGCGAGGCGATCCGCAACGCTGACTATGTGATCTGCATGATCCGCCAGGGCGGGCTGGATGCCTTCCAGCTTGACATCGACATTCCGCTCAAATATGGCATCGACCAGTGTGTGGGCGACACGCTCTGCGCGGGTGGGATCATGTACGGCCAACGCACCATCCCCGCGCTGCTGGACATCTGCCAGGACATTCGTGAAGTCGCCAAGCCCGACGCGCTTTTCCTCAACTACTCCAACCCCATGGCGATGAACGTCTGGGCCTGCAACAAATATGGCGGCGTACCCACCATTGGCCTCTGTCATGGCGTGCAGGGCGGCCACTGGCAGATCGCCCGCTGCATTGAACATTGGGCCAAGCAAGAGGGGCTGATCGGCCCGGACGAAAGCGTCCACCGACGCGATGTGGACATTGTCGTCGGCGGCATCAACCACCAGACCTGGTATCTGCACGTGCAGTGGCGCGGCATGGACATGACCCCGCGCCTGCTTGAACTGTTCGAGATGCACCCCACCTATCCGCAGACAGAAAAGATCCGCATCGACATGCTGCGCCGCTTTGGCTATTACACCACCGAATCCAACGGCCATGTCAGCGAATATGTGCCCTGGTATCGCAAGCGCGTCGACGAGATCCCCCAGTGGATCGACCTGTCTAGGTGGATCAACGGCGAGACGGGCGGCTATCTGCGCGTCTGCACCGAGGGGCGCAACTGGTTCGAAACCGACTTCCCCAACTGGCTCGCCGAAGAGCCGCCGGTGATCGGCCCGGAGAAGCGCAGTGAAGAACACGGCTCCTACATCATCGAAGGGCTGGAGACTGGGCGCACCTATCGCGGCTTCTTCAACGTGGTCAACCAGAACCATATTACCAACCTGCCCAACGGTTGTGTGGTCGAGATCCCCGGCTATGTGGATCGCACCGGCATCAACATGACCGTGGTCGGCGATCTGCCGCTGGCCTGTGCCGCCACCTGTTCCGCCAGCGTGCATGTGCAGCAGATGGCTGTGGAGGCCGCGGTCCACGGCGACGTGACGCTGCTCAAACAGGCCATGCTGCACGACCCGCTGACCGCGGCGGTTTGCAACCCGGAAGAGATTTGGCAGTTGACCGACGAGATGCTAGTAGCGCAAGCCCAGTGGCTGCCGCAATATACCGATGAAGTGCCCAAGGCCCAAGCGCGCTTGGCCGAGGCCGAACAGAACGGCACGCGCGTCAAGCTGCGCGAGACGCGCGGTGCGGCGCGCATCGAGGTCAAGAGCGTCGAAGAAATGGCGAGGGACAAGGCCGCGGCCCGCGCCAATGCCGCGGCCGCGGACAAGGGCAACATGACCAAGGAGCCTGCCCGCTAGCCCACGCTTTCTGAGCATCTAGCTCCGGAGGCTAGGCGTTTATGGGCGCTTGGCACAGCGCGGGCGCGCAGTGAAGCCCCCGTCTTTTGGGCAGCCGGTTCGCGGTGAACCGGCTGCCTTCTGTTATACTAGGCCCTATCTCTGCCATCTAGCCAACGCCGCGCAGCCCGCGCCCCGTGCAGCCGTTCTATCCCGTCCTGTTCATCATCCAACAAACAGAAAACAAGCAAGCATAAGAGAGCATGCAAGAGGAGAGTTCGCATGAAGATCACCGAGATCCGCGCCATGCGCCTCAACCAGCCGGTGAAGCCGCCGTCTACGCCCCCGCGCCGCCCTTCTTGGGCTGTGGAAGCCGAAGTCGCCAACCCCATGTCGCGCTTTCCCCACGTCAAGCGCCACCGCAACTTGTGGCGGCCTGAATGGGAAGAGGTCTGGTGCAAAGTGACCTTGGAGGATGGAACCTGGGGCGTGGGCAGCACGATCAATGGCCGCGCCGTCGCCGCCGTGATCGACGACCATTTGGGGCCGCACCTGGTCGGCCAAGACATCTTCGCCATCGAGAAAATGGCGGATATGATGTTCCGCCTCACCAAGCCCTATGGCACGCCGGGCCTCGCTTCCTACGCCATCAGCGCCATCGACCTGGCGCTGTGGGATGCGCTGGGCAAGCTGTTGGAGCAGCCGGTCTACAAGCTCTTGGGCGGGCCGCACCACAGCCCCATCTTCTGCTATGCCACCGGCAACGACATCGACTGGTATCAGGAGCTTGGTTTCAAAGCCTTCAAGCTCGCCTGCCCCTATGGCCCTGCCGATGGGCTGGATGGGCTGCACAAGAACGAGGAGTTCGTCGCCAAGGCGCGCGAGACCATCGGCGACGACTGCGAGTTGATGCTCGACTGCTGGATGGCCTTTGACGTGGAGTACACCGTGCGCTTGGCCGAGCGGCTGCGCCCCTACAAGCTGCGCTGGATGGAAGAATGCCTGATCCCTGAAGACCTGGACGCGCATGTGGCGCTGCGCGAGCGGCTGCCGTGGCAGGGGCTTTCCACCGGCGAACACTGGTATACCCATGTCCCCTTCCAATGGGCAGCCAACCACCATGTCGTCGACATCCTACAGCCGGACATCAACTGGGTCGGCGGGTTGAGCACCTGCCGCAAGATCGCGGCCATTGCCGACGCCGCGGGCATCAGCGTCATGCTGCACGCGGGTGGGCGCACAGCCTTTGGACAGCACTTCAGCGTTGCCATGCCCTCTGTCCCCTGGCTGGAATGTTTCGTGGGCACGCCTCCCGGCGTCTCGCTCGAAGAAGAAGCGCGCATCCCCGGTGTCCCCATTCCGGTTGACGGCATGTTGACGCCGAGCGACGCGCCCGGCTTTGGCATGGAGATCCCAGACGCCTGGCTAGAGCCGTTCTTTGCTTGATCCGGCCGCGCGATCTTCCCGGAAGCTGCATGAACATGAAGAATTCAATAGGGTAATCTAGCCCATACCTTCCGGGACGCTCTGAGCGTCCCGGAAGATCACCCGGCCATAAACGTTCCACTCCCCAAAAGCTCGCCCCCTCTATATCCTCTCTGTATCTATATCACCTCCTATATCCATTTGACGTAACTGTACAGGTTGAGTCAGCAGTGTGCGCGTGCTACATTGCTCTTGGTAAGCTGGGCGCGCAGTCGTCAGCGTCCTTGCCGCGGCCCCCAAACAGCAATCCGACGACTCTGATTGCGTGATTCAAGGTCAAGAAATCAAAGCAATGTCAACCGGCACATGGCGGGCGGACGATGGCCCCATAGCAAAGCACATGGCAACCGGGAAAATGGCTGCACGGCGGTGGAAGGTTTTTCGCAAACTCTGGTACGTGCTTGTACGCGCCTTCCAAGAGGCGCAAGCAGATAACATACCGCGCATGGCGGCGGCCATTGCGTTTTACAGCGCCATCTCCATTGCGCCGCTGATGCTGATTGTGATCATCATCGCCGGTTTCATATGGGGCGCAGAAGACTCTGTGCGCGCCGAGTTGTTGGGCTATGTCAGCCGCGTCGTCAACCCGCGCGCGGCCGACTTCATTCGGACAGCGTTGCAAAACGCCACCCGCCCCAGCGCGGGCAGCATCGCCGGGCTAATCAGCGCGGCCACGATCATTTGGGGCGCAACCAACACGTTTAACCACATTCACCGTTCGCTCAACGACATCTGGGAAGTGCCTGGCACAGAAGAGCAGGGCGTGATGGACTTTGTGCGTTCGCGCTTCTTTGCCCTGGCAATGGTCTTGGTGGTTGCCTTTCTGCTGCTGCTTTCGCTGCTCATCAGCACCTTGCTCAGTGCAGCGTCCCCGGCACTGGAATATCTTCTGCCTGGCGGCCAGTCGTTCTGGCAGTGGACCAATGTGATTGTGTCGTTTGTGGTGGTGATGTTGTTCACGGCGATGATCTTTCGCGTTCTGCCCGCGGCAGACGTTGCTTGGCGCGATGTCTGGGTGGGCGCGGCGTTGACTGCGTTCCTGTTCACCATCGGTCAAACCTTGTTGGGCCTCTACCTGTCGCGCATCGGCTCGACCTATGGTGCGGCCGGTTCGGTGATTGCGTTCCTGTTTTGGGTCTATTTCAGCGCGCAGGCGCTGCTTTTCGGCGCTGAAGTGGCAAAGGTTTACACAGACGCGCGGCACATGACAGAGGCGGCCAACGCCAAACGCCCCGCGACCCAGGCGGCCTTAGCAGAAGATGCCGCAGAGGGTACCACGGCAGAGACCACAGCAGAGCCAGAGAAGGTCAAGGCTTCGACCGAGCCGGCGCAGCCGCGGCTGCATCATAAAGTGTAGCGTTCTATCGTCAACAAGATTGGGCATCAGAAAGATCGAGCCATGCAGTTTCGCGACACATTTCTCAAGACCTGTATTGTGCTGGGCACGCTGCTCGGCGCATATCTCATCTATCGCCTCAATGAACTGCTCATTGTGGTCTTTGTGGGCATCATCTTTGCCTCGACCGTGCGCCCGATGGTGGAATGGCTGCGCGCGCGCCGCGTGCCGGTGACAGCCGCCATCGCAGCTGTCTATCTATCCGTAGTGGCAGCTATTGTGCTGATCCTGTTCTTGGCGATCCCGCCGGCCATCAACCTCTATGTGGACATGGTGCTCGAGGGCAACCTGGCCGACGATATCGACGATGCGTTGACCTTAGCCATTCGCGACCTGCGAATCCAATTTGCCGTCTATAATCTCCCGTTTCTCCGCTTACCGGAGCCGGTGCGCGAGATGCTGAGTACGGCTGAAGAGACCGTCACCGAAGGCGCAATGCCCTTTGCAACCACCGCGGCCTATGTAGCCGGACAGGTTCTGATTGCCGTGGTCATCAGCGTCTACTGGCTCACCTCGCGGCGCACGATCATGAACAACATCCTCAAGCTGATCCCCTATACTCATCGCACCGTGATCCGCAACATCTGGCTGGATACGGAGGATACCCTGGGCGCGTATCTCAGCCATCAAATGCTGCTGGGGCTGATCGTCGGGTCGGCTTGTTACGTGGGGCTGTTGATCATGCGCGTCCCCAATGCGCTGGCCCTGGCAGTGATTGCAGGCGTCATGGAACTCGTCCCCTTTGTCGGCCCCACCATATCCGTCATCCCCGCGGTGTTGATGGCCTTGTCGGTCTCGGCTTTTTCTGCGGTTGGCATCGGGATCTGGTATGCTGTTGTGCAACAGGTTGAAAGCTCTTGGTTGGTCCCGATGCTGATGAGCCGTGTGCTGCGTCTGCACCCGCTCTTGGTGCTGATCGCTTTCTTCGCCGGATTTTATCTCGGTGGAATTCTGGGCGCGCTGCTTGCCATCCCGATTGTCGGCGTCGTGCAGGTCACATTCCGCCATCTCTACGCCAACCAAGCTGATGAAGAACCGCTGCCCGCGACTGAAAGCGCGGCGGCGCAAGATGCAGCCGCCGACGACGATGAACGGCTCGATCCCGCGGTTGTCGCCTAGCAGCCCATTCAGCAGCACGTGGGCCATCCCTAACACCTAGGCCGCCGCTCGTTAGAGGCCAAACACGCTATGCCAACGCTCCCGCCAATTTTCACGCTCACGCTCAATCCAGGGCTTGACCGCACGTTGACTGTGCCTGTGATTGAGGAAAACGCTGTTCTGCGCGCCACCCATTCACAGCTTGATTGGGGCGGCAAAGGCTTCAACGTCACGCGCGCGCTGCAAGCACTGGGCGTCAACTCGGTTGCGCTCGGCTGCATTGGCGGCGCGACCGGCCAAATGCTCGCCGATGGGCTGCACAACTTGGGCATTGCCACCGACTTTATCACCCTCGCCGGGGAGACGCGCACCAACACCGTCATCCTCGAAGAAGAGAGCGACCGTTATCTCAAGGTGAACGAGGCCGGGCCTTCGTTGGACGGGGCCACGGTGCGCGCGTTGCGCGCCCGCATCCAAGAGCGCCTCGTGCCCAACAGCTATTGGGCGCTGTGCGGCAGCCTGCCCCCTGGCGCTGCGCCGGACCTCTACGCCAGCCTGATTGAACTGGTGCAAAACGGCGGTGGCCGCGCCTGCCTCGACACATGGGGCGAAGCCTTGCGCCTGGGCTGCCAAGCGCGGCCCTATCTGATCAAACCCAATGCGGAAGAAGCCTCGGAGCTGACCGGCATCCAGGTCGATTCGGTGGGGTCAGCGCGCCAAGCCGCGGAACAGTTGTTGGCCTGGGGCGCGCAGATCGTAGCCCTGTCGATGGGCCGCGGAGGGGTGCTGCTGGCGAGTCAAACCGAGGTGATTCACGCCCGCCCGCCCGAAGTCTCGGTGCAGACGGTTGTGGGCGTGGGCGATGCGCTGCTGGCCGGGGTGATCCTGGCGCTGCGCCAAGAGGCCCCGCTGGAGATGGCCGCGCGCTGGGGCGTGGCCGCGGGCACAGCCTCGGCCATGAAAGCAGGCGTGGGCATGGGCGACCGCAGCCAAGTGGAATCCCTGCTCGACCGCGTCGAGGTGCGCGTAAACCCGGCAGGGTAGCGCCAACAAGGGCGTCAGAGCGTTACGGATCGTCCAGCACCAGGCGCATTTCAGCTTCTTCCCCGCGCAGCGTCAACGCGTCTTCGTTTAGTTCGTATTCGTTGGTGGCGTTGAACGCACTTGTAATGCGACTGAACTGTTGTGAAATTGCTTCTGCACATGCTTCCTTAT
>CAZZNG010000304.1:0-6788 GCA_964655505.1 uncultured Litorilinea sp. | reverse complement strand
CTCGTGGATGTGTCCGCGAGGCCGCTCTTCTTTATTTCAATCTCTCCTGCTGATTGCTCCCTGCTCATTGATCGCCCCTCTCCGCTACTAGGCAGCCACAGAGCAATGAACAGCCAATCGTAAGCTCGATTGCCCGCCACTTCTGGTATAATTGGCCCCTGGTATGGCTTTTGCCCGGTTTGCGAAAAAACCGCTGCAAATGAACACTGCTGTAGATCAAACAAGGAGCCCCATGCAACCGTTGCGCGAGACGCTCTATCACCGCCTAGCCTTCGTACTTATCTTTGTCTTGACGTTGGGCACTTGGCTAACGCCTGCTGCTGTCGCCCAGACGGACCCGGCGCAAACAGAGCCAGTACAAACGGAGCCGGTGCAAAGCGCCGAGCCAGGGTTGACCGTCCTGCCCCAAGCCGATGGTCTCCAATTCGAGTGGCAAAGCGCGCTGGCCGCGCAGGCGGCGACCGGCACGCCGGTCCTGCCCTTGCGCCCCTATAACGGCTATCTGCTCCCGTGGCAATCCACGCTGGTCGAGCTGCCCCAGGCCGGTGCAGCCGCGGCCATGTCCATTGCCCAACTCAACAGCGTGCCCTATACAAGCGAACTCACCCCCGCGCCCACCGAAGTGCCACCGGCCTTGGACTGGGAACCGCTGCCCGCCTTCTTTCCACAGCCGTCCTTTGAACTGCCCGACGCGCCCATCTTCATCCTGGCCGAAGGGACACAGCGCGGCAAACACCTGGCGACTGTCGCATTCAGCCCGATCTATCGCGACCCTGCCAGCGGTGAAGTCCGCTACGTCGAAAATCTCAGCGCCCATATCCCAGGGGCCAGCGTCGCCACCCTAGACGATGCCGTCGCCGACCCGACCGTCTCTGCCCTGTTTGCCCCTGTGCCTGCGCTGGCCGACGCCACCGGGCCATCCAATGGGCTGGCCGCGCGCAGCAACGTCGTCAAACTCATCGTGACCCAGGCCGGTATGCAGGAGGTCGACGGCAGCGCCATCGCCGCGGCTGGCCTCAGCAACCCCAACACGGACAGACTGCGCCTGTTCCTACGCGGCCAAGAAGTGCCCCTGCACATCATCGACGACAACAACAACAAGGTCCTGAACGCGTCCGACCGCATCCGCTTCTACGCGCCCACCGTTGGCGACCGCTACAACACCACTTCGGTCTACTGGCTCATCGAAGCAAATCAAAACGGCGCGCGCATGGGCAGCCGTTCAGTCGCGCCCGGCGGCGCGCCGGTACGCACGACCGCGCTGGAGGTGGGCCGCTACCAGGCCAACAGCGAATTCGAATCCACCGTGCCCGGTGCGGATGGCGACAACTTCTTCATCAAAAAAGCTGACACCCGGCCCAACGAGAACCAAGCGCCGGCCGACGTCACCTTTGCCGCCACCTTGGCCCATCAACTGCCGCTCAACAACCCCGCGGACCTGGACGCGACGATCACCCTCAACGTCAGCGCGTACAATGCAGGAATAGACCCGAGGGCACGGATTCCCCATCGCCTCCGCGTCAAACTGGGCAACAAAACCCATACCGATGATGGCGACGATTGGGTGGTAGACTTTGCCCTAAATCGCGTGCAAGACTTTGCGCGCACGATCACGCTTGACGCGGCCAGCGATCAACTCGAAGTGACGCTCTTGGCCGATGGCAAACGGCTGGGCGTAGCCTTCGACGCCATCGACTACCTGCTGCCCGCTCAACTCAACTTCAATAGCAAGGGCGCGATCTTCCAGGGGATTGAGGGGACATGGCGCTATCAACTGAGCAATACCGTTAGGGGCCGCGCGCTCTACGACATCACCGATCCAGCCCAGCCCCAACTGCTGACGCCGCCCACTGGATCTAATTTCACCTTCCAGGATGAAGGGGCCAAGCGCTACCTGCTCACCGGCCCCGGCACGCTCTTTACGCCCGATGCCGTGGCCCATACGCCGGTCACCTTCAACGTCAATGGCCGCGCCCATATCGTCTACATCACGCCCGACCTCTTCCGGAGCGCGCTGCAACCGCTGGTCGACCTGCGTACCAGCCAGGACTACGTGGTGCGCGTGGTCAACGTGCAGAACATCTTCGACGCCTGGGGCTATGGCATGGTCGATCCAGCCGCGATTCGCGCCTTCCTGCGCTTTGCCGTGGGCAACTGGAACCCCGCGCCGCTGGCCGCGGTGCTCGTCGGCGACGGCACTTGGGACCCGCATAACTACCACGGCTATAACAACGCCAACCACATCCCGCCCTACATGCTTGACGTCGATCCCTATATCCGCGTCGTGCCGTGTGATAGCTGCTACGGACAGCTAGACGGCGACAGCCCGCTCGCCGACCATCTGCCCGACATCTGGATTGGCCGCTTCCCGGTCAACGATGTCAGCCAGCTAAGCGGCGTTGTGAACAAGATCATCAGCTATGAAAAAGCCGGGGATAACCGGGCCAGTTGGCGGCGGCGCATGGTACAGCTTGCCGATGATCACGTCCGGCCTGATGGCAGCATTGATAGTGCCGGAAATTTCCCCTACAAGGCCGAACAGATGATTGCCGAGATGCCCCACGGCATCGAAACATTGCGCCATTACTACAGCGCCATTACAGACTTCTCTCCCTCCAATCTTTCCAATCTTCCCGCTGAGGACGCGGCTATCCTCCAGGCGCTTGTGCCCTACATGGAGGGAGACGTATTGACTGCGCGCAACAAGAGCGTTAGACTGCTGAACAGCGGCGCGGGCATCGTCACCTACACCGGCCACAGCAACCATTGGCAATGGGCTGTCACCGACACATCGCAAGTGGCGCAAATCTTTGACGCGCGCCTCTTTGGTCTCTACGACGCGGGGCGGCTCAACAACTTGAGTATGCCCTTTATTGCCCTGTCCATGACCTGCTACACATCGCAATTTGCCAAACCCGCGCCCGACCCCAAGACCCTGGACGAAGACCTTTTCATCCATCACAATGGCGGGGCCGTCGCCACCTTTGGCTCATCCGGCCTTAGCGTCGTCAGCAGCCATGACACACTGCAAATCGGCTTCTACCGCCTGCTCTGGTCATCGCCGCCCCAAAAGGCAAAATTGGGCGCGTTGATCAATGCAGCCTACATGGAAGTCATCAAATCGGGCGCAAATCTGGACGTGAACCGGACCTTCCTCCTGTTGGGCGACCCATTCACGCCTGCACGCGTCGAGCCGTTCACGATTCTGCACCTGCCGGAGATCCGCAAGGATCCCGCGCAGCCCTAACCGAGCAAAAAATGCTGTGAACCCGCCGCGCACGCCGCGGCCTTCGCAGCAGGGCAAACAAGTCCATGCAACGTGACTTCAAACGCATTCAATGGGTCCTGGCCGTCACCTTTGTCCTCAACCTGGTGGCAGCCGGGGCCAAACTCTCTATAGGCATCTGGACAGGAACCCTGAGCCTGATCGCCGATGGCCTCGACAACTTCTTCGATGGCTTCTCCAACATCATCGGCATCATCGCCGTGCGCGTCAGCAGCCGCCCGCCCGACGAGCAACACCCCTACGGCTACCGCAAATTTGAAACCCTCGCCGCGCTCTTCATCGCGGCCGCCCTCTTCATCACTGCCTGGGAACTGGCCCGCAGCGCCATCGCGCGGCTGGTCGAAGGGGCCGCCGTCGAATTCAACGCACTGACTGTCGGCGCGCTGATCGTCGGCAGCCTTGTGCAAGCCGTGGCTGGTCTTTGGGAACTGCGCGAGGCGCGCCGTCTCGACAGCGAAGTCTTGCTCGCCGACGCGCGCCACACGCTCGCCAGCATTGGCGTCAGCGCCGCCGTGTTAGCCGGCCTGGGGCTGATCTGGTTCGGCTATGCTTGGGCAGACCCGCTTGTCGCCCTGCTCGTCGCGCTCTTCATTGCCAAGATCGGCGTCGACACCGTGCGCGAGAATATTCCCGCGCTGGTCGACCGTGCGCCCCTCTCCGAAGATGCCATCGGTCAAGTCGTGGCCGAAGTCGCGGGCGTCGAGAGCTTTCACCGCATCCGCAGCCGCGGCCCAGCCGACCATGTCGCCATCGACCTACATGTGCGCGTCGCGCCCCACCTTGCCATGCAAGAGGCCAACGCCATTGCCGACGAAGTGCGCCGCCGTCTCCTCGAACTGCCCGGCGTCGGCGATGTCACAGTACACGCCGAGGCGGAACGCAGCGGCGACGACACAGCCGATCTCTACACCGCGGCCAAGTTGGTCGCCCAAGAGCTTGGCGTTGTCCTGCACGAATGGTGGGTGCAGGAGAACGATGACTTGCTCGACCTGCATCTGCACGTCGGCGTCGACCCCGGCCTGACGTTGGCCCAAGCCCACACATTGGCAGACCGGCTTGAGCAGACACTGCTCACCCGGCGGCCTGAACTGCACGCCGTCTACAGCCATATTGAATTGGCAAATCAGGAAATCCTGCCCTCGGCGCGGGTGAGCCACGGGCTGTCCCAGCGGGTCAAGGCCGCGATCGTCCACGCCACCGACCAAGTCCCCAACTTGAGCAACGCCCACAATATCCGCGTGCGCCAGGTGGAGGGCAAACTCAATATCACCTTCGAAGCACTGGTGGACGGCGATCTTTCTGTGGCCGTAGCCCATGATCTCAGCACCCAACTGCAAGAGATCATTCGCGGCGCGATTCCCAATGTGGGTGAGATCCTCATCCATTTAGAGCCAAAAGGCCTAGAGCCAAAAAGCGCCGCCCAACCATCTACCTCCCTGCAAGAGTAACCATCCCTGCAAGCGTAAGCCTAGAGGAGCATGCGCCCCATGTCCCACCCCATCCAAACCGCAACCGTGATCGGGGCCGGTACAATGGGCGCCGCCATCGCGGCGCACCTAGCCAACGCCGGTCTGACTGTTCACCTGCTCGACATTGCGCCCACCAGCCTAAGCGAAGAAGAACGCACAGCCGGAGCCGCCTTGAGCGACCGCGCGGTGCGCAACCGCATCGTCCAGGCAGGCTTCGACCGCATGGCGGCTGCACGCCCGGCCAATCTCTTCAGCCCAAGCGTCGCCGAGCGCATCCACCTGGGCAACCTGGACGACGATCTGGCGGAGGCTGTGCGCGCCAGCGACTGGATCATCGAGGCCATTGTCGAACGCCTGGCCCCCAAACAAGCGCTCATGGCCCGGCTTGAGCCGCTTGTCGCAGACCATGCCGTCGTCAGCACCAACACCTCCGGCCTGCCCATTCACCAGATCTGCGCCGGGTGCAGCCCTGCCTTTCGCCGCCGCTTCTTGGGGATTCACTTCTTCAACCCGCCGCGCTACCTGCCCCTGCTGGAGATCATCCCCACCGGGGAAACCGATCCGGCTGTCGTGGCCCAAATGCGCGCCTTTGGCGAAGAGGTGTTGGGCAAGGGCGTCGTCATCTGCAAAGACACACCCAATTTCATCGCCAACCGCATGGTCAGCTACATCTTGGCCGACGTGATCGACTACGCCGTCACCCACGACTATACAGTCGAAGAAGTCGACGCGCTCACCGGCCCGCTCTTGGGCCGCCCGCGCAGCGGAACCTTCCGCCTCAACGACATCGTCGGCATCGACGTCTGGGCGCAGATCGCAGATAACCTCCACGAGTTGATCCCCGATGACCCCGACCGCGACGTGCTATTAGCTCCCGCCTATCGCCAGGTCATGCAGACGCTGATCGATGCCGGTCATCTTGGCGTCAAAAGCGGACAGGGCTTCTACAAAACCGTTGTCGCCGACGACGGCAGCAAAGCCTTTTGGGGGCTGGACTTGCAGGCCGCACGCCGCGGCGAAATTGCCTATCTGCCGCCCGCCGCGCCCACTTGGGAGAGCGTGGACAAGGCGCGCCGCCTGCCCCTGGCCCAGCGCATCGCCGCGCTCATGGCCGCCGAAGACCGCGCGGGCCAACTCATCCGGCATACCCTGACCCACACCTTCGCCTATGCCGCCCAGCGCATCCCGGAGATCGCGGATACGCCGCTTGCCATCGACCAGGCGCTCACCTGGGGCTATGGCTGGGAGATGGGGCCATTCGCCTTGTGGGATGCGTTGGGCGTGGCCCAAACCGTGGAACAGATGCGCAGCAGCGGCGCGCGCATCGCGCCCTGGGTCAGCGCCCTGCTAACGCAGGGCAATGCCCACTTCTATCACAGTACCGATCAACGAGTTGCCGAGCCAAATGAGGTCTACGCGCCCGCGGCCCAGCGCTATGTACCGATTGACGTGGACGCGCGCGCCCTGAGCGTCGAAACCCTGCGCCGCAACACACCGCTGGCCCACAACGACACCGCGACCTTGCACGATATGGGTGACGGTGTTCTCCTGCTCGAATTTCACACCAAGGCCAATGCACTCAACCTCGACCTCTTCCCCGTGCTGGATGCCGCGCTCGACCGGCTCCACGGCGACGCCGCGGGCCTGGTCATCGGCAACGACGGCGTACACTTTTCCGCCGGGGCCGACCTGCGCGCCATGCTGCAAGCCGCCGAAGCCGAAGATTGGGCCGCCATCGACCGGCTCATCCGTACCGGGCAGGCCGGTTTCATGGCCCTGCGCGCCGCGCCCAAGCCTGTCGTCGCCGCGCCCTTCCAGCGCGTGCTAGGCGGCGGCGCGGAGATCTGCTATGCCGCGCACCACGTCGTCGCCCACGCCGAAACCGCCATCGGTCTGGTCGAGCTGGGCGTGGGGCTGATCCCCGGCTGGGGCGGCTGCAAAGAAATGGTTCGCCGCCACGTCGATCCCGCCGACCCGCTGCCAGGGCTGCGCCATATCTTTGACCTCATCACCAGCGGTCGCGTCTCCGGCTC
>CAZZNG010000303.1:0-6862 GCA_964655505.1 uncultured Litorilinea sp. | reverse complement strand
GCGAGGGTGGGCGCACCGTCGGCGCTGGCGTCATCACCGAAATCCTGAAGTAAGTGGACCGCGACGGAGGAGAGCGGCGAACGTGCCGCCCTCCTCCGTTAAATTGGTCGATTGTCAGGTCTGAAAGGACAACTATGGCAAAGCAGCGAATTCGTATTAAGCTCAAGGCCTATGACCATCGGGTTTTGGATGCATCGGTGCGCCAGATCGTGGATGCGGCGGAGCAGACCGGCGCGCAGGTGGTTGGGCCGGTTCCCCTGCCGACGCGGCTGGAGAAGTTCACCGTCATGCGCTCGACCTTCATCGACAAGGACAGCCGTGAGCAGTTCGAGATCCGGACGCACAAGCGTCTGATCGATGTGGTGGACCCTGGCAGCAAGACGATCGAGAATTTGACTCGGTTGAATCTGCCGGCGGGTGTGGATATTGAAATTAAATTGTAGAGCCGTATTCGGAAGACGCTACCGTAGACATTGAGCTTCAGACATTGATAAACTGCTGTTTCTGTCAGTCTAGGTAAAGCAAGTTTGAGTGACTCAACGTAAATCTACAGCATAAGTCTGCCGCAGTGGTTCAGTGCGGGCGCATTTTCACGTAGGGCTGCGCGCTGTGCTGACACTGGGATGATGTGGTTTACACCGTTAGCGTAGCCGTCAGTCCCAGGAGGAAATGATGAAAGGGATTATCGGGAAAAAGGTTGGCATGACCCAACTCTTTGACGAGAGTGGCGCGGTCGTGCCTGTGACGGTGATTGAAGCCGGCCCATGTTATGTGACCCAGATCAAGACTGTGGACACCGATGGGTACAACGCCGTCCAGATTGGATTTGAGGAAGTCGCGGAGCGGAAGCTGACCAAGGGGCAGAAGGGCCATCTCCAGAAGGCCGGTGCGCCCACTGTGCGCCGCTTGCGCGAATTCCCCTTCGACGACATCACCCAATTTTCTCCGGGTGATGTGATCAAGGCCGACATCTTCCAAGATGGTGATTTTGTCGACGTGGTCGGCATCTCCAAGGGGCGTGGCTTTGCCGGTGCGGTTAAGCGCCACGGCTTTGGCGGCGGCCCCAAGACGCATGGTCAGTCGGATCGCCATCGTGCACCAGGTTCGCGCGGCGCGGGCACCACGCCGGGACATACCTTCCCCGGCACCAAAGGCCCCGGCCAGATGGGCGCGAAGCGCGTAACCGTGCAGAATTTGAAGGTCGCACTGGTGGATGCAGAGCGGAACTTGATCGCGGTGCGCGGCGCCGTTCCCGGTCCGCGCGGTGGCCTGGTGTACGTGCAAGAAGCGGTGAAGAAAGTCAAGCGTGGCTAGTCTGCCGGACACTTCACCTGGCACGACGCCGCGGCGGCCTTATGGCTGCCGATGGGCTTCGGCGTGGTGAGACAGAATGAAGGAGAGTTGATCATGTATTTGGCAATAAAAGACATGACCGGGAACCAGGTAGGCGAGCTTGAAGTCAGCGACGTGGTTTTTGGCGCACCGGTCAATCAGGCCTTAATGCACCAAGCGTTGGTGCGACAGTTGAGCAATGCCCGTTTGGGCACGCACAAGACCAAGACGCGCAGCGAGGTGGCCGGTGGTGGCCGCAAGCCGTGGCGACAGAAGGGGACCGGCCGCGCCCGCCAAGGCTCGATCCGTGCGCCCCAGTGGGTCGGCGGCGGCACGGTTTTTGGGCCGCGGCCGCGCCAGTATGTCAAGGCGATGCCCAAGAAGATGCATCGTGCCGCGCTGCGCAGCGCGCTGAGCCTCAAGGCCGGTTCCGGCCAGGTGGTCGTGCTGGATGGGCTGAAGATTGAAACGCCCAAGACCAAGCAGGCTGTGGCGGTGTTCGAGGCGCTTGGCGTGGCGGATCAGAGCGTGCTGTTGGTGTTGGCCGAGCGCGACGAGAGCGTCATGCGCAGCGTCAACAACTTGCCCCAGGTGAAGCTGTTGCAGAGCAGCTACCTGAATGTGCGCGATCTCTTGGGGTATGACGTCGTGGTGATGGCGAAAGAGGCCGTTGAACGGGTTGAGGCTTGGCTCGGCGGCGCAGCGACGCCGGCAGGCGATGCCGTTGCCGAGGACATGGAGGAATAGAGCAATGCATGTTTATGAAGTCCTACGGCGGCCCGTCGTCACGGAAAAGACGCTCATCGACGTGGACGACGCCAACAAGTACACGTTTGAAGTCGACATGCGGGCCAACAAATTTCAGGTCAAGGAAGCGGTCGAAACCGCGTTCGACGTGACAGTGGTCGATATCAACATCAATGTGATGCCGGCTAAGACGTCGCGTCGGGGTCGCCGCGTGATCATCCGCAAGCCGAAGTGGAAGAAGGCCGTGGTTGCGTTGGCGCCGGGTGACAGCATTCAATTGTTTGAAGGTGTCTAAGGGAGGCTACGCAAATGGCTATTAAGATTTATCGCCCGACGTCCCCTGGGCGTCGCGGCATGTCGTCAACGGCCTATACGGATGTGACGCGCCGCGAGCCGGAACGCTCGCTGCTGGCTCCGTTGAGCAAGTCGGGCGGGCGCAACAACCGCGGTAAGATGACGGTGCGCCACCGTGGTGGTGGGCACAAGCGCCGCTACCGCTTGATCGACTTCCGGCGCGACAAGTTTGGCGTTGAAGGCCGCGTCGATTCGATTGAATATGATCCGAACCGCAGCGCGCGCATTGCGCTGGTGATCTATACGGACGGCGACAAGCGTTATATCCTTGCGCCGGTGGGGCTGCGTGTCGGCGACCGGGTGATGTCCGGGCCGACAGCCGAGATTCGCCCCGGCAACGCGCTGCCCATTCGCAACATTCCGTTGGGCACGGTGATCCACAACATCGAGCTATATCCGGGCCGCGGGGGGCAGTTGGTGCGCAGCGCCGGTAACTCTGCTCAGTTGGTGGCGAAGGAAAGCTCCATGGCGCAGGTGCGTCTGCCCAGCGGCGAGGTTCGTTTTATCGCCATGGACTGTCTGGCGACCGTGGGGCAGGTGTCGAACCCTGATCACGGCAACATCACCTTGGGCAAGGCCGGGCGCAAGCGCCACTTGGGCCGCCGCTCCTCGGTGCGCGGTGTGGCGATGGACCCCGAGTCCCATCCGCATGGCGGTGGTGAAGGGCGTTCGCCGATTGGTATGCCTGGCCCCAAGACCCCGTGGGGTAAGCCGGCTTTGGGCAAGAAGACCCGCCGCAACAAGTTTACCAACAAGTTCATTGTGCGGCGTCGCGGCGGTAAGAAATAGTGGCGACAAGCAGTAGGGACAAGTAGTTGGGAAAGGTAGAGAAGAAAGATGTCTCGTTCGCTAAAGAAAGGCCCTTTTGTCGCCCCGAAGCTTCTCAAGAAGGTTGAGGAGTTGAACCGCAAGGGCGAACGGAAGGTGATTAAGACTTGGTCGCGCGCTTCGACGATCTTCCCGCAGTTTGTGGGGCACACGATCGCGGTGCATGATGGTCGCCGCCATGTGCCGGTGTTCATCACCGAGAACATGGTCGGCCACAAACTGGGTGAGTTTGCGCCGACCCGTTTCTTCCGCGGCCATGTGAGGGCTGAGAGGACGACGCGGGCGCGTCGTTAGCCGTTACAGGGTGACGGCCGGTAGAGATTAACGGTTGGAAACGACGGAGGCTGATCTCATGGAAGTGCGTGCGGTTAGTAAGTATACCGGCATCAGCGCCCAGAAGGCGCGGCTGGTGGTCAACGAGGTGCGCGGCAAGGACGCGCAAGAAGCCTTGGCGGTGTTGGCGTTCATGCCGCAGTCCGCGGCCAAGGTGGTCGCCAAGACGATCAAGAGCGCGTTGGCGAACGCAACCGAGAATTTCGGTTTGGAAGCCGACGACATGTACATCGCCAAGATTGTGGCCGACGACGCGCCGATTCGCCGCTGGCGGCGGTTTGGCGCCCGCGGGCGGTTTAAGCCGTGGCTGCGGCGGTCCTCGCACATCACGGTGGTTTTGGACGAACGTAGTGCTGCGGATTAATTAGTCAAAGGAGGAGTGCGTGGGTCGTAAGGTACATCCCCGAGGGTTCCGCCTCGGCATTATTAAGGAACACAGGAGCCGCTGGTTTGCCATCGGCAAGACATACAGCGACCAACTGGCAGAGGATCGCCAGATTCGCGAGCTTGTGCGGACGGAGCTGCCCAAGGCCGGTATCAGCAGCATCGAGATCGAGCGCCAGCCGAATCAGGTGCACATCATCATTGATACGGCGCGGCCTGGGGTGATCATTGGCCGCAAGGGCGCGAGCGTCAATGTGCTGCGCGCGAAGCTGCAGGACATGACCCAGAAGAAGGTCAAGATCGACGTGCGCGAGATCGCCAAGCCGGAGTTGGATGCGCGCTTGGTGGCCGAGAGCGTGGCCGAGCAGTTGGAGCGCCGTATTAGTTGGAAGCGGGCCATGAAGCAGGCTGTGCAAAAGACCATGCGCGCCGGGGGTCAGGGAATCATGATCACCGTTGGCGGGCGCTTGGGCGGCAGTGAGATGGGCCGCGTGGACACTGTGCGCGAGGGGCAGATCCCGCGTCACACACTGCGCGCCGACATCGACTATGGCACGGCTGAAGCGAATACGACTTTCGGTGTGATTGGCGTCAAGGTCTGGATCTATCACGGCGAAGTCATGCCCGGCGAGGAATATCACGCCCGCTACAGCCAGGCGGCTGCGGCGTAGGGATTGGGGTTGGCCTGGCCCGCTTGGTTGTCGGGCCGAGCCGGACTGCCTAAGTCTGATAGTTAGGAGATTTGACCATGTTGATGCCAAAGCGCGTGAAGTATCGCAAGCAGCAGCGCGGGCGTATGCGGGGCATGGCCCAGCGGGGCAGCCACATCGCGTTTGGAACCTATGGGCTGCAGGCGCTGGAGCCGCACTATGTGACCAGCCGCCAGATCGAAGCTGCTCGCCGTGCGATTGTGCGTTACATTCGCCGTGGTGGTAAGCTGTGGATTCGCGTTTTCCCTGACAAGCCGTTTACCAAGCGCGCGGCTGAAACGCGCATGGGGTCCGGTAAGGGGAGCGTGGAACACTGGGTCGCCGTGGTGAAGCCAGGACGCGTTCTGTTCGAGATGGCAGGTGTGCGCGAGGATCAGGCGCGCGAGGCACTGCGCTTGGCTTCGCACAAGCTGCCCATGAAGACGCAATTCGTCATGCGCGAAGATCTCTCAGCGTAGGTGAGGAGATAGACGATGAAAGCCTCTGAATTGCGTGGGATGACGGATGCAGAGTTGATCCACCAACTGGATGATGCACACCAGGAGTTGTTCAACCTGCGTTTTCAAAAAGCAACGGGGAAGCTCACGAACACGGCACGGGTAAAGGAAGTGAGGCGGCAGATTGCGCGCATCCATACCCTGCTGCGTGAACGGGAGCTGAGTGGTACAGCGTAAGGAGAACGTGACATGCGTGCACGGCGAAAGACGCTGGTCGGTACGGTGACCAGCGACAAGATGGACAAGACCGTGGTCGTGACGGTGCAGCGGGTCACACAACATCCGCTGTACGGTAAGGTTATCAAGGTCAGTAAAAAATACAAGGCACACGACGAAAACAACGAGGCCAAAGAGGGCGATGTGGTGCGCATCTGTGAATGCCGCCCCATCAGCAAGGACAAGAGCTATTTTGTCCAAGAGATCCTCGAGCGGGCTGTCGTGGTAGACGACGTGCTCTAAGAGGGGGCAGCGACGATGATTCAGCAAGAAAGTCGACTGAAAGTTGCCGACAACACAGGGGCCAAGGAGTTGCTCACCATCCGCGTCAAGGGGGGGAGCATGCGTCGCTATGCCGCGATTGGCGATGAGATCGTGTGTACGGTGAAGTCGGCCAGCCCGACGGGCAACGTCAAGAAGGGCGATGTGGTGCGCGCGGTGATCGTGCGCTCGCGGCGCGCTGTGCGGCGGGCCGACGGCAGCTATATCCGCTTTGACGAGAACGCGGCGGTGATCGTGGATGACAACCGCAACCCGCGCGGGACGCGTATCTTTGGGCCGGTGGCCCGCGAACTGCGCGAGCGTGGTTACATGCGCATTGTCTCCCTCGCCCCCGAAGTGCTCTAAGGGTTCCGAATTTTAGGCTTCCGACGAGCCGGGTAGTTGTAGAGGAGAATGAGCTATGAAGCTGAAGATTGCCAAGGGCGATACCGTCGAAGTGATCGCCGGTGATGATAAGGGACATCGGGGGACGGTGCAGCGGGTGATTCGCAAGAAGAACCCCGACGGCACCTATGATCCCAACCGCACTTATGTGATTGTGAGTGGGGCCAACTTGGTGGTGAAGCACCAGCGGCGGACGCCCAATGTGCGGACGCAGGCCGGGCGCATCGAGATGGAAGCGCCGATCCATATCAGCAATGTGATGCTGGTCGGCTCGGAAGGTCGCCCCACGCGCGCAGGGTATGAAGTGGCGAGGGATGGGGAGAAGACCCGCATCGACCGGCGCACGGGCGATCCCCTGCCTGTGAACACACAAGCCTAGGTTTTGTTCACCTGGGTTTTGACCTATTCCGCCTGAACTGGCGCCGGACTCGTCGGCGCTTGCGGGCAAGGAGTGAGAAAAGATGACTGAAAACGGGGCACAGGCCATTCCGACCCCGCGTTTGAAAGAACGCTATCTGCAGGAAGTGGCGCCAGCCTTGATGAAGGAATTTGGCTACACCAACATGATGCAGGTGCCGCGGCTGACCAAGATCTCAGTCAACATTGGTTTGGGCGAGGCGCTGCAAAACAGCAAGGCGATTGAGGCCGCGACCGGCGATCTGGCGATCATGACCGGGCAAAAGCCGGTGGTGACGCGCGCGCGCCAGTCGATTGCGACCTTCAAGCTGCGCGAGGGCATGCCGATCGGCGCGATGGTGACGCTGCGCGGCAACCGCATGTGGGACTTTTTGGATC
>CAZZNG010000302.1:2165-6883 GCA_964655505.1 uncultured Litorilinea sp. | reverse complement strand
GCCCATCTGCTCGCGAGATGGAATGTCATTTAGCGCCCATCTGCTCGCGAGATGGGCATGAAGCTGCGAGCTTCCGGGAAGATCATGTCGCTCGCTCCAGATAGAGCAGTTAGATAATTCGCAACTGCGGATCGGGCATGAGCGTCATCACGCTCACCCGCGCCGCCACCACGCGCGCCAGTTGGCGCAGCGCCTGGGCAGCCTCGCTCTCCGGCGCTTCAACCACAATGGGCTTGCCCTCGTCGCCGCCGATGCGCACACGCGGATCGAGCGGAACCGAGCCGAGATAATCGACGCCCATCAGCCGCGCCGCCCCTTCGCCGCCGCCTGTGCCAAAGATATCGCCGCTCATGTTCTCGACCACGCCGATGATCGGCACTTCCAGCCGCTTGAACGCAGCCGCGCCGCGGCGCGCATCCGCCACAGCAACCGCCTGCGGCCCGGTCACGATCACGCCGCCGGTCAGCGGCACACTCTGGGCCAGGCTCAACTGGGCATCGCCTGTACCGGGCGGCAGATCGACCAGCAGATAGTCCAGTTCGCTCCAGCGCACATCGGTAAAGAGCTGCTGGATCGCCTTGTGCAGCATTGGCCCGCGCCAGACCACTGCTTCGCCCTCCGGCATCAAAAAGCCCATGCTGATCACTTCGACGCCATAGGCTTCCAGCGGCACCATCTTATTGTTGTCGATGGCCGGCTTGCCCTCCAGCCCGAACATGATCGGAATGTTCGGCCCGTAAATATCCGCGTCCAGCACGCCCACCTTGGCCCCATCCAGCGCCCAACTGACCGCTAGGTTGGTCGTGATCGTGCTCTTGCCCACGCCGCCCTTGCCACTGGCAACCGCGATAATATTCTTGACCGGGATGTTGAGCTTGCCGATGATGCGATGGTCGGCGCGCACCTGCGCGTCGAACTTGACATGCACCTGCTCCACACCGGGAACCATCTTCTTGATTGCCTGCACGCTGTCGGCTTCCATCACCTCGCGCAGCGGGCATGCCGGTGTGGTCAGCACAATCGTAAAGCTCACCTCGTTGCCGCGAATCTCAATATCACGCACCATGTTGAGCGTGATCAAATCCTTGTGAAGCTCAGGCTCCTGCACCGTGCTGAGTGCCTGGCGAATAGCTTCCTCGCTAATGCTGTTTGTTGCCATGCTGGGTGTCCTCGCTTGTTTATCAACCGAATACGCCTGCGGCGCATCCGGTGCTCGTCAAATCCAGTGAAATACTGTATCCGTCCTATATCTTAGCACCGCTTGACCCCCGGTCTAGCAAGCAGGTATCCAATGGCCTACGATCCTTGCCCCTATTTCCGGGGACAGCGTTCCAGGGACAGAGGCCAATGGCCGCGCCTAGACGGGCGCGGTCTGGTGCGTCGCGGCGGGAATCCGTCCTTGTGCCAAGTCGCTGCGGATCATCGCGGCCACGTTGCGCCCCATCTCCACCGCGTAATTTGTGCCTCGATCCCAGGGATAGACTTGGCTCATGGATGCAAAATACAGCCCGTTCAAAGGAGTCCGCACCGCGGGAATCATCGCGGCATAGCCCACTGGCGGGACCGGCTGGGCATACTTGGCCTTGTGTACCCATGCGCCGCGCACCCAGTCCGGCGTGAAATTGGGGTTGAACTTGGTCAAATGGGGCATAAATTCCGCCAGCAACTCATCCGCGCTCAGATCAAAATAGCGATGATCCGGGTCCAAATAGTCGCCGATATAGATCAGATGGTCGCCGCCATAGTGGGCCGGGTCGATCATGTTGGTATGTTCGACCAGCGCCAGAAACGGCAGCCCTTCACGCTTGGGAATATTGGCCCAATAGATATCGCGCAGCAGCGGCTGCTTGAGCGCAATCGTCGTCACCACCGCGCCCATGCTCTTGAGCGCGGCCAATTCGCCCAGGTAATCAGCAGGCAGATCGGGCACAAGCCGCTGCATCAAGCCCGGGCTGACCGTGCTCAACACCACGTCATAGGCGACAGGCGCTTGCCCCGCGATCTCGACCCAGTAGCCGCCTTGCCCCGCGCCTTGCCCCGCGGCATGTGATGCGGGGCGCACCCCCTGCACCCGCGCGCCGGTGTGCACCTGCACGCCGCGCTGCTGCGCGGCCGCGGCCAGCCCGTCGACAAAGGTCTGGAAGCCGCCGCGATAGTAGCCCAGTTTAGGCGTGCGCTTGACAATGCGCGCCCAGAACCAAGCTAGATTCACCTCAGCATAGTGCGCGCCAAACTTCCCCTGCAACATCGGCTGCCAGAGCAGGTTATAGGCGCGGCGGCCCATCCAGCGCGAAAGCCATTCGTCGGCCAAAAGTTTGTCGAAGCGCTGCCAGGGGCGCTGCGGATGATAGCGCAGGTAGGCAATGACCAGGCCCATGCGCAGCCGGTCGATCAAGGGGAGCAGCGGGAATTGCAGCACGCGCAGCGCCGAGTCCAGCGGATAGGTCTTGCCCTGGATGAAGAACGCGGTGACCGGATTGTGGATCGCCAACGCATCCGCCAGCCCAATTTCGCGCGTCAGCCCGATGATGGCGTCGTCGTTGGTAAAAAGATGGTGGTAAAACTGTTCCAGCGGCCAATCCCATTCGGCGCGACCTTTGAAGCCCGCGGCCAGGCCGCCCAAGATGTCGCTGCTCTCATAGACGGTGACCGCTAGATCCGTCTGCTGCGCCAGATCATAGGCCGCGGTCAGCCCCGCGATCCCGCCGCCTATGATGGCGACGCGCCGCGCTCCCTCGCCGCGAGCGGCTTCCTGCACTTCAACCATGCCGTCTTCTTTCGCTTCTCTCCCGGTCTGTGTTGGGCCGGACAGGAAAAAACCAGCGCCCCTGCGCTGGTTCTATCCGATGCCGCTGCCGGCCTCGCCGCCCAACTAGTTGGGAACGCCACAAACCGATGGGACAGGAATTAGGCTGCCAGCGAAAATTCGCTTGGACGCACCCCTTGCTGCAGGTGTTGGCTCAATTCTTTCTTTGCCCGCTGATACAGTTCCAGCAGGTCCGCGTCGCTGCCCTTGAACGATTGAACCGTCTGGGTGGCGCACAAGAAGCAACCGCGCAAAAACTTGTAGTTGTTGCTGTTGCACTTGAGGCAACCATCCAGTTCGATCATCATGAATACGAAGGCCAAGCTATCGGGGTGGGTCTCCGGCAGTGCCGCCACCCGATCCACCAACTCCTGCCATTCCGGCCCGCGCAGATCGCGCAGGCTTGGAATCAAGTGCGCAGGGAACAAGAGTTCCGCTTTCGAATGGACGGCAAACTCGCTCAAATCCGACATGTTTCCTCCGATATTCACTCTAACTCCAGTGCCACGTTGGGCAGTTTCACCAACTGTGGCTGCGTCCCGTTCGCTTGGCCCCCAACCAGCAGGTTGAGCGTACCGAGCAAGGTATCCGGTTCGATGCCATGCTCGGCGCATACTTGGGCCAGTGTATGATCGGGTTCAACAGCGCAATGGCTGCATCCCCCCAAGTGAAAGCTTGCCAGTACTTCTTGCGACTGCGGGTGCATGAGCAGCGCCTCGCGCACCGTGGTTTCCGGTGTGAACGCGGCGTTCCCCTGCACCTTGCGTAGCTCGACGCGCAGTTGGGTCACCGTCTCCGCATGCTCTTCGCGCAGCGTGCGAATCGCGTCGTTGGCGTCAAAGAGCGCCTTGTTGTACCGGTCCAGCCGCCGCGTGGCTGTCGCCAATTCCTGGTTCATCTTCCAGGCGTAGGCCAGCGCCAGCAGCGCAACGATTAGCCCGATCCAAGCCACAATTGTTCCCATTGCATCCTCCAACTGTGTATCTATGCCTGACGGCTCCACACACAGGCGCGCTAAGTCAATTTCATCACGCCGCCGGGTTCCAACACCGTACAGTCAATCGCGGCCATTTGGCCCAACTGGCGGGCAAATGCCTGGGCGTCTTGGCGGATTGGCGGGAAGGTATTGTAATGCACAGGCAGCACCTGCTTGGCCTTGACAAACTGCGCGGCGATGACCGCATCGTCCGGCCCCATGGTAAAGTTGTCGCCAATCGGCAGCACAGCCAGATCCACGCCGCCGGCCTCGCCAATCAGCTTCATGTCATAGGTCAACGCCGTATCCCCGGCGATATAGACATCATGGCCGTCGTTGAAGGTGATCAAACAGCCCATCGGGTTGCCGCCGTCTCTGCCGTCGGGCAATGATGAACTGTGGTGTGCAATGGTCATCTTAACACGACCGAAGGGGAACGTATAGGCCCCACCGGTATTCATGCCGTGCCCTGCTTGCACGCCCTCCTCTTGCAGCCAGTTAACCACCTCGAAGCTGCCGATCACCAGCGCGCCGGTGCGCTTTGCCAGCGCAGCCGCGTCACTGGTATGGTCGCTGTGCCCATGGGTCAAAATAATAAAATCGGCCTCAACTTCATCAGCGCTAACGGGGGCGAGGGGGTTGTTGGGGGCAAGGAACGGGTCGATAAAGATCGTATGCTCACCGGTGTCGATGCTCAACGTCGAATGCCCGTAATAGGTAATCGTCAATGTCATGCAGGGACCTCCTGCTCATTCTGCGCCACGGCTTGTCACCTCCATTCATCACCTCCATTGCTCCATATGGGCATTGCTCGATACAGGATTGTTTCGATATGGGATGAAGCTTATGATGAAGCTTATATGGAATGCAACTTGGGCCAATCAAGCGACCAATAAAGATAAGACCGTCAAGAATAAGACCGTCAAGAATAAGACC
>CAZZNG010000302.1:0-2065 GCA_964655505.1 uncultured Litorilinea sp. | reverse complement strand
TCAAGCGACCAATAAAGATAAGACCGTCAAGAATAAGACCGTCAAGAATAAGACCAATAAAGACAAGCCAGACCTACCATTCCGGCAAGTCTGGCCCTCCAGCATCACATTCAGACTATCAGCGGCTTGTCCAGACACCCAGAACAAGCTCTTTGCATTGAAGAGGAATCCCTTGGTTGCCGGCTGATGCGCTCACCGCACATCCTATTCGCCGCTTTCTTCAGCCTTACGCTGCCGGGCCCTCTCCTGGGCCTTGCGTTTCAGCTCTTCCAGGCGGGCCTTCTTGGCATCGTCGCCGCCCTCGGATTTGGCGGGCGCTTCCTCACCGGCCTCCGCTCTGCGGGCCGCAGTTCTGGCCGCGGCCTGCTGCTTCAACGCTTCCACATCAGCCTTGGAGCGCTTGGGCTTCTCCTCGCCGTTGGCGGCCTCGGCCTTGGCAGCGGCTCGGGCTGCATCGGCCTTGGCGCGAGCCTCGGCGCGGGCGCGCTCCGCTTCCTCGGCCTTGCGGATGGCCTCCTGCTCCTCGGCGAATTGTGTCGGCCACAGCGCCGCATAATACTCTAGCGGCACAGTCAACTCGGCCAAGTCATAGACAAGGTGCGGATAGCGATCATAGACGGCCAACTCATAGTCGTGGTTCATCTTGATCGCGTCAAACGGGCAGAACTCCACACAGAAAGCGCAGCTCATACAGATCGATGCGTCGATGTAGAATTCCGAGGGCCGTGTGATCGGCTTGCCGTTCTCGTCGCTGTCGCGCACGATCCAGATACACTGGGGCGGGCAGACCTTGGCGCAAATGCCGCAGGCCGTACAGCGGTCTACATTTTTCTCCGTATCCCAGATCAGCATGGGGATATAGCGGAAGCGTTCCGGCAGCAGCCGCTTCTCTTCAGGATACTGAATCGTCAACAAGCCTTCTTGATCGACCGGCTGCTCAATCACCTTGCGGCCGTTCAAGTTCACGCTGTCTTCATAGCGGCTCGGAACGGCTTTGCGGTCGTCGGCGTATGTTTCTGCGATGTGCTTTAGGGTTACCCCCAAGCCTTTTAATAAACCGGAGCCAAACATGGCAGGTCCCTTCTCGTTTTTCTCTTCGACTAGCGGTCTACTTCGCCCAAGACGATGTCGATCGCACCGAGGATCACCACTGCATCCGCCACTTTATAGCCAACCGACATGGGGCCGAGCGCATTTAGATTGATGTAGCTTGGGGCGCGCACATGATAGCGGTATGGGTTCGTCCTGCCGTCGCTGACCAAGTAGAAGCCAAGTTCTCCCTTGGGCGCTTCGACGCGCGAGTAGACTTCGCCTTCGGGTGCGCGCAGCGTATAGCCGCCCTTGCCGCCGAGGATCTCGCCTTCGGGCAAGTCGCGCAGCGCCTGTTTCAGAATCTTGACGCTCTCGCGCGCTTCCAACAGACGGATGTAATAGCGGGAATAGATATCGCTCTCCGGCAGCGTGGGGACATCAAAGTCGAACCGGTCATAGATGCAGTACGGTTCGGCCTTGCGAATGTCATAGGCAATCCCCGCCGCGCGGATCAGGGGGCCGCTGACGCTCAACGCCAGCAGATCCTCGCCCGACAGGTAGCCAACGCCGCGACAGCGCGCACGCACGATTTCGTTGTCGCTCAACAGCCGGTCGAGTTCGTCCAGCGCCCGCGGCAGCCGCTCGTTGACAATGTAGTTGCAGCGGTCCAGCCAACCGGGCGTCAGATCGCGCACCACGCCGCCAAAGCGCATGTAGTTGCACATCATGCGCGAGCCGCTCACCTCTTCGAAGAGGTCGAGGATCATTTCGCGCTCTTCAATGGCATAGAGCGCGGGCGTTTGCAGCGCGCCCAGGTCGTTCAAGATAAAGCCGATCGACCACATGTGATTGACCACACGGGTCAGCTCGGCCATGATAATCCGCAGGTAGTTGGCCCGTTCCGGCACTTCGATCCCCGCGAGCTTCTCCACAGCCAACGCATAGGCCAGGTTATTGCTCATGGAGTTGATGTAGTCGAGCCGGTCGGTGAAGGGCATGTTCATCAACCAGGTGTTGCGCTCACCGATCTTCT
>CAZZNG010000301.1:0-6884 GCA_964655505.1 uncultured Litorilinea sp. | reverse complement strand
GGACGTCGATCCCTGTGTCCGGCGGTTCTCTGCCGAGACGGTGTCAGTCCCTGGCGCGGTAGTGTTCCGGCATGATGAAAACCTCGTCGGCGCGCCCGTATCCGCCATCGGGCACCTCTTCGATCAGGACCATCGTGGTCGGACGCGCATCCTCCCCGAAAGAGCCGACCATGTGTTCGGTCGTCTTGTGGATCAGTTCTTCCTTCTGCGCTGTCGAAAGCGAGGCCTGAGGCAGTTTGTAGTTCGCGAATGGCATGGTGTGTTCCTTGGATTGTGGGGTTGCGATCAGACCGCGCCGCCATTGGCGCGGGGCAGCAGCTTTGGGCGCTGCATCCGCTTGTGCAAACCGAGCGCTATACAACCTATGCCACCAACCGCGAACCGGCCACAGTGACTTGGGCCGCGTTCAACCAAGCCGAGCCGCTGGGCGAAATGGTTGTGCCTGTGTCGAGCGACGATCCGCTGCTGGTGCATGATCTCAGCCTGTCTACCCAATGGGCGCTGACCACGGAACAGCAGGCACAGCTAGCCGAACGCGTGCGCACAGCCTCTCATTTCCTCTACAGCTTTACCGGCGGCCAAGTGCTCTTGGGCCAGGTGACTGCCTATCAGCACTATGACAATTGGGCGGATGTAGACCTCTGGCTCTATGCCAACCACAACATGCGCCCCAAGGCGACCGCGGGCGGCGTCATCACCGCGCCGTTGGACGATCCCGGCGGCGCAGCGTTGACCTACTATCCAGGCTACATTCATATGGGCCGCGACTGGAACCGCTATCAAGTGCCGCCCGGCCAGCCGGTCGTGGTGGATGGCGTGCCGCTTGACCCCGCCATGTTCAAGGATGATTGGTCGATTGTCTTTGCCCACGAAATGGGCCATTACCTCTTCTTCCTCTTTGACACCTATTTTGGCATCGACCAGCGCAACAAGGTGCAGGATGTCTATAGCTGCACCGGCAGCGCGATGGGCTGGGTTTACGAGCAGGGCAACTGGGGTTTGATCGGCGACCCGGCCCATTGGGCCAGCGTGTGCAGCGCGACCCAGGCCAATCAAGTGCTTGGCCGCGACGAGTGGGAGACGATCAAGCTGCACTATGAGTGGCTCGACATCCCCGACAGCCTTGTCCCTGGTCTGCGCACGCCGCCGGTCGATCTGACTCAGGTCACTTTCGTTCCACCCACCAATGGGCAGACGTTGCTGGAAAATCAGGTGTTCGATCTGGCCTATCAGAACGGCGAAACCGCGTCGCGCAAGGCCCATGCCTTTCTCTATCAGGGCAACCGGGTAGTCAGTCAGGGCAGGGTCGCCAAGGGCACAACCCAGATCGAACTGGTGGGCGCGCAGGCAGGCGACCGCTTCTGCGTCTATGACATCGACGCCGCGCCGCCCAGCCCCGACACGCCGCGCCACCAGTATGGATGCGAGATACTGGAAGCGGGCGACACCGAGCTAACCCTGGAACGCACGCCAAGCTGGCGGCCCGTCGTACTGGTCGATCCAATTGGGCCGACCTCGTTTGCCATCTCCGTCACCCAAGCGCCTCCGGGCGCGCCGCTGGCCGCGCGGGTCTATCCGGAGCATATGGAAGCCGTCTTTGACGTGCCGCTGACGAGCCAGGGCAATCGACACACGGGGCAGGTTGATCTGCTCGACGTGACGCCCTCGGCCTTTGTGCAAATCTACGTGGATGAATCGGATAGCGAGGCCGATCCGCGCCGCGAAGCCATGGCGATGTTCGGTGTCGATGGCGGCACAGTCCCCGGCCCCGGCAGCATGGGCGAGCAAGCGCCTGTCTATTCACCCGATGGCGAGGCGCTGGCCTGGCCGCTGGAAGCGCTTATTTTGGAGCCGGGGCAGTGGGTTTCGCTGCAATACATGGTCGAGACTTTCCCCAACCAAACTGGCACGCCACGCGTCACCGATGCCTATCGCGCCATCTCTTGGCCGCCGGACCTGATCGACGATCTGGTGGTGGCGGTACGCATTCCGGATGAGCTAGCCACGGCGCAGGCGGCAGGGGTCGATCCCACCGCGGCCAGCGCGGAGCCGGTGTTCTTCATTCGCTATTGGAATGGGGAGACTTGGCAGGCAGTGCCGACGAACCGCATCCTCGGCGCGGATGGGCGCTATCTGGCATCCGCCATCGTGCCCATGGGCGCGCCCTTCGCGGTCTTTAGCGGCGCGGACGGCTCGTATCTGCCGCTGCTAACAACCAATCCGAATCCGTAGCCGCCAGGATCGCGGCGTGGACTGGGATCTCACGCCGATAGGCCGCGCGCAGATCAGCATCGAGGATGCGCGCGGCCCGTTCCTCCAACCATGTGCGCGCCCGGTCAAGCGCCTGGCGCGCCCGGTCGTGATCACCCAGCGCGGCGAAAATCATGGCGCAGAAATACGCGTCGCGCTGAGGGACATCAGGCCCCTGCCCATTGCAGTCCAGCAAGATCTGCCAGGCAGCCTGGGCAAATTGCGCCGCGGCAGTGCGATCCCCCACTGCCAACGCCGCGCGGCCCTGGGTCGTTAAGTCGGGCGTACTCATGATCTTGAGGTCGAGTTCGTCGAGGATGGCGCAGACGGCTGCGGCCTCCTGCCGCGCGGTGGCCCAATCCTCGCGCGCGAGCGCGGCCAGCGCGATCTCGCTGCGCACCAGGGCTGCTGTCTGGGGGTCGTCGAGGATCTTGGCCGCGTCCAGCGCAGCCGCCAAACACACGTCCGCGTCGTCCAGGTTGCCTTGCTCGCGCAGGACAATGCCGAGATTGAGGTTGATGTAAAACGTCCCCGCGGTCGTGCCGATCTCGCGACAGAGGGTCAGCCCCTCGCGCAGATAGCCTTCGGCCACAGCATACTGGCCGATCAGCAGGTGCAAAATGCCCAGTTCGTTGAGGTTCAGGATCATGCTCCAGCGATTGCCGATGGAACGCTGAAGCGCCAGTGCCTCCAGCAGCATCTCGCGGGCGCGGATCGTGTCGCCAAAGCCGTGGATCAAGACTTGCGCCAGGCTGGAGAGGCTTGCGCCTTCCCCGCGACGGTCGCCGATCATGCGGCGCAGATGCAAGGCCGCTTCCGTGTGCTCCAACGCAAAATCAAAGCGGCGCTGCTGCAGGGCAGTAAAGCCCAGCGCGGTGCGTACCTTTGCCTCGGCGATCAGCAGCCCCTCTGCTTGGGCCATCTGCAGCGCCTGCAGCAAGGCGCGGATCGACTCGTCAAATTGCCCCTGCTTGCGATAGACAATCCCCAGCCCATAGTAAAGATCGACGTAGAGATCGACCGAAAGGGCGGGATCATCGACCTGCGCGTCGTCCATCAGGGCCAGCGCCGCTTGGTAGCGCGCCGCCTCCACAGCGTAGTCGCCTTTGCGCCCCGCGACATTTGCCTGCTGCACCAGACACTCGACGCGGCCAGCCACATCGTTGGGCGGAGCTAGCGTCAGCGCGTTCTCGGCGGCCTGCCACGCGGCGTCATAGTTGGACATCTGCTCATGATAGCGGCTCTCCCACAGAGGCAGTTCATAGCCTGCCGCGGCCTGCCACTGTCGCGCTGCGGCCAGCGCGGCCAGTTCTTCCTCGCGGCGGCCCAGAACGTGGAGCAGACGCAACTGCCGCGCGGCCACGGGCCAACTGGGCGCCAGAGCTATCAAACGGGTGAGCAATTGCAGCGCGGTTTCGTTGGCAAACTCGCGCTCATGCTTGGCCGCGGCCAAGTCCATGTAGCGGATCGCCTTGTCGCGCAGCGCGGCATCGGCCAAGTCCGCCGCGCCAAAGTGGTGCGCCAGCCGTTCCACTGCTTGCGGCGTGCGCGCCTCGATCACCTGGGCCAGCGCCGCGTGCAGTTCCTGCTGCTGGCTGTGGAGCAGGGTGTTATAGACCACCTCTTGCATCAAGTTATGGCGAAAGGCCACTTGTGCTGGTTCCAGCGCGCCATCATCCTGCGCGCCGCCATCCTGTGCGCTCTCGTCCCGCGGCACAGGCTCCAGCACGTCGCCTTGCACCAGCAGCGCCAAGTGGTCGTGCAGGTGGCGCGCATCGGCTCCCGCGGGATGCACCGCGGCCAGGAGCGATGTTTCGACGCGGCGGCCAATCACGCTGGCAATCTTGAGCGTGAGTTTGGCCGGGTCGGGCAGCCGGTCAAAACGGGCCAGCAAGAGACCGTGCAGCGAATCGGGCACGCCCGGCAGCGCGCCGCCCTGTTCAGCTTCGGGCGCGAGCGACCAGCCATCCACATCGTAAACCAGGATGCGCGCCGCGCGCAGCGTCGCGGCGTAGTCGTCCGCCAAGCGCCATTGTCCGGCTTTGCGCTGTAAATGGCCGCCCGTGCGCAAAAAGGCCGCGGTTTCGCCCGCCATATAAGGGTTCCCCTGCGCGACGCGGTTGATCAGCCCGACAATCAGGGGGTCGACGTCTGGGGGAAGCAGATGCGCGACCAGTTGCGCCATCGCCGATGGCGGCAGGTCGTCGACGTGGATACGCAGCGGCCCCATCTCGCGCCCGTGCTGGACTGCATCCGCGCGCAGCGCGGTGAGCAGCAAAATCGGCTGTCGCGCCCAGCCGACACCCATTTGCGCCAAGACAGCCTGCGACGCCTCATCCAGCCACTGCCCATTATCGACCAGCAGCAAAAGCGGCTGCTGCGCGGCCAGCGCGGCGAACAGTTCACCCAGCAGCGAAGCCAACGCAGCTTGGCGCAGTTCGGCTGTCAGGCCGAGCGTCACAGGCGTATGGGGCAAGTCGAGGTCGAGCAGATCGCGCAGCAGCGGCAGGCGCGGCAGCCAGGCCGGGTTGGTCTGCGCCACCCACGCGGACAGGGGTTCGGCTCCCTTACCGCTCAGGTCGATGCCAGCGCAGACGGCCAGGCTGCGCCGCAGCAGATCGCCCACAGCCTGATAGGCAACGTGGCCGCGAATGGCGTCTGCCTCGGCATGGATCACGTTCAGCCCCATCTGCTCGGCCAAGGCCGCGCACGCGTGAAGCAGGGCGCTTTTGCCGCTGCCCGCGGGACCGGTCAGTTCAATCCACGCGCCCGCGCCGGTTTGCGTGCGCCGCAATGCCGCCTCAAGTTGCGCCAGTTCCGCCTCGCGGCCAACCAGCGGATTCTCCGGCAGCGCGGCCTGTACGCGGCCTGTACGCGGCCCGATCACCTGGTAGACCGGGACGGGCGTGGACATGCCCTTCAAGGTCAAATCAGCGTGGAAGGCCACGTCAAAACGCTCTTGCACCGCGGCGGCGATGGCGTCGGTCACGACAATGGCATCCACCGGCGCGGCCATCATCAGGCGCGCAGCCAAGTTAACCGCCGCGCCCTGCGCGCCAAAGGTGCGGCGTGTGGGGCCGCCATAGGCTCCGGTACGCATTCGCCCGGCTGCCAGCCCGATCTGCATACTCTTGACCTGGCCGCGTGCGGCTTCGTCATGCAGGATTTCTACCGCCGCGGCCACCGCGCGCAGCGCGTCGTCCGCGTGGGTCTTGGTCGCGCCGAACGCGGCGTAGAGATAGCTGCCCTTATCCCCCGTGGTGACTTGGAGCAGCGCGCCCTCTAGGCGATGGACAATCGCCTGCACGCGGCGGATGAAGGAATCGAGCAGGCGCACCACCTCTGGGTCGTGGTCATAGTCCAGCCCGGTAAAACGCACGAACAGGGCAACACCAGGCCGCAGTTCAGCCCAGAAGCGTTCATCGATGAAGGCCAAGCGGCTCGCCACATGGGGCAGCAGCCAGGGCCGCACTTGGTCGGCGGACACGCGCAGGTCAAGCAGCGGCTTGTTAGACGGTGGCCTGTTAAACGGTGATACAGCCGGATGGTCGGATGGGTGGGGGATGGCCGTATGGGGGATGACGACAAAGGTTTGCCCGTCGCGCACTCTGCGGTCGCCCGTGGGGATGCCTGACAGGTAGGGCAGCAGCGAGGCCGCGACAAGCGTCTCGCCGCGCTCGGCCATCTGCTCGCCCATGCCCGTTAGATCGACCGGCAGCCCGCCGATCACGTCTACCAATTGGATGGCCGGATCGCCCGCGACGAAACGGCGCACCTGCCCACCCGCCAGCGCAATCTTGATGCCGAGTTCGACCGTTGTCGCGTCGTCCACCTGCACCATTCGGTAGGGCACAAGCGCTTCATGCAGCGCGGCCGCGGCATGCAGCGCGGTCTGCGCCAAATCGGTGAGGGCCATGGCCTCGTCCACCGGGCCAAACCAGCAAGCCATGCCGTCGCCGCTGAAACCGACAACCGTGCCGCCCCAGGCATCCAGCACCGCGATCAGCGCGGCATAGACAACATTGAGGCCGCGCGTGGCAGCCTCGACCCCACGCTGCGGGCCGAGGCTGTCGATATACGCGTTGGTTAACGGGGTAAAACCGGAAATATCCGCGAAGAGGACGACGCCGACCGCGACATCAGGCAGCGTTCGTCCAGTGGCGAGGGCCTGGCGTCGATCTTGCGGGATGAAAGCAAGCGCAGATGACATGGCTTCATTATAGGTGGATGCCGCCTGCCATCCAACAGCAGGCCAATGACATAGCTGGTGGCATTGAGAACAGTGTCCAGAAAAGACGACGGCTAGCGCGCGAGCAGCGCCTTCGCAATCGTCTCCCACTCATCCTTAAGCGATTCTTGCGAAACCGGACGGTTGGCGCGGCGATACCAATAGGCGGCATTGCCCAGATCGCCCTCCACCCGATGCAGATAGGCATGGACCCATGCGCCATCGGCAGAGTCATCGGCTTGCGCCGCCTCATGGGCGCGTGTCCAATCCCCCTTGGCATCGTACCAAAGCGCCTGCAAAGCGCTGTCGACGGGCGGGGGTTCTGCCTGATGTAAGCTTTGGCGAAATTCTTCTACGGTCATCAATTACTCCAATCAGCGGCGGTACATCGGTCGTACCAGAGGGT
>CAZZNG010000300.1:0-6933 GCA_964655505.1 uncultured Litorilinea sp. | reverse complement strand
GTCACCTGCTCTTGCGGGAGCAGCAAGCCCGCGATGACGTAGATCAGCACGCCCATGCCGATGCTGCCGATGCTAAAGGCAGCCCAGACTAGACGCACCAGGTTGGCGTCGATGCCCAGACGCTGGCCGATGCCGCCACACACGCCCATGAAAATGCGGTCGGTGCGGCTGCGCTTGAGCGGGAAACGGTCGCGCATACTGCGCAGCCCCTGGCTTACGGATGCGCGGCTTGGCATCTGCACGCTCATGCCGCTCATGCCGCTTTGAACCCGGTCACGCGTGGCACGCCAGTTCCATTCGCCGCGGCCCACATAGCTCAGGAGCAAGTAGCCCGCGCCGATCAACAGCGCCGGCCAGAAGACGATGCGCATCACGCCCCAAAAGCCGTTCCACAGCCACGGCAGCACGCCGATATTGGCGAGGAACCAGACGACGCCCAGGGCAATCAGCACCACAGCGGTGCGGCCCAGGCTGCGCTCGTTCAGTTCCAGCGCGGCCGGCTGTAGCTGCCCCTCTGTGACGGTGCCCACCGGGAGCAGGCTCCAGAGTGCAAGATAGGCCAGGATACCGCCGCCGCCGGTGGCAAGCGTCGCCACCACCCACAAGATCCGCACCAGGGCCGGATCCCAGCCGACCAACTCGGCCAAGCCGCCACAGACGCCGCCAATCACCTTATCGCTCGGATGGCGATAGAGCATGGGTTTGCGCGCGGTCTGCTCACCAGCGGTCTGCCCCGCGGTCGATTCAGTCGATTCAGAAGAATGGGCCGATTGGCCGCCGGACTCAGACTGGACCATCACCACTTGGTCCGTGGCTTTGGTTGTTTGCTCTTCCATGTTAAAGGGTCCTCCTAAACTGTGACAAATGCTTGGCGCGGGCGCTTCCCCCCGGCCTGCACTTCCTAACAGGCTTCCTTGATCGCATGATTCATTAACCATTACGCAGGCCGCGCCAAAAAGTTGCAGGCTGTTGCAGGCAAATTGGCGCGGATTTGCTTGGCGCAGGGGTTTGGCGTGAATTTTATGCCCTTTCCCCAAGAGAGCCTGTCCATGCTACAATCGCTGCATGAACCCTGATCTCATCCTTGCCGACGTCGCCCACCGGCCTTGGCCGCTGCCCGCGGGACCGTGGATCATGTATCAGACCTGGCATGACCTGGTCTTTGCCCATTGGCCCATCGCGCCGGATGTGATGCGCACCGTTATTCCGCCCAGCGTCGAGTTGGACACCTACGACGGCATGGCGTGGATCGGCATCGTGCCCTTTCGCATGTCCAATGTGCGCCCCCGCTACGTTCCGCCCCTTCCGGGACTTTCTGCCCTGCCGGAGTTGAACGTTCGCACCTATGTGCGCAGCCGCGACCCGGCTGATCCCAAGCCGGGTGTCTACTTCTTCAGTCTGGATGCCAGCAAGCGCCTGGTTGTCGCCGCGGCGCGGCTGGGCTTCAAACTGCCTTATTTTCATGCGGCCATGTCGCTGCGCGAGCGCCAGGGGGTGATCGACTATTGCAGCGTGCGCATCCACCGCGGCGCGCCGCCCGCCTCGTTCCGCGGGCGCTATGGCCCCATCGACGGCATCTATCACAGCCAACCTGGGGATCTGGATCACTGGCTAACCGAGCGCTACTGCCTCTATACGACAGATCGTCTGGGTGAGGTCTACCGCGCCGAGATCCACCACCCCCAGTGGCCGCTGCAGCCCGCGGACGCGGAGATCACGGACAACACCATGGCGCTGGCCGCGGGCATCGACCTGCCCGACACCGCGCCGCTGCTCCACTTTTCGCGGCGCAATGACGTGCTCGTCTGGCCGCTCACGCGCGTGCCCGCGCCGGGCTAACCGTGCCATGCGCTACAGGTTAGGCATCCCCGTCAAAGTGGTGGGCGCGCCGCTGCGCTCCCACGACAGCCGCCGCTGGCAGCAGTCGCCCCACCTGAGCGTCAGCCTGGCCTATTTGCGCGACCTGCTTGCCTATCTCGACCGGCATGGAATTCGCTTCTACCGGTTGGCCGGGCAATTGGCCCCGTATCTGACCCATCCCGACCTGCCCCAGTTTCATCACCAACTGGACGAATGCGCCACCGAGTTGGCCGCGCTGGGCGATCTGGCGCGCCAATGGCAGATGCGGCTGACGCTGCATCCGGCTTTTTATGTGCAGCTGAACAGCGCAGACCCCGCGCAGGTGGAACGGGCGCGCACGGAACTGGCCGCGTCCGCGGCCCTGCTCGACGCGATGGGGTTGGGCCGGGAGAGCGTGATGGTGATCCACGCGGGAAGCGCGCAGGGAGACATTGCCGCGGGGCGAGCGCGCTTTGTGCGCGCCTATGCCACGCTCCCGCCCGCGGTGCGCCGCCGCTTGGCGCTGGAAAACGACGACCGCGCCTTCAGCCTGGACGATCTGTTGTGGATTCACAAGCGCACAGGCATCCGCTTGGTCTTTGATGTGCTGCACCACCAGTGCAACAACCCGCAAAGGGTGCCGCTGATCGATGCGCTGGCCGCGGCGCTGGGCACTTGGCCGCCAGACGAACGGCCCAAGATCCACTACACCAGCCCGCGCACCGAGCTACGCATGGGCATCCATCAGGGCAAGCGCCGCGTCCTGCTGCCGCTTGCCAACCAGCACAGCGATTTCATCCACCCCTTTGCCTTCATCGACTTTTTGCACGCCGCGCGCCAGGCGCGACTGCCCGGCTTCGATATCATGCTCGAAGCCAAGGCCAAAGAGTTGGCTGTCGTGCGCCTGCGCCAGCAGGTAGCCGAGTACGCGCCGGAGTTGGCCGATTGTTTGGGCTAGGGCGCTAAATTGGCCGAAGCGGGCAGCGGATCGGTCCAGGCTTCTTTGGTGAGGATCGGCGCGACGACAGGGCCGCGCTCGCCTGCCGCCAGCCGCCCGCTGATGACCTGGGGGTCGTGCTGAAAGACGAGCAGCGCATCCGCGGCCAGGGCATCGGTGCGCAGGCCGCGCTTGGTTTCGATGCTGATCATGGGCAGCACGTCGAAGGAGGGAACCCAGGCAAGGCGATCCATGTGCGCGGCCCAACTGCACGCATCGCTCAAAAACAACAGGCTTTCGCCGCTATCTTCAACCCAAACGGCCTGCAGCCCTGGCGTGTGGCCCGGCGTCATGACCGTGCGTACTTGGCTGCCCAACCGCTGCGGCCCATCGACGATCGATGCCAACCCGCGGTCGATGAGCGGCTGCCAGTTGTCGCGGATGTAGGTGGCCGCGGTGCGCTCATTGGGGAAACTAGCGTCGGCCAGTTCGATGCGTTGGATGATTGTGCGGGCGCGCGGAAAGGTGGGTACGACCGGGCCAGGTGTGCCGTCCGCTGTGTCCCAGCGTGTCGCGCCCCCGGCGTGATCCAGGTGCAGATGGGTAAGCAGCAAGATGTCCACATCTTCAGGCCGGAAGCCGACCGAGGCCATGTCTTGGATCAAACGCCCGCGGCGCTCGTCCAGCCCAATGATGCCCCGCTGCTTGTCGCTAAATTTGTCGCCATTGCCCGTGTCCACCAAGATCAGCCCTGCATCCGACTCGATGAGCAAGCAGCGCGTGTCCGCGGGAACCTGGTTGAGTTCGTTGCCCTGGATCACGCGCTGCCAAAGCACGCGCGGCACCAGGCCAAAGAAGCCGCCGCCATCGGCAATGTTGAGTCCGTCGCTCACGATATGACAGCGCACGCTGCCGACTTGGATCGTATGGGCCATCCCCTCTTCCCTTCATCATCTGGTCGAACTTCATCTAGTCGAAATCTGGTCGAACTTCCGGCGGCCTACTCTGCCCAGAACATGGATCTGCTTGCTTATACGGTTATACCACAGCTTGACGCGGACGGTTGAGCGGCGAACGCGAGCGCCCGCAGCAAACGGAATGCGCTTGCTTTGCGCTTCCATCTCGCCTACAATGCCCCCATGCTGTTGAATGTCATGACGCGGCGATCCACGCGCGACAGGGCCTTTTGCCTGGTGGTGCGTGTTGATCCCGCTGGACAATAGATGCTGGTTTGAGGATGACTAAATCTAAACACGACAAACCATTGCACACGCGCCCCGGCGCGGAGAGACGCGCCGAGACAAACGACGAGACAAACGAGGAGCAGCAGCCAACGCCTGACACACAGGCCCAATCAGAGATGGACGACCTGGAGGCACGGCTGGATGCGATTGAACTACGCCCCGGCATGGAACCGCTGACGCCGGAAGAAAAAGAAGCCTTTTTGGCCCGCGTGCGCGCCGAGGGGCGATCGCTCACCTCCGAAGAGCAGTACGCGCTCTTTGGCCCGCCGCCCGAACCCGCGCCGCCCGGCCCCCCACCCGTCGAGGTGGAGGAGATGGAGCCGGCTGCGCTTGACGCGGAAGCGCTGGCACGGCTGCGCGCCAATTTCTTCCCCGAACTAGGCGGCGAACTGCCGGCCCTTTCGCTGGTGCAGGGCGTGATCTTCGATTTCGACAACACGTTGGCAGAGCGGACGCGGCCCCTGGCCGATCTCTTAGCCGAAGGCGCAAAAGCTGCCGAGGCGTACATGCGCAGCACCGGCATGGAACTGCCCGACGAGTTTTGGAAAAGCATTGTCGAGGCGCGGCGCTTCTCGGAGGAAAAATCCGAAGAGGAGAACGAGGAGCATATCGCGGATGACGCCATGAGCTTCTTGCTGCAATTCTTTGGCTATCCGGTCAGCAAGATGGACCCGGATGTGCTGCGGCGCGCGGTGGACATCTTCTACGCGCCGGAGATGACGGCCTGGCGCTTGCGACCAGGGGCCAAGGACGTGCTGGAGACGCTCTATAACCAGGGGTACAAGCTGGCAGTCATTGCCAATTACAACTGTGATCGGGTCTTTCAGCGCACAATTGATTATCTGGGCATCCGTCCCTATCTTGACCTCTGCCTGTGCAGCGCAGCGGTCGAGTATCGCAAGCCCGACCCCCAGATCTTCCAGATCGCGCTGGACCGTTGGGATGCGCTGCCCTACGAAGTGGTCATCGTAGGCGACAGCCTGCGCGAAGAGATCCAGGGCGGCATCGATCTCGGCGCGCTAACGGCCTGGGTCGATCTTTCCGACGCCTCGGCGAACGGCACAGTGCCCGACGCGCAAGTGGCTTTTCACAATCAACAACTGGCGGGAGAAGTCGTGCCCGACGCCACACTGCGCCACCTGGGCGAACTCCCCGCGCACGTTGCCCACTGGGCTGCCGCCTGAACACCGAGCAGCCTAAGCACTTAGCAGAAGGAAGGCATGAACAAGTCTACGCCATCCGGTTCAACACAAGCCGGTTCAACGGGTTCTACCAAGCCGATCACAGCCCAGCGTCGCTACCCCGCGGCCCCATTGGTCGGCGTGGGGGTGGCGGTAGTCAACGCCCACGGCGAAGTGCTCTTGGTACGCCGCGGCCGCCCGCCGCGCGCGGGCGAATGGGGGCTGCCCGGCGGGCTGATCGACGTGGGCGAGTCGCTGGTTGACGCGGCCGCGCGCGAAGTCTGGGAGGAAACAGGGCTGAAGGTCGATATCGCAGAGTTGATCGGCGTGTTTGAGCCGATTGTGCGCGATGAAAGCGGCGCGGTGGAATATCACTACGTTGTGCTGGATTATTGGGCGCGCCACCGCAGCGGCACGCCCGTGGCGCAAGATGACGCGGCCGCGGTGGCGTGGGTTGCCGCTGCCAAATCAGCCGAACTGGAGCAGTACGCGCTGCTCCCCGAAACGCGCGACGTCATTTTGAAGGCGTATGCGGCCTGGCAAGCAGCCACGCCGCGGGATCAATCTGCTCAATCCGACGACTCACCGCAACAGGTGTAAACGCCGATGCCAGCCGAACCGAGCCTTCCTTCGCAACCTGTGCCCAGCCCCGATGTGTTGGCCCAGGTCCAGCAGCAGTTGGCCCAACTCGCCAACCAAGCAGACGCGATCCAGGCCAAGGTGAGCCAGATTGTGGCGGCCATCGAAGCGGATCGCAGCGAGCTTGACACCCTGATCGCGCACTTGACCAACACCACACAACAAGAGACGCCCTTTGCCGATCAGCTGGCGGAGTTCACCGAGCAGTTGAGCGCCGACCATGACCAACTGGTCTTTCTGGGGCGCAGACTCACCGAGTTGGCGACCCAAGAACAGTTGGTGCGGCTGGCGACCATGGTGGCGACACAGCGGCATGTGCAGGACGTTGCAGAAGCTGTGCGCGCGCTCGAACGGGTGCAGTCGCGCGCCAATGAGCTGAACGAGAGCCGCAGCCGCCAAGTGAGCGACCTGTTGGCGACCATGCAAGCCGTGTTGAACCGGCGGCAGCAGCTCGACGCGCGCACGACGGTGATGACGCCAGAGGAACTGGAACAGACGCGGCGGGACGCGCGCAGCGAATTTGTCCACGCCTTTCTGCCCGCGCTCGATGGCGTCGAGCGTGTCCTGGACGAAGGGCGCGTGCTGCTGGCGCGCCACCGTCAAGAGATTGTCGACGCGACGCAGCAAGAGGGCAGACCTGGAGAGCGCGGGGCCAGCGGCGGCCTGGTTACGCGGCTGCGCTCCCGTCTGGGCGGCGAAGGCGAGGGGCACGAACTGCCCGTCGGCCCTGCCTATGTAGACCCCAACACAGCCAAGGCGCTCTATGGGTGGCTGCGCAGCCTTGCCCTGGTGCGCGACCGTTTTTTGGCGTTGATGGCCCAAGAGGGCATCGAGCCGATCCCAACCGTACGCCAACGCTTTGACCCGCGGCTGCATCTGGCTGTGCAGGCCGAAATGACCAACGAGGCGCCGCCCGATACGATCCTGCGCGAGGTACGCCGGGGCTTTCGCCAGGGTACACGCGTGCTGCGCTATGCCGAAGTGGTGATCGCGCGCCCCCCTTTGGGCTAGGATGCGCAGGACGTTGGCCCCACATTGCAACCCGCCGAACAGAACGGTTCAGACCGATCTGCTAGGCTATAAACTCGGAGCA
>CAZZNG010000299.1:0-6947 GCA_964655505.1 uncultured Litorilinea sp. | reverse complement strand
TTGTGGGCAAGGCGTTGAATGTCCCCGTCTATCAACTGCTGGGCGGCAAACAGCGCGACTATGTGCCGGTCTTTGCCAGCGTCTGGTCCACGGGTGAAAAGCTGATCGAGGAAGTGCAGTTTCTGATCTCCCAGGGGTGGACTACGATCCGCACCTTTCCCGCCCGCTTCAACAACCCCGATAACATCTTCGAGCCGCGCGAATCCATCGGCCCCACCGCGGCCCAATTGATCAAGCTGCGCGAGGCTGTCGGCCCGGACCCGGTCATCGGCATCGAGTATCACCACCGGCTCAATGTGGCGGAAGCCGCTTCCTTCTGCCAGCGAATGCCATCGGGGACAGTGGACTTCATCGAAGAGCCGATCCGCGACGAGACGCCCGAAGCCTACGAAGCGCTGCGGCGCATGGTCAATATCCCCTTTGCCCTGGGCGAAGAGTTCTCCAGCAAGTGGGCTTTCCTGCCCTACATCGAGCGCGGGCTGACCGACCTGGTGCGGCTCGACATCTGCAATGTGGGCGGCTTCACCGAGGCCATGAAGGTGGCAGGCTGGGCCGAGGCGCACTATATGGACCTGATGCCCCACAATCCGCTGGGGCCGATCTGCACTGCCGCGTCGGTCCATCTGGCCGCGGCCATTCCCAACTTCTCCTGGCAGGAGACCTTCAGCAATCCGCTGCCCCAAGCCAGCAACCGCTACGATGAGAACATCTATCCGGTGCAGTTGCAGCTAGACGGGCCTCGCTTCCCTGTGCCCACCGGGCCGGGGCTGGGTGTGGAGGTCAACGAGGAGTATATTCAGCGCCAGGAGTTCAAATTTGCCGAAGCGCCGCGCCTGCGCAAGCGCGACGGCTCGATTACCAACTGGTAGGCATATCAACTGGTAACCGCTGTGCTAATCTTCCGGGGAGTTCGGGACTTCCCGGAAGACCGCGCTGCTGGCCGGGGGAAAGTGGCGCAGCCACGCGGCCTGCGGCTCGACAATGGCCGGGAGATCGTGGAGTGGATACCAGGCCAGCACGTAGTTGTACCCCTCATCCTGCACTGTCCAGCGATCGGGTGTCGATGCGGTCACAGTAAAGTGAAAATAGTGGCGTATCTGCTGCGCGGCCACGACTTGCGCCGGAACCCACCCGCGCAGCAGATACCACGGCTTGTCTGCATCCTCATAGTTGACCTCCTGGTATTCGATCTGCAGCCAATCGTCCACCTCGTCCAGCACCTGTACGCGGAGGCCATAGCGCACACTGGCCCAAGTGGGGCTGCTCGCGTCGGGGCGCGTATACAGCGCGCTGGTGACCGTCATGGCTCCTGCGTCCGGCCCCAGATTATCCTCGGCCGCGCCCAGTTCAGCCACAAGTTGCAGGCCGCCTAGCCCTGTTTCCTCGCTCGCTTCGCGCCGGGCCGCGGCCAGCGGCGTCTCGCCTGGCTCCATGGTGCCCGCGGGCAATTGGATCGCGCCCCCACGCATCAACAGCAGTTGTGTCGTGCCGTCAGGGCGAGACCGCGTCACGAACACGGTCACTTTGCCCACTGGTTCACCACGCGGCGGCATCGTTATTGCCCCGTCAGATAACGCTGCACGTTGACCGAGTGCTCATCAAAGGTCGTCGCAAAGATATGCGCGCCAGTCCCGTCCGGCACGGCGACGAAGTACAAATAGTCATGCTCGCCAGGGTCCAACACCGCGCGAATGCTGCTCAGGCCCGGATTGGCAATCGGCCCCGGCGGCAGCCCCTCGTTGAGATAGGTATTGTAGGGGCTGATGACGCTGCTGTACTCCTCCAAGAAAACCGGCGTCTTCCACCATTGGCCGGTCTGCGGCTGATAGCCCATGGCATACTGCACAGTCGGATCCGCCTCCAAGCGCATCCCGATCGCCAAGCGGTTGAGGTAGACTCCGGCAATGTCCGGCCGCTCTTCTGGGATGACCGCTTCGCGCTCGACAATGCTCGCCACGGTCAACACCGTATGGAGGTCCATGTCCGTCGTGCCGGAAAGCACCGCTTGCTCGTAGAGGGGCACGACTTGTGCTGCGAAGTTGTCCAACTGGCGTGTCAGGACGTCCAGCGGAATCGCCCCTTCAGCCGGAATCTCATAGGTGTCGGGGAAGAGATAGCCCTCCAGGCTTGTCCCTGCCGGGCGATCTTGCAGGAAGGCATAGCGCGTTACATCCAGGCCAGTCAGATCGCCGGTCAACACCTGCGTGCGGTATGCTTCCGCCGCGGCGGGGTCGGCGAAGATCTCAGCTTCGGCCAGGTAATCGGCTATCTGCTCCAGCCGCCACCCTTCCGGGATGGTGATGGTCACGCTGGAGGCTTCGGCATGTTGCAAGATCTCGACGATCTCGACCAGGGTCATGGACGGGTTGAGAATGAACGTCCCTGCCTCAAGCTGGGACGCGTAGCCGTTGATCCGCACATAGGCTTCGAAAAGCAGGTCGTCGCCAATCAGCCCAGCTTCGAACAACTGCTCGCCGATCGCGCGGGCCGGTGTCCCCGGCTCGACCACAAAACGCACGGGCGAGTCATCCACACTCACTGGCCGCGTCAGCCCGTCTTGATTGGCGGCGAGGTAGGTCTCCAACACCCGCTCACCGGCGCTGCTGCACCCGGCCACTAGAAAGAGCAACAGCACGCATATCATCAATGTGTACCTTGCTCGTAATCTGCCAAATCGCGTCATAGGAAAACTATCCTTAATCGGTTTTAAGTGTCTTAAATATATAGGTAATAAGTTTTAAGTGATGGGGGGCAGTACAGTCAAACCAGCGCGCCGGTCGTATGGACCGGCGCGAGGGAAGACCAGGTTATCTAGGCAGAGCGGACAGGTGCGACAATCTGCGCCGCCCACGCGCAAAGATGGGATCGCTCTCCAGCAGCTTGCGCAGCCCTGTCGCCAATTGGGTGCGCGGGGTATAGCCCAGAAGCGCTTTTGCCTTGCTCACATCGGCCACCAGGCGCGCCAGCCCGCCCGACGCTTCACGGTTATAGATCACGTCGGCTTTCAGCCCTGTCACCTGGCTGACCGTTTCGATCAATTCGTTGATCGACGTTTCAACCCCGCTGCCCACATTGATGATCTGGCGGTCGATGTTGGCCGCTTGGCCCGCGGCGACCAGCGCGGCCACCACATCGTCGATATAGACGAAGTCGCGCGTCTGGCTGCCGTCGCCATAGATGACGACTGAGCCGCCGCCCAACATCTGCTGCATGATCTGTGGAATGACCGGCGCGTTGGCCGGGGGCAGGGGCTGTCCGGGGCCATACGCATTGAAGATGCGCAGGGCGACTGTCTCAAAATTAGCAAGCCGCCCCATGGTAAAGAGGTACTGCTCCGCCGCCACTTTGGAGACGGCATAGGGCACAGCCGGATAGGTTGCCATCTCCTCGGTCACAGGCTGTTTGTCGTGGTCGCCATAGACGGTGGCGCTGCTTGCCAACACCACACGCTTGATGCACCCCACGTCGCGGCACGCCTCTAACAAGGCCACCGTGCCGCCCACGTTGACGTCGTTGTACTCGCGCGGATAGAAGACCGACGCGGGCACGCTCACCCGCGCGGCCAGGTGATAGACCACCTCCACGCCGCGCAGCACCGACCACAGGCGCGGCACATCGCTCACGCTGCCGCGCGTGACATGGATGTCGGGGTGCAGTTGTCCTGGGTCGCCGTTGCTCATATCGTCGATGACCCAAACATAATGGCCTCGGCGACGCAGTTCATTGGCTAGATGCGAACCGATAAACCCGGCTCCGCCGGTAATCAGGATGCGCATACTCTACCTCCTCGCATGGTGATGTCGTTGTGTTGGGGGAGTTTGTGCACTTAACGCACCATGTCGCCGCGATCAGCCGACTCATTTGCCGAAGAGCCGGCTGAATCGGAAGGCAGAGGGCGATTGGCCGTAAAGGGGTTGCGGCGCACCTGACCGGCGTCGCCCGTCCCTGTTGCCGTAAGCGTATTATAGCTGCGGCAGGCGTCGACCAGATTGGCGGCGGAAAAATGGCCGCCCGTCCACAACCGCAGCCGCGACTCACCTTTGAAAAGACACTCGACGATCTCTTCTACGTCCATCCCCGCGGCTTCGAGCCGCGCCACCTCTTTGCTCAGGCGCATGAGATGGTTGATCTTTTCCGAAAGTTCGGGGCGCGGGTTGCGGCGCACCTCGCCGCTGCTGGGAAAGAGCCGTTCCGGGCGCAGACTATCCAGCGTGTGCAGGCTGCCGATCACGCCGAACAGATCAGATTCACGCGCCCAATCCTGCTCATGGCCGCCGATGAACGCGTCGCCCGAAAAGAGCCAACGCTGGGTTGGCTCATAGAGGCTGACGTGATCGCGCGTGTGCCCTGGCGTTTCCACCACGCGGAAGGCATAATCAGGCGTGCGCAGCATATCTTCCAGCCCTTCGACCGGTCGAACGCCCGATACGCCGCGCGGCACGCCCCACACAAGGCGGCGATAGAATTGCAGATGCAGCCGCGTTGGGTCTTGGATCGTCGGAATTGCATACGACGAGGCATAGATCGGCGCGTGGGGAAAACGGCGATGCACCGCGGCCAGCCCGCCGATGTTGTCCTCATGGCTGTGGGTAATCACCACCTGATCCACATGTAACTGCGCCAGCACCTGGATCAGCTCTCCAGCGGCACAGTATGGCCCTGTGTCGACCAGCAAACCATCCACCCAATAGGCCGTTGTCCAGGCCAAAGGGCGTCCTAAGAATCTGCGCGCCATGCGAATGGCGATCACCGGGCCGTGGTGTTCAACGTGGATCATGGTACTCGCTCTCGATCCTTACACTATACAGTGCCAGCTACGCGCTGGGCGTTCCGCGCAGCGTCCTCGACCAAACAACGCCCTAGACTTCGGGTTCACTTCCAGGAAATTCGTTCAGGCAGCCTGCGCCGCCAACTGCGCCGCGCCGTCGCGCAGCCGCTCGACTACCGAGGGCGGGATTTTCGCCATGCGCCCATCCAGATCGACACAGATGTGCTCGCTGCGCCCGCTTGCCAAGAGTTCCGTCGTCGCCCCATCCGCAGAACGCCGCCGCACTTCGTATTCAAAGGCGACTTGGCGGCTGCGTAGCTGCGCCAGCCAGGTCACCACCTCGACCACATCGCCGAAGCGTGCGGCTGCGCGATACTCGGCTTGGATGCCGGTCACGGCGAAGTGATGGCCCAGGGCTGCGATCTCCGGATAGGGCATTCCCGCGGCTTCCATCCACGCTACCCGCCCGGCCTCGAACCAGACGACATACGCGCTGTGATGCACCACGCCCATCAGGTCCGTTTCGGCAAAGCGCACCGGGATCGCCAGTGTGCTACGCGCTTGTGTCCAGATAGGCTGGTCGTTGGCTTGCTCCATCGTCTCGTAATCGTACCGTATACATTACAGGCGCTTACAGGTGGATCGACTGACCTTCGACGGCCTCAGCCGCCTCCATGATCATCTCACTCAGGGTCGGATGGCTGTGGACGGTGCGCGCGATCTCCGCGGGCGTGATCTCCATAAACTGCGCCAAGCTCAACTCCGGCAGCAGTTCGGTGACGTGCGGCCCCACAAGGTGCGCGCCCAGGATTTCGCCGTACTTGGCATCCGCGATGATCTTGACGAAGCCAATGCGATAGCCCATCGCCTGCGCCTTGCCGTTGGGCATCACCGGGAACTTGCCGACCTTGATCTCGTAGCCCTTCTCCTTGGCCTGCGCCTCGGTATAGCCCAGGCTGGCAACCTGCGGGTTGCAGAAGGTCGCGCGCGGCAGCATGATGTAGCGCTCCGCGGGAATCGGCACGGTCTCGACCCCGGCGATGGTTTCCGCGGCCACAATGCCCTGCGCGCTGGCGACATGGGCCAACGCCAGCTTGCCTGTGCAGTCGCCAATGGCGTAGATATGGGGCACATTGGTGCGCATGACCGCGTCGATCTCGATCATGCCGCGCTGGTCAAGCTGTACGCCTGTCTTGTCGATGTCACACTTATCAGTGTTGGGCTGGATGCCCACCGCCATCAACACCTTATCGGCTTCGAGCGTCTCGGTCTTGTCGTCTTTCAGGTGCTTAACCGTCACCTTGACGCCGTTCTCGGTCTTTTCCGCGCCTTCGGTGCGCGTGCCGGTCATGATCTTGATGCCGCTCTTTTCGAACGCCTTGCGTACTTCGTTGGCCGACTCCGGGTCTTCCAGCGGCAGCACTTGGTCGAGCATCTCGACAATGGTCACATCCGCGCCATAGGTGCGATAGACGTAGCTGAACTCCATGCCGATCGCGCCCGAACCGACGACGACGATCTTTTCGGGGATCTCCTTCAGCACCAGCGCGTCGCGGTATTGGATGATGCGGTCGCCGTCGATCTCGATCCCCGGCAGGCCGCGCGCCCGTGCGCCCACAGCAATGATAAAGTTGGCCGCGCTCACGGTGCGCTCTTGGGCCTCCGGCGTATATTCCGTCGGCGTCACGCGCACGGTGTGGTCGTCGACAAAGACCCCATGCCCCTCGATCACGTCGATCTTGTTCTTGCGCATGAGGAAGTTGATGCCCTTGGACTGACGCCCGGCCACATCGCGGCTGCGCTTGACTGCGGCCGACCAATCCACTGTCAGATTGTCAAAGGTAAAGCCAAAGGTCTTGGCGTCGTGCAGCGTTTCCAAGACTTCGGCATTGTGGATCAAGGCTTTGGTGGGAATACAGCCCCAATTCAGACAGACGCCGCCCAAGCTCTCACGCTCGATAAGCCCCACCTTGAGGCCCAATTGGGCAGCGCGAATCGCGGCCACATAGCCACCCGGCCCGCTGCCAACCACCACGACATCATAATCGTAGTTGCTCATTGCTTCTCCCCGATTTCATTTCTATTCTATGCGTTGAGCGATAAACTATTCGCCAGATAAGTTTACGTCAATTAAATCAACAGTGTGATGGATCAACGTCTGATGGATCAACGTCTGATG
>CAZZNG010000298.1:0-6985 GCA_964655505.1 uncultured Litorilinea sp. | reverse complement strand
GTTATTTTACTGCTGCCTGGATGCGTACCACTTGCCCGTTCTGGCTAGCCGATGCGCGCATAGCATCCCACAGCCGCGCCATACGCAGCCCTACTTCCGGCGGGCACGGATTGGGCAGCAGGCCCTGGCGCACATGGATAAACTGCTGCCAGACGCCCAGGCTGGGCGGCACGCCGACTTCGGTGGTTTCGTCGCTGCCCCACCGCTGCACGCGCAGCCGTTCGCCCCAGATACCGGTATGCAGGTTGCCGTCCACACAGCAGACCTGCACCGACGAGCGGGCGCGCGTGCCTGCTTCGCCGTTGGCGTGAAACGTTACGAATTTGCCCGACGCCAGCCGTGCCATGGCGACGCCGATGATCTCAACCGGCGTGCCGCGGTTGTCGAACCACGCGGCCACTTCGCTAAACTCCTCGCCGGCCAGGTCGGCAATCGTATTGAGCATGTGCGCGCCGGTATCAAAGAAGAAGCCGCCGCCGGAAATTTCCGGCTGCAGCCGCCAGGTTCCCAGGTTGGGCGTGCGCCAATGCTCCCAGGTCATCGCGTTGATCGACAACAGTTCACCCAGTTCACCGCTGCGCAGCATCTTGACCGCGGTGCGGATATTGGGCGAGAGGCTGCCGGGGAAGGCGACGACCAACAGCCGCCCTGTGCGATCACGCGTGGCGATCAGCCTCTCGGCTTCGGCGGCATTGACCACCATCGGCTTTTCGAGCAGCACATCCAGCCCGGCCTCTAGACACGCGGTGGCCTGGGCGTAGTGATAGGCGTGGGGCGTGATGATAAAGGCCGCGTCCAGTTCCGGCCCATGACGCGTGAGAAGCCGGTCTAGATCCACCTCGTTCGGTGGCGGCTCTAGACCGGCTTCGGCAAAGATCGTGCACAGTTCCGCGTAGGCCGCGGCGGATGGCTCCGACACCACCGTGATTGCCGTGGTGTCATGCTGGGCCAACATGGCACGTACATGGGCGCGGGCCATGCGCCCACCCCCGATCAACACCGTGCGTACGGGCGAATGACCTGCTGCCGTCATGGCGTTAGCGCCCCCAATCTACCATCTGTTCGGCGACGTACGTGTAGGTAATATCCAAATCGATGGGCAGCGGGCGCTGGTTGCTGCCGTCTGCGTCCATGACCCAGACGCGCCACCGACCGGCCTCGTTCTCCGCGGTGCGATTGCTCAAAAAGACGATGTGCTGCCCGTCTGGACTCCACGCGGGCGAGACATTGCTCGGCTGCTGGTTGACAAAGGTCGTTGCAGGCCGCGTTAGCCCCACCAGGCCCGATCCATCGGGATTGACGCTGAAGATCTCCCAGTGGCTGGCCTCGCGGCGCTGGAAGACGATCTTGCCGCCGCCCGGCTGCCAATCGGGGTCTAGCTCGTACTGTTTCTGAATGTCGAAGAAGATCTCTTGCGAGCGGAAACTGGGTTCGTCTTTGGTGAGTTGGATGCCCGCGGGCGATTGGTAGACAATGCCCGCTTCGTTCCAATCGGGCGCACGCGCGACCAGCAGCGCGGGAATGTCCTGATAGTTCTGGCCGTTGATGTCCACGCGCGCCAGTTCCTCGACGCTCTCGACGCGCGTCTCGTCGGGGCCAAGTTCCTCGACCTTGTCGGGCGCAAGATTGATACATTCGCGCGCGTCTTCAAGGCAGATGTCCTTGTTGTCCCCGCGCTCAAAGACGATGTACTGCCCGTCCGGGCTGAACTTGGGCGAGAACAGCAATTCGCGACCGCTGAAGATGCGCCGTTCATTGCTGCCGTCCACGTCGATCAGGTAGAGGCCATGCTCACCGCCGCCGCGTGTAAAGGCAACCGTCGATCCGTCCGGGCTGAAGGCAGGGTCAAAGCCGCCTGTCAACAGACGCAGGTCGCCGGTGGCGAAATCGTAGAGGTAGATGTCGCCGCCATACGTGGTTTGGATCACCAGTTTGCCTGACAAGCCCATGACACCGGGTCGGGCAGGGTGTGGCTTCTCGCGTGGCTTGTCATGCGGCTTGTCCCGCTCTGGTGCGCCGCGCGGAATGGGTGTAGCTTGGCCCGAAAAGGCCGGGGCATCGCTTACCTCCGTCACCACTGGCAGGCTGCGTACCGGCACGCTTGCATCCAGATATTGAGCCGCCCCCCAGCCAAAGCCGCCTGGCAGCGCCACTTGCAGCCACTGGCCCGCGGCGTCGCGGCCGAGCAGCGCAAACTCAGCGCCGGGTTCTGCTTTGGCAATGATGGCGTAGCTCGCCCCCGGCCCAGCACGCAAATTGAGCCGTGTATCATCCAAATTGACTCGCGCGGTGGGGCCATCCAGCCCGCCCTTGCCATCCTCCACCGGCTGCGCTGTTGCATCAGAACTGACGATCAGCGGGGCCGCGGCGGTCGCGCTGCCTGCTACAGGCGTCGCGCCATCACTGGCTGGGGCGGTTCCGCCGGTCGCCAAGCCGCTGCCAAACGGTGTGGGCGTCGGCGTGATCGGCATGATGACCACTTCTTCGCTGCGCAAGCGCGTCTCGTCAAAGATGATCACCGCGCCCGCGGCAATCCAGCCGGTTTGACCGCTCTCTGTCTCGGCCAAGAACCAATTGCCATCTGTGGAACGCGCCAGCACGCGGATCAGCGCGCCCTGTTCGACGCGAGCGACCAAGCTGCCATCATCCGCATCCCACAGGTCGCCGCCGCCACGGCTGACCACGCCATCCACCGATTGAACCGGCGGCAGCGGGGTGCGGGTGGCGGTCGGGGTTGGCGTAAAGAGATTCACCTCGGCGAGGTTGGCCCGGCCCCTCTGCAATAATTCAGCAAAGGGCTGTCCTTCTGCGTTGGCGACGCCCACGGCCATCGCCTGTGAAGCGTCGGCGTCAACCAAGCCGGGCACGGCTTGCGCGGCTAGATCAGTGGACGCGCCATCTGTCATGGTATTGGTAGCCATGCCCGTATCGGTGACCATGCCGGTGTCGCTAATAGCCGGTGTTGCCGTGGCAACGTGGGCTACTTCAGGCAGCATCTCCAACGCGCCCCGGCCGGACTGTTGCAGCCAAATGGCGGCTGCGCCGGTTCCGGCGACCAGGGCGATCAAGCCCAAAATAAGAATTCGGCCAAGCGGCCGCATGCGCCTCGGCGGCGTAGAGGAAACTGGGAGGGAATCCTCTACGCTGCCTTGTCGTATTCGATCGCGATTCATCAGATTAATTGCTAGCTGTGTCGGTCGGTTCAGGTTCCGGCAGCGGGGTCGCCGTGGCAGTGGCTGCTTCGTCGTCAGACGCGTCTTCGTCAGACGCATCCTCATCAGATGCGTCCTCCTCGGTCGCTTCGGCGGTCGGCTCTACATCGGCCTCATCTGCCGCTTCTTCATCTGCCGCTTCTTCATCTGCTGCCTCGCTGCTTGTGGGGTCGTCGGCTGCAGGGGCTTCTTCAGAGGCATCTTCGGTTGCAACCGGTGTCGCGGTGGCTGCCGGTGTCGCGGCGGGTGATACGTCCGCATCCGGCGCTGCCGGTAGGTCAGACTGTGGCTGGCTGGAGGAAGGCGACAGCGGTTCCCCCTCTTCGTTCAGGAAGATCGCCGAAGCGGTCATGCCCGGCAAAACCTTCTCCAGCGGCCCATCGGTGAAGCGAATGATGACGGGGAAGGTTACAAAGCTCGACGTGGCATCGGCTGTGGGTGCGATCTGCTCGACGACGCCATAGAAAGTGTCGCTCGCCAGCGCATAGATGGCGATCTCCACCGGCTGGCCCACAGTGATGCGCGAGATGTCACGCTGCTCGACGTTGACCGTAAGCTGTATATCCGCGGTGTTGGCAAGCACAGCCACCACATCCCCGTTGCTGGCTTGCTGGCCCAAGGTCACATTCACGGCCAGGACCGTGCCGTCAATGGGCGCTTCTACCTGGGCATTCTCCAGCGCCAAACGGGCCTGTTCGAGCGTGATCATGGCATTGCGCATGTTCAATTCCGCAATGCGTATTGGGCCGGTCTCTTGCTCTTCAAGCAGATCGTTCAGGGTTGCTTCAGCACTGGCGACGGCTGCTTCGGCTTCGGCCAATTGTGCGGGGGTGGGGCGCTTACGCAAGTCGTCCAGCGTGGCCTGGGCGCTCTGCGCGCTAGCCAGCGCCGACTGCAATTGCGCCTCGGTCGCGGGCAGCCCGGCCTCTTCGAACGCAGCCTGGGCCGCCTCGTAGTCAATCGTTGCAATCTGCAAATCGCTGGCCGCGGCCGATGCAGCCGATTCGGGCAGCCAGGCGATCTTGTCGAATTCGCGCTGGGCAGCCTGAAGCGCAATCTCGGCCTTCTTCAATTGGGCCTGGGCAATCGTCAATTGGGCAGGGGTAGGCTGCCGCTGCAACTCCTCGTAGGCAGCCCAAGCAGCCGCGGCCGCGCTCTCGGCCGCCGCCATCTGCGCGGCGGTTGGCCCGGCAGAGACTTCGGCCAACTGCTCCTGCGCGAGCAAGAGGTTGGCCTGGGCAACGGCAATATCACTGTCTTTGATCTCGTCACCGGCCTCTTCAAAGTTGATACGCGCGGTTTCAAAGGCGATCTCGGCCTGCTCGACGGCCCACGCTAAGTAGGTGGTATCCAGTTCGATCAACACATCGCCTGCTTGCACGGTATCGCCAACTTCAACGTGGATCTCGTCTACGCGGCCGCTTGCGTTCAAGACAACCTGGCGATCACGCACCACCGAAACCGTCCCGACCGCGCTCAACGCACCTGGGACGACCTGGGCCTGTGGAGATGCCACTTGCATATGGCCCGAAGCAAGCGTGCCCAACGTCGTAGCCCCCAGCGTCATGGGCGCATCGGCCATCGCCAAGTCAGCAGCCAGGGGAGTTGTCTCGCCCCCGTCGGCTGCGGCATTGGCGACGATCTCCGAGGTGATTTCTGTGGTGATTTCTGTGGTGATTTCTGCGGCGGGTTCAGCGGATTCATTGACCGCAAGGGGTGGCTGGGATGGTTCCGTCACACCGGCAGAAGCTGTATCAGCCGGGGCCGGCAGCATGGCTACCAGCGTTTGCGCGACTCGTTCGCTGTTGGCGACCCAGACAGTGGCCCCAAAACCGAATGCCGCGCACAGGACGCAAAGGATAGTCCACTTGGCGATCTGTCGCATGCTACTTCTCCTGAAGAGTGGGGATCTTGAGTTCAGAGATGAAGATCAGCGCCGCCGCATAATCAGCGGCAGGAAGATTTTCAATTAGACGGGAAAATAGAAATTGTGTGTTTTGAATACGCTTGCGGCACAGTTGTCCGACGCAAGCATACCATGTCACCACAAACCGTGCAAAGCTCGGCGACTTTGGCCGCGCGGCGGGCTGTTGACCGCGGATGTTTGTCCCACTTCTTCAGGCTAACCGCCAGTGCTCATGCGTTATGCAGTGGATAAGGCCCAGCGTGACACCTCCCTATGCAACAGCCCTCCTTTGCCCCGAAAAACAGAGCAAGGGAGGGCTGTCCAGACAGCAAGACAAGCAAAATCCAATTAATCACACATGTTACGCTACTCAGGCCGAATCATCAGACCCTGCGTCATCAGACAGCGCCCGCTCCATCTTATCCAAGCACTGATTCATGCCCATCTCCGACATTTCCATCATCTGCCCCACTGTCCAGCCATATTCGGTGATAGTCAGTTCTGTCTTACCCTCCCTCAACGGCTTGAAGGTCACAACATGGCGCTGGTTCTGCGGGAAGTCCGGCGGCATGCCCAGGGCGACCGGGTCAACCGGGTTGCCTTCTTTGTCGGCCAGGTTATGGATATACTCGATGCGCTCCAGCGGCACGATCTTTTGATAGGCGAAGGTGCTGAACTGTTCGCCGAATTCCGGTGCGCTCATGCTGACGAGCGATGTGCCCCCCTCGCGGAAATCCAATTCAGCCCGCGGCGCGGTGAAGCCTTCCGGCCCCCACCACTGCTTCATCAGGTTCGGCTCGCTCCAGGCCCGCCACACTCGTTCAACCGGCGCATTGAGCACGCGGCGGATGACCAGATCGTGCTTCTTGGTTGTACCACTCATGCTGTCGTCTCCTTCTCTGGGCTATCCAATTCTGGGCTATCCAACAACTATCAAACGAGCGCTTGATCTGTCTGCATGATAGCCCGGGCGAGGGAGGTTGTCTTGTACAAAACGGCAAGCTACTCGGCTGCGCGCATGGCGATGATCTGGAGGGGCGTGTAGCCGATAAAGCGCTTCAGCGCGCGGGTCATATGCGGCTGATCGTAATAACCGGCTTCGTAGACTGTATCGAGGATGGATGTGCCCTGGCGCAAGAGCGCGGCGGCTTGCTGGGCACGTTCAAACTGGCGGATGTGGCTCTGTGTCTGCCCGGTTGCGCGCAAGAAGCGATGGCGCACAGTGCGCGGGGAAACCTCCGGCACTTGATCTTGTAACGCGGCATTGACGATGGGGTCGGTAACCAGAATTTCCTCACGCACAAGCCGCGCGACAAACGTATCGGCATTTTCATAGGTCGGAAACTGCCACGCTGCACCCTTCAGCCAGAACGAACCGCCCGACGCAGCAGGCAGCGGCGTCTCCGAATTGACGAAATCACGCGTGGGCAAGTGGCTGAAAAAAGCGCCGAGTTGAAACCGGATCCAAAGAAGTTCAGCGCCTTCGGCATACGCCAAGCGGCCGGATTGGGTCCACGGTCCCACGACCAACAGCCGCACACTGCCCTCATACCTGGCAAGGACCAGATGCCAGTGGGTTTCAGCGGGGCGGATCGTCGAGCCGCTGCCCACTGTGCAGCCGTACATCACCGCATCCACAAGCGGCGAATCGGATGCTCTCGCCTCCACGTCAAAGCCCATACGCCCCCCTGCTTCGCCTTGCGGCTGTCGTTTTTGTCTTGCCAAATAGAAAGGCCGGTCACATGTTGCGACCGGCCCCTACATGCATGTTACGAAATGAGTTGGGTGATCTTCCCGGAAGCTGCGAGCTTTATGCCCATCTGCTCGCGAGATGGCATGTTGCTCAATGCCCATCTGCTCGCGAGAT
>CAZZNG010000297.1:0-7054 GCA_964655505.1 uncultured Litorilinea sp. | reverse complement strand
TTCGGCCCGGTCGGGCCGGTTGCACCTCTGGCTCCCGTCGGCCCGATGTCGCCGGTTTCGCCCCGAGGTCCGGTCGGCCCGATCTCGCCGGTCACGCCGCGAGGTCCGGTCGGCCCAACTTCACCGGGCGCCCCGGTCTCCCCGGTGGCGCCCTTGGGGCCTGGGTCGCCCTGGGGTCCGGTCGGTCCGATCTCCCCGGTCGCGCCCGTCTCTCCGGTCGGCCCGGCTTGGCCCTGTGCTCCGGTCTCGCCGGTCGGCCCGGTCGGTCCCATCTCACCGGTGGAGCCGGTGTCACCACGCGGGCCAACCGGCCCCGTGGGTCCGGTGTCGCCCGCGGTTCCGGTCGCGCCGGGGGACGACGAGACCGTCACGATGTGGGATACGTCGACGCCTTGGCCGACCATTACACCTTGGCCGACCTTTACACCCATTCCGACCGCTACGCCTCATCTCACCTTTACGACCGGCGCGCCGCTTGATCTGCCGCTGCCCGACTCACCGGCGGGCATGATTCTTTACAGCGTGCCCAAAATCGACCCGCGAGATTACGCCGAACAGGAGGGTGTAGTAGGCGGAACCGACGCGGTGAGCTTGGATCATCAAACTTACTATACAGTAGCGATTGACGCGCAGGGGCAGCCGATTGGTGAGGCGGTTCGGTGGGCGCCCGCCCAGGCCAACGAAACACTCCATTGGCTTATCAGTCCGCTGCCATCGCCGTCAGGCCGCTACCTTGCTATGAACGAGCCACTTGTTGGCAGCGGGCCAATCCATGTGCTGGATCGGGCGACGGGGACGCTCACCCAAGTGCTGGTCGACTTCAACCGTCCAGATTTCCCTTCGGGCGGCGTGAATTTCCCGGTGCATGGCTATCCCCAGGCGTGGCATCCCGACGAGCAGCACCTTCTGGCGTGGACTGACGATGCCTATTACCCTGGGCTGTGGTTGCTCAACATCAAGAGTGGTGCGAATCTGCTGGTCGCGCAGACGTGGGAGCCTTATGCGGGCGCAGGCGTTTCGCCCGATGGGCGCTGGATTGCTTTTAGCGTTGACCGCAATGCACAGGGCGATGAGATTGTGCCGCCCTATCTGGCCGTTAAGGCGACGGACGGCACGCTGGTGCAGGCTTGGCCGGATATTTTGGTCCATCGAATTTACGACGGTTGGTCGCCGGATGGCGAGTGGATCATGGTGAGCGGCGGGCCGCGGCCGGAACCCGGCCCCAAGGGAAGGCCAACGAGAGGGGAATATTGGCTAGTGAACCCGCTGACCGGCGCGTTGCGCCCTATCCCTGTGCCCCATTTCCCCTATGTTGTCTATGCGCCCAAGTGGTCACCGGATGGGCGCTATCTTGCCATCGAGGGGATGATCCAGGATGGACCCTTTGATTGCTATGAGCAGCCTCAGTCACCTAGAAAAGGTGACACCTGCTATTACGCAAACATGGGCATCTACCTCTTTGCGCCGGAGACGGACGAGGTAACGCTGTTCGTGGAGGATGGCATCGCGCCCGCTTGGTCGCCGGACGGAAAATGGCTGGCCTATACGACCTTGCGTTCCGGCGTGCCGCAGGTGTGGATCAAGCATGTTGGCGACGGGCGCGATGTGCCGGTCACAACGGATGATCGCTGGAAGTGGCCCTACCTATGGTGGCTGCCTGAGCGACGCGGCGTGGTGGAGTAGGTTTCTCCAGCGCGGAAACTGATCTTCCGGGACGCTGCCAGCGTCCCGGAAGGTGTGGAGCGCGTCACCAGGTGGGGTTGCCCACGTCGATCTGCTCGGCTTCGGCAGCGTTGGGCGTTTCCAGGATGCCGCCTGCTTGGAGGATGCGCGCTTGGATCTCCCCGACTTTCACGCTGCGCGGGGTGGTGTTGTGCTGCACGGCGAGGCTGGCGGCGATGCCCGCGGCCTGGCCCATGCCCATGGCCGTAGCCGTCACCCGGCTGGAGGCCAGCGCCTCGGAGGTGGCGGAATGGCAGCGCCCCGCGACCAGTAGATTCTCCAGCGTGCGCGGCAGCAGCGTGCGATAGGGAATGTCGTAGGGCGGCGTCCACGCGATGTGATGATAGCCCGACGCGGTGGGGGGATGGCGATCCAGCCGCCACGCGCCCAGCACGACCACGTCCTCTTGTCTTCGCCCCTGTACCACATCATCGCCCGTCAGCACGTAGTCGCCCAAGATGCGGCGTGACTCGCGCGCGCCCGCGGTGGGGCCGCTGGTCATGAAGTAAGCTTCGGCAAATTCGGGCAGTTCCTCTTTCCACAAGTTAAACATGGTCCACGCGTCTTTGCGCCCCTGGATCTCGGCCGCGGTCCAGTCGTTGGGGTTGGTGCTATCGCCGGGGTAGCGGGTGGCGTTGAAGTAGACGTCGCGACCGGAGAAGGTGGCCGGGTACGGGCCGCCGTAGCGGTCGATCTCGCCGCGCGCCTGGGCCGCGGCCAGCACCGCGGCACAGCGGCGGCGCAGGTCAAAGCTGGGTTCGAGGTAGGCGATGCGAAAATGCAGGCTCATGGGCTGGAGCGAGTCAGCCTTTTCAAAGGGCGCACCGGCCCAGGCCGCGACATCGCCGTCGCCGGTGCAGTCGATGACGACCTTGGGCTGGATGGCGACGAGACCGTCTTTGTTGCTCACCAGCACGGTTTCGACGCGGCCATCGCGCGTGACGACGTCCGCGACTTGGGTGTGATAGAGAATGTCGACGCCTGCATCGGCCAGGATGTCGTCCGCGGCGCGCTTGAAACGCTCTGGGTCGCAGCGGGGAATGGCGCGGTCGGGGTGCATCTCGACAAAGGAGAGGTCGCCGTTGACGTTGTAGCGCAGGTGCGGCCCCTGGCCGGGCTGGATGACGCCCATGCGTTCGAGCATCTCAAAGACGATGCCGCCGACGACGGGCGCGCCGGTGCGTTCGTCCACAAAGCCGTCAAAGGCCGAACCGATGATGGCGGTGAAGAAGCCCCCGGCAAAGCCCATGCGCTCGACGACGAGGGTCTTGGCTCCGCCGCGCGCGGCGGCAACGGCCGCGCCAATCCCGGCGAGGCCCGCGCCGCAGACGAGCACATCGGGCGTGGCGATGATGGGAATCTGTTTGGCGTAGGTGAACATGGGACGCTCCTTTGGGGTGCGTGTGGGTGTGGGGAAGCGGGTGGATGGTGAGGAGTATACGGGCCGCGGGCGGCGGGCGCAAGCTGCCGGAACAGCTAACCTTGCGGGACCTGCCAGCGTCCCGGAAGATCACCCGGTGAATGTCTAAGGTGGCGGATCTTCCGGGAAGGTAAATCCCTACATGAGAGGGTCGGGGCGCTTTACCCATAGACAGCCCTACATCTGCCCCTATTGCGGTCTGGCGCAGTGCAGTATGGTTGAACACAGGGAAGGGATGCACTGGAAGCGATAGGGGGGCTTTATGTGGCGCAAGGCAATGGTTGCGGTCGTGGTGGGGCTGGCAATCGTGGGGATCGCGGTGGCGTCTGCTCTGCGCGTGGGCGCGCGGCGCTGGCGCAATCTGACTGATGATCTAATCGGCGAACTGACGGCAGGGCTGGCAGCTCCGAATGGGCCGGTGGCGGCCCAACGCTATGACCCTGGCGAGCTGGACGGGCTGCCCGCGCCGGTGCAGCGTTACTTTGAGACGGTTTTGACGCCGGGCCAGCCGCTTGTAGTGGGCGTGACGATTGAGCATACGGGCACATTTAACATGGGCACAGACCGGGAACAGTGGGTTCCGTTCACTTCGTCGCAGCGGGTGGTGACGCAGGCCGGGGGGATGCGACCTGGCTTTGTGTGGGATGCGCGTATGCCGATGATTCCCGTTATGCCCCGGGTGGAAGTGCGCGTGCACGACGCGTATGTGCGCGGGGAGGGGACGTTGCGCGCGGCGCTCTTTGGCTTGGTTCCGGTGATGGAGATGGCCGCCACGCCCGAAGTGGCGCATGGGGAGTTTCTGCGCTATTTGGCGGAATGCGCGTGGTATCCGACCGCGCTGCTGCCCAGCCAGGGGGTGCGCTGGGAAGCGGTGGACGATACGTCGGCCAGGGCGACGCTGGTCGACGGCGCGACGCGCGCGACCTTGCTCTTTCACTTTGACGAGCAGGGGCTGATCGACTGGGTGCGGGCCGAGGCGCGCGGGCGAACGGTGGGCAATACGGTGGTGAATACGCCGTGGGAAGGGCGTTGGCGTGCCTATCAGCCGTATGCAGGCATGGTTGTGCCCACGGAGGGCGAGGTGCTGTGGCTGCTGCCGGAGGGGGAACTGCCCTACTGGCGCGGGCAGGTTGTTGGCGTGGGCTATGAATTTGCCCCCGGGCAGGCAGAATAGGCGCGGGGAAACAGGCTTGCAGCGGCTATTGCCGTGGCTAGACGCGCAGCGGTCGGCATCAGAACGCCTGATACCGACCGCTGCACTTGCTTTCTGGTCTGGCTTATCGAACAGACTGCTATCGTCATGGCCGGGGCGTGCTGGGATGATGGGCGGCCCCGGCCCGTGGCGATTTGAGATTGGTGGGTGCACGCATGGGGGGCTGGCTTTCACACGCTGCATTTAGTCCCAGCCGTGGTCGTACCCGTCTTTGTACTTGTAATCGTCATAGCCCTTGTAGCCATAATCATAATCATACTTGTGATCATGATCGTGGTGACCGTCACTCCAGCGGACCGAGCCATACTTGCGCGCATAGTCGGCATCGCTCATGCGATGACCGTCCTGCTTGCCGTAGTGATCGTCATAGCCGTAGTCATAGTCATAGCCATAACCATAGCTGTCTTTGCCATAGCCATCCTTGCCGTAGCCGTCATAGCCATAGCCATCTTTGCCGTAACCATCCTTGCCGTAGCGATCATGGTCATCGCTCCAGCGCACCGAGCCACTCTTGTGGTCGCCGTAGCCGTCCTTGCCATAGCCGTCATAACCGTAGCCATAGCTATCTTTGCCGTAGCCATCTTTACCGTAGCTGTCTTTACCGTAGCTGTCTTTACCGTAGCCGTCATGACCGCTGTAGTGCGGGATGCAAAGCTTTTGGCCTTCAACGATGAGGTCGGCATCTTTTATGCCATTGGCATGGGCCAGCAAGTCGACGGGGACGTGATAGCGGTCGGCGATGCGGGACAGGTTCTCGCCAGCCTTGATAAAGTGGGTGTGGACGCATTGATGATCGTAGTCGGAGTATCCACCGTCATGGTATCCACCGTCGTAGCCGCGGGAATGCTTGCCGTCGTCCCGCCCATAGCGACCGCCGTCTTGGGCCAGCGCGACGCCCGGCACGGTGATGGCGAAGCAGGCCAAGACCAGAAATGCGATGAACCCGATCCGACCGAGCCGAGCACCAAGCGATCGATGCATCTTCAGATAGAGCATGGAATAGTTCCTCCCTTAATCTGGAACGATACTGCATCTGGAACGATACTGCGGACGTTAAGTTGTGGTGAATGAACAGCCAGCCCAGAAGAAGCAAAAAGACTGGAACAATGTGCGGTGATTGGGATAGGCAAAAAGAACGGTGGCAGCAGCGATGGCAGTGGAGAAAACACCAATCTGACGATCATGACGACGAACGCGACAAAAGGTGACGCGCGAAAGTGGCTAGTTTTGATGAATTTGGGCAAATTGGCCCGCGCTGGGGGAGGGGTCAAAAATTGGGGATTGCATTGGTAGAACAGGTGTGCTATGCTGGGGCGGGTTCAGCGCACACACCATGCCATTCCATCCAGGTTATCACAGCGCATACCGCGATGGTTCATCGCCTTATTGCTGCATCGCCTTATTGTGTCGCTGCGCCCTGCTGCATCCTATCCCCGCGCGCAGGAATTTAGCGCGCAAGAATTTTTAGCAACAGCATGACAGCGAAAACACCTGCAGAGGAGGAACCAATGGGCACACGGTCTGAGCATCCCCAACCTGGCGACGTGTTGGTCATGGCCGGGACCAAGAAGGGCGCTTTTCTGTTTTGGAGCGATCCGGCGCGGCGCGAGTGGCACCGTGCCCACGCGCATTTGGGGTGGAACGTGCACGCGGTCCAGTACGATGCACGCCAGGATGCCATCCTTGCCGCGACCAACAGCGCGGTCTTTGGCGGGTTGGTCCAGCGCTCGCGCGATGGCGGCCAGACGTGGGAGCAGATCAGCCGCGGGCTAGATTTTGCCGCGGAGGATACGCGCCGGGTGCGCGAGGTGTGGCAGATCCAGCCGGGACATGCCGACCGGCCCAATGAGTTGTGGGCAGGGACGAGCGTCGCGGGGCTGTTCCGCTCGCGCGATGGCGGCGTCACCTGGGAGGCTGTGGAGAGCCTCAACAATCGGAGCGAGGGCGACGGCTGGATGGCGGGCGGCGGCGGCTTGATCCTGCATACGATTGTGCCCGACCCGACGGATGCCAACCGCATCTATGCCGCGGTCTCCGCGGGCGGGGCCTATCGCAGCGACGACGACGGCGCAAGCTGGCGGCCGATCAACCGCAATGTGCGCGCTGACTTCTCCCCCGACCCTTACCCGGAAACGGGCCAGTGCGTGCATAAGATGGTCTTGCACCCGGCACAGCCCGACACGCTCTATCAGCAGAATCACTGCGGCGTCTACCGTTCGCATGACCGTGGAGACACCTGGATCGACATTTCGGAGGGGCTGCCGTCACGCTTCGGCTTCCCGATGGCCGCGCACCCGCATGACCCCAAGACGGTCTATCTTGCGCCTCTGGTCAGCGACGCGCAGCGTTTTACGTCGGATGGCGCGATGGTGGTCTGGCGCAGCCGCAGCGCGGGCGATGACTGGGAGCCGCTGCGCCGGGGGCTGCCGGAGCAGGCCTGGCTGACTGTGCTGCGCGAGGGCATGGCAACGGATCCGTGCGACGAGGCCGGTGTCTATGTGGGCACGACGGGCGGCCAGATTTTCTACAGCCGGGACGAGGGCGATACGTGGCAGACGTTGACCGACTATTTGCCGCCGGTTCTGTCGGTGAGCGCGGCGCGGGTGGTGGGCTGATGCGCGGGGAAAGACCGGTAACCGTGGGCAAGCCGGTGACGGCGATGGGGACTGTGACGGTGCGTATCCCGGCGCAGATCCGGC
>CAZZNG010000296.1:0-7060 GCA_964655505.1 uncultured Litorilinea sp. | reverse complement strand
GTGGCGCTCGTCGCGGGTGAGGTGATCGGCGCGGTAGTCCATGAGCACAGGCTGATCGGCGCGCACAGGCGGCGCGGAGAAGCGGCCAACGACGCCATAGGCGGTTTGATAGGCGATTCTGTCGAGGACGCGGTTGGCGCTGATCGGGCGGGCTGTGCCGCGCAGCATGGGGGACATGGCGTGCCGCTGGATCAGCGTGGAGTGGTGACCTGTGGCGTCGACGACGGCGCGCGCGTGTAGGCTGTTGCCGCTGCGCAGGGTGAGGGTAATGCCGGTTGCGCTCGCGGCTGTGCGGGCGGCATAGCCCTGCACCCACTGAACGCTGCCCGGCCCCGCGCTGGCTTTGGTGAGCAGATGGGTTTGCAGCCTGGCGTTGTCGAAAAGGCCATAGGCGCGGTCGAGCGGCAGGCTGCGAGCCCGGCCATCCGCGGCGTGAAAGTAGGTTACGCAGCGGGGCCAGCGGTGGGCGAGCAGGTGATCCAGGCCCAGGGGGAGGAGTTCATCCACCCAGATGCCGTATGTGTTGGGCAGGGGGTGATCGGGCGGATGGGGCGCGAGGCCGGTCACATTGACGCCGAGGCTTGCCAATTCCGCGGCCAGCGCCAACCCTGCAGGCCCCGCGCCAACGACGATCACATCCGCTTGCCTCTGATTCATTCTCTCCTCTTGAGCCGCCCACGGGGGCGTGGTCGCGGCGCAACGTCTCTGTACCCCTACCTTTTCCTGTGTCTCGGCTTTGTATCATAACAGATTGAGGCCGAAGGCGCACTTGTCTATGCTGGGGCTATCCCAGCTATCCCCATTACTGCTACCGCTACTGCTATCTGCATTATCTGCTGGCTCTCCGGGAGCGAAGCGCTTGCGGGCGTTTTGTGGACTTGTCAACACGCCAAGCGGGGTGGAGCGGCCCGGCGCGGGGCGCTGGAAAAGACGGCTGTAACCGGTGCTGTGCAGGCATCATCGGCGGCAGCAAGCAAGTGTATCTAGTGCTATGCACAAGGTTTGTATCAATACGGATGGGAATAAGGAGGTAGAAAAGATACGCTAGGCGCAGATACAGAGCCATCCCGTTTCAATGGATGGATACCGGCATCCGCTTGGAGGGTCGGGGCTGAATCTTCAGTGTCTGGCGATGGAGCGGATGATTGAACGGAGGTATAGGGACAATGTTCTGGAGTTCTTTGCTCATGGAGTTGCGCCGGGTCCCGCAGATCATCGACTTGGCCGTCTTCTTTCTGGGCCTCCATCTACGCCAGCGTCTTTTTACGCCGGTTTCTTTGAAAGCAGTTCACATCAGCCCGTATAGCTCGGTGGGAAGACGTCAGCGGCAGTTGCCGCGTCTTCGGTAGTGCTACACGGGTGGTTGTTGCCCAGATGGATTTGGTGAGACATGAATCAGCCGGACAGTAGGTGAGCCGGATCGTTTCAAATGCGAGACAACAAGGAGTATATCCATGAACGACAAGACATACACACAATCAACGCAGCAGAACCAGCAAGGGAGTGGCATGCGCAGCGATATTCGCGACGAGGTCAAGGACAAGGCGCAGTCGGCTGTGCAGGATGTCAAGGGCAAGGCTTCGGAAATGGCGGACCAGGCTCGCCAGCAGGCCAACACCCAGATCAACCAGCGCACGGAACAGGTCGCGGGGCGGCTCAACCGGGTTGCCAGCAGCCTGCGCACGGTCAGCCAGGATCTGCATGAGCAGGACGAGGCGATGTTCGCCAGCTACACCGAAGCCGCGGCAAGCCAGGTGGAACGGTTTGCAGGCTACATGGCGGAGCATGATGCAAGCGACCTGATCCATGAGGTGCGGCGCTTTGCTCAACGCCAGCCTGAGATCTTCGTGGGCGGCGCGTTGGCTGCCGGTTTCCTGCTAGGCCGCTTTTTGAAGAGTTCGCAGCCAAGCCCGCGCTACAGCGAGCAGTACGATGACTATTATGGGCCACAATACGGTTCGCAATATCGTTCGCAGTATGGCTCGCAGTACGGTGGTTCGCAATACGGTGATTCACAGTATAGCGGCTCCCAATATGGCAGTTCGCAGTATGAGAGCTATGGCCGCCCGGCCCCGTCCGGCGTGCGTGCGTCGGAGTTCTCGGAATATGACGAGCGCTATGGCGGCACGTCGAGCGGCAGCATGAGCAGCGGGCAGAGCAGCCAGAGCAGCAGCAGTTCGACCAGCAGTGCCAGCAGCAGTTCGAGCGGTGGCCCTGGGTATTTGGGCGCGCGCGAGACGGACGTGAACCGCGAGGGCCTTTCGCATCCGGGCGCGGCCACTTCGCAGAGCAGCCAGACCGGAGCGAGCACAAGCGGCCAGTCGGGCCAGTTGCCGGGGCAAGCAGGCCGCGAGCGGGGTATCCAGTCATTAGGTTCGACCACGGAGCAGGAAGATTGGTCGAATTTTGAGGAGAAGGAAAGCCCGGACACGACATCCACAACATCCGGAACTTCATCCGGGACAACATCATCGGGTGCGTCTTCCAGCACTTCCTCGAGCATGTCAGGCAAGGATCAATCGCAGCGGAGCGGTTCGCAGCAAGGAAGCAGCCAGCAGGACAAGGGCAAGCAGTCGGGCGAGAAAGGCTCGAGTAAGCGTTAGGAGGCGTACGGATGGACACAACAACAGAGAGAAATTCAGTGAATAATCAGAGACCGCAGGTGGTCGATACCCCGCCATCGGCCCCTGTTGGCTCGACCGCTGCGGAGCGCACGGCAGCGCGCAGTTCCGTAGACGGGGATTCAGTCAGATCGGTGTCGCCGGAGCCTTCTTTGGGCCAGTTGTTTGCGGAGCTGTCCAGTGACTTCAGCCGCTTGGCCCGCCAGGAGATTCAACTGGCCCGTGCCGAGACTATGCAGTCGGTCAAGCGCGCCACAGGCAGCGCGGCCACGATTGCCGCAGGCGGCGCGGTGGCCTATGCGGGGGTGCTGTTGCTGCTGGCCGCGGCGACGATTGCCCTGGGGGAACTCCTGGATAACGATGGGCTGGCCGCGTTGATCGTCGGCGCAGTTGTCTTGGTTATCGGGGGCATCCTGATCGCAAGCGGCCAGGCCTCGCTCAAACGCACGAACTTTGTGCCGGAGCAGACGATCCAGACCATTGAGGACGACGCAAAATTCGTAAAGGAGAAGGTGAGCCGTGACTGACTACAACCGTGAAGATGATCCCGATCTGATCCGCGCAGATATTGAACGGACACGGGCAGAGATGGGGGCGAAGATCGACCGCATTGGCGAACGATTAAGCCCGGAGCAGTTGAAACAGCAAGCGCAGGAGTCGATGAACGAGATGATGACCGATACAGCAAACCGAATCAGCGCGTATGTGCGTGAAAACCAGCGTGAACTCAGCGACAGCTTGGTTCACACCCTGAAGCACAATCCAGTGCCGACTGCTTTGATCGGCCTGGGGCTGGGTTGGCTGTTGGTGGAAAGCTTCAGCACATCGAGCGGTAAAGCGGAGTATGGCGACCGCTACCAGCGACGTCGCCGTGACCAATATGCCAAGTATGCGGATCGCTACGATGACAGCGGACGCTTTGGGCGCAGCTACGATCCGCGCTATGGCACGGGCTACTATCGAGGCTCGGTGCAGGCCGTAGACGCCGAGGGCTACCCCTACGAAGAGAGTGACTTTGGCGTCTATCCCTACGCGGCGAGCCACGGTGAGAGCTACGACGAGCGCTATGAGCCGAATTTCTATGAGCCTGCTTATGACTATGACTATGACGAACGAGCCTATGATTCGGGCGCATACGATCAATGGTCTGCCACGCAGGCCTACAACGGGCGCAGCGAGCAAGTCGCGAACGGGCGCAACCTAGGCGAGAATGTGCGCGAACGCGGCCGCCAGATGCGCGACCGTGCGGGCGATATGGCCCACGAAGCGGGCGACAGGGCGCAAGAACTTGGCGAGAATCTGCGCGAGGGCGCTGAAGATGTCGCCGACCGCGCACGCGACGCGATGGGCGCTGCCGGTTCACAGATGCGCGACATGGGCCAGGAGATGGGTCACCAAGCCGCGCGCGCCGGGCGCATGATGGGCCGCCAGACCACGCGGGCTGGCCGCTCGATGGGCCGCCAAGCCTACCGCACAGGCCGCTATATGGGCCATGAGGCGCGCATGACGGGTCGCCAGGTCGGTCGCCAAGTCGAACGCTCGTTGGAAGAGAATCCGATGACCTTTGGCCTCTTGGCCTTTGGGGCTGGGCTGGCGCTGTCGCTGCTGCTGCCGACGACGCGCATGGAGAACCGGACAATGGGCCGGATCAGCGACCAGGTGAAGGAATCGGGCTACGAGATGGCGCAGGATGCCGCGCAGCGTGCCCAACAGGTCTATGAAGAAGTGCGGCCCGATCTGGAGCAGACCGCGCGCCAGGTGCGCGAGGACTTGCAGGGCACGATGGACAAGGCCAAGTCTGAACTCAACTCAGAGGCGGAAGGCGCTAAGAGCAAGGCTGAAAGCGAAGCCAGCAAGATCGCTGCAACGGCCAATCAGGAGGCCGGTACAAGCGGCACGTTCGGCAGCAGCACTTCTTCTAGCAGCACGTCGGGCAGCGTGGGCAGCAGCCAGAGCAGCACGACCGGCAGCGGCTCCAGCAGCCAGGGGTCGTCCACGCCGAGTTAAAACGGGCGGCGCTAGCCACCGTGCACCGCGGTTGGCCGTTTGCTTGCGCATACCTTGCACAGACGGCTAACCGCGGATGGGACAAGTCTTGCATGGGCAAGCGCCACCTAAACAAGTGCTATCTAGACAAGTGCTATTCAGACGAGAGCGATGAGGCAGAAGGAGTTGGAGATGCCCAATAAGATGGATTCGTTGAACGAACTGTTCATTCATGAACTTCAAGATCTATACAGCGCGGAGAAGCAGTTGGTCGACGCGCTGCCCAAGATGGCCGAGGCTGCTTCGTCATCCCAATTGCAGCAAGCCTTTAAGATGCACCTGGATCAGACCCAGGAACATGTGAAGCGCATCGAGGAGATCTTTCAAAACCTGGAGGCGAAGCCTACGGGCGTGAAATGCGAGGGGATGGAAGGGCTGATTAAAGAGGCCCAGTCGCTGATCAAGCAGAAGAAGCAGATGGACCCGGATGTGTTGGACGCAGGCTTGATCGGCGCAGCCCAGCGCGTGGAGCATTACGAGATCGCGGCCTATGGCACGGTGACTGCCTTTGCCAAGCTGATGGGCAAGCAGCAGTTTGCGTCGACCCTGCACAAGACGTTGGAGGAGGAGAAGCGCACTGACGAGAAGCTCACGCAGTTGGCCGAGTCTGCCATCAACCAAGAGGCGTTGAGCTAGACGGGGCGAGTCTCTACTTTAGACAGTTTACTTCTTTCATTTTCTGTCGTGGGCGGCCCTGCCGGTATGGCGCGAGGGCGTATAAACCATAAGCCACACCGGCGGGAAGAGTACCAGGCGTCGAACAGAGTACCGGCTGTTCGACGCCTGGTTTTTTGTTGGGGATGGGTCAGGCCGCCGCGCCGCGGCTGAGGCGGCTGTCGACCGACCAGGCGCCGGGACCGCTTAAGGAGAAGAAAAGCGCGGCCGCGGCCAGCACAAGCACCAGTTCATAGCCGCCTTCGCTGACAAAGATGCCGTTGGGCAGGTGCACTAGCACAAGCGCAACCAGCATATCGAGCGTGAGCAGCCCCGCGACATAGCGCGTACCCAGGCCGAGGATTAGGGCGATGCCGCCGACCAACTCCACCAGCGTCACGCCGATCGCGGCCACCATGGGCAGCGGAATGCCCAACATGCCGAAGAAGCCGGCCACGCCGTCGAAGCCCATCATAAAGAGCTTTTGGCCGCCGTGCGCGGCAAAGACAACGCCCACGGCAATGCGCAGGATCAAGATTGCCCACTGCTGCAGGCTTGTGTCGTTTGAACGAGTGACTGTCACGGACTTCTCTCCTCTTGCTAATGGTTGATGGTGCCGTTCTCCTGCTTGGCGCCCTGCCGAGCGGGAAATGGGCAGGCTTCTGGTGAACGGCAGCCGGGACCGGCCCGGCCTCGCAAGGTTAGCAGAGGTTCGTCAGCGCAGCATCATGGACGCGTCAACAAGCGCGTCAACACAAACACGGATCACAGGATAGATCATTCACCGAATAGATCACTCAAATAGATCACTCACCCAGGAAGGCGATCAGCGCGTCGATCTCCCCGTCGGTCAGTTCCAGGGTGGGCATGGGCCAGTCGCTGTTGGAGGTGAAGGCTTCGGCGTTGCGCAGCCAGACGGCCACAAACTCCGCGTCCGCCTCATAGTGGGTCAGGTCGGGGCCAAGTTCGGTGACGAATTCCATTTGCACGTCGGCGTGCCGGTGACAGGTGGCGCAGCCTTTGGCGATGAAGAGGTCGCGGCCCTGCTCTGCCAAGGGGCGCGGCTGGGCCGCGGGCCGCGTGACCGGCTGCCAGCCGATCAGCCGCAGCATCTGCTGGAGGATAAGGGGCGCGTCGGGCGCATCGGCATCATAGGCGATCAGCGGCGGCATGGCGACGTCCAGGATAAAGGCCTGAATCGACCAGTCCCATGTGCCCGCGACGGGCAGGGTGAGGGTGGCTTGGTAGCGGCCCGGCGCTGTGCCCGGCTCGGCGCTGACCTGCACCGTTTGGCCTCCAGAGGTGGCAGTGACCAGCGGCAGAGGCGATAGGTCGGAAAGGGGGCGATCCGGGTGTCCATGCTGACGCACGACGAACTCGATGGCGGTTGGCTGGCGGACTTGGACCCGGTGGGGCAGGTCGATCAGGGTGATGACAGCCCAGCCGCCTGCTTGGGCGCGCAGGGGGATGCAGAGGATGACGGCAACGACAAGCCAGGGCACGATCCAACGTAGGGACATCCAGCGTGATTTGATCCAGTGGGACGGGTGCATGGCTCTCTCCTTGTACACCTTATATATATGTCACTATTTAAGCTTCCGGCACGTTCCATGAAGGTTGAGGAATTAATGTGGGTATCCGGTTTGCGGCGCAGGCTCAAGCCTGCACCGAGTCGTGGGAAACGTGCTCAAGCACGTTTTCTCTGGTGAACAGGCTTTGAGCCTGTTTCCCAACCCTAG
>CAZZNG010000295.1:0-7191 GCA_964655505.1 uncultured Litorilinea sp. | reverse complement strand
CGTCTCTAAATACAGCGGAGAGGCCGCGCTGGTGATCTTGGCGACGGCTGCCTCCAAAGGGACCGAAGCAGCCAGCGATGTCTTTTACGGCCTCTTTATGCAGCAGGAACGGCTCGACCGCATCGCCAAGTCCATGATGGTCAAGGGGCCGCTGTCGCTCATCGGCCTGACCATCGGCTTTTATCTCACAGACAGCGTCTTTTGGGGCGTGGTGGGGCTGACGCTGGCGCGGCTGATCATGACCATCGGCTATGACCTGCGCAACGCCACCCTCACGCTGGACCCAGCAGCACGCGCCAACATGGGCCTCTTTCCCAAGGACTTCCCGCGCCCGCGCTGGCATCGCCAGACCTTAACCCGCCTGACGCTGCTGGCGCTGCCGCTTGGCTTTGTGACCATGTTGATCTCGCTCAACGTCAACATCCCGCGCTATTTCATCGAGAATCAGTTGGGCGCGTATGCGCTGGGCATCTTTGCCGCGGTCTCTTCCTTCCAAAAGGTCGCGCCCACCGTGGTGCAGGCGCTGGGCCGTTCGGCCAGCCCGCGCCTGGCAAAGTACCACGCGGCCCTCAACGTCAAAGGCTTTCGCCGCTTGACCCTGCGGCTGATTGGCATGGGCCTGGCCTTGGCCGCGGGCGGCGTGCTGGTGGCGCTGGTCATAGGCCGCCCGCTGCTGACCTTGATCTATGGCGAAGAGTATGTGATTCCCGGTCTCTTCGTGCTCATCATGATCGGCGCAGGCGCGGACTATGTGGGAACCATGCTCCTGGTCACCATCACCGCCGCGCGCTATTTCCGCGTGCAGCTTCCGCTCCAGTTGATCACCACCGCGACCATGGTCGTGGCCTGTTTCCTGCTCATCCCCCGCTTCCAACTGCTGGGCGCGGGCATCGCGATCTTGGTGAGCAACATGATCAAGGTGGTGGGCATTAGCCTGGTGGCGCTGCACGCGCAGCGCGCGCTGCGCCAGGCCGCGGCCAACGCGCCCAGCCAGCCCGCCGACGGTCTGCTGGAGAGCGCGCAGACGCCGTGAGGACGGCTCTTGCGGGGCGCTCCGAGCGTCCCAGAAGTTTGGGCGCAGTTAGTAAGGAGCCTGCCGGTGAACTTGGCGCATCTGTTCTACCTTCGTAGCAATTATTCGCTTGGCTGCGTGCGTGACTTGTCAAGCATCGTTCATTGAGGCGCAATCAAAATGACCCCGGAGCCACACGCCGAAGAAAGCCATCTCGCGCAGCCAACACAGCCACCCATCCAGCTTTTGGGACGAGATGCAATGATCAGACAGACTACTCGCGCAGAAAATAGCACAGAAAATAGCGCAGAGGACAGTGCAGAGAATACAGACCCTTCCGCCATGTCACTGGTAGCGCGCCTATTTGAGGTATTGAACGATCAAGACGTGCGCTATTGCCATTGGAAAAGCAACATCGATCTCGCCCAGGGGCTGGCCGGTGACATCGACATTGACCTGTTGGTGGACCGCAGCCACCTGCCCCAGACGCAGGCGATCTTGGCGCAACTCGGCTTCAAGCAGGCCCGGCCCCGCTGGGGCGCAAACCCGCCCAGCATCAGCCACTATTACGGGCTGGACCCCCAGACCCGGCAGTTTGCCCACATCCACCTCTTCAGCCGCGTGCTCACCGGAGAGAGCTTTGTCAAAAGCCATCTGCTCCCCTTCGACGCCATGCTGCTCGACGATGTGGACTATCACGGCGCACTCAAAGTCGCGGCCAAACCCGCGGAACTGGTGCTCTTTACCCTGCGCATGTTCATCAAATACGGCTCTTGGGTGGACCTGCTGAGAATGCGCAACAAGGCCGCCAGCGTGCAGCGCGAACTGCGTTGGCTCATGGACAACAGCGACCGGCGCATGTTGTCGGGCAACAGCGTGCCCCAAGCGCTCGAACTGCTGCAAACCTATTGCCCTGTGATCAAAGAACCCCTCTTTATGCGCTGTATGGCAACCCTCAACAGCAACGCCCCGCTGCTCGCCAGGGTGCGGCTGGCGCAGCAGGTGCGGCGGCGGCTGGCTGTCTACAACCGGCACACCCGTTTGCAGCATGTGCTGGCCTATGCACAGTTCGCCTGGGCCGAAGTGCAGCGGCGTTTGGACGGCAAAAAGAAGAACAAAGTGCTGCATAGCGGCGGCGCGCTGATTGCCTTTGTCGGCGCAGACGCCACAGGCAAATCCACCCTGGTGGACGAGACGAGCCGCTGGCTGGGCAGCGTCTTTGCCGTCAGCACGATCCACACCGGCAAGCCCCCCTCCGCTTGGGTCACCGCGCCGCTCAACCTGGCCCTCGCGCTCATGCGCCGCATCAAGGGCGCAGGGTCGAGCCGCAGCACCTCCGCGCAAGACGGGCGCTATGCCTACCGCGGCCCCGGCTCGCTGATCGTGGCTGTGCGCGCGGTGGCGTTGGCGTGGGATCGCCGTCGCCTCATCCGCAAGGCGCGGCGGCGCGCCGCTGCCGGTGAACTGGTCGTCTGCGACCGCTACCCCTCGCGCACGCTGGGCGCAATGGACAGCCCCCGGCTGGAACGCGCCGAACTGCCCGAAGGCTTGGTGATCGGCCTGTACAACCGACTGGTACGCATGGAGCGGCGGCTCTATACCCACATCCCGCCGCCCGACATTGTGCTGCGCCTGCGCGTGTCGTTGGAGACTGCACGTCAGCGCAACCGTGCCCGCGCCGGGCAAGATGACGAAACCTATTTGGCCGCACGCCATCGCCAAAGCCAGGCCTGGCAACTGCCGGGCACGCCTTTTGTCTACGACATCGATACAGAGCAGACATTGACAGCGACCATTGGCAGCGTCAAGGATGCCATTTGGCGCTCACTGTAATCGTCTCACTGTAACCGTCACACTGTAACCGTCTCACTGTAGCCAGCTTCCTGTTGCTGGTTCGGCTCATTGCGGCAGATTCATTGTCGCCACTTTCCTTGACTAGTCGATGAGGAGATCATGCGCGAAACCAATCGGACCAAAGTACTCCACCTCATCACCCATCTGGGCGTCGGCGGGGCGCAGGACAACACCCTTCTGACCGTCAAGGGGCACGCACGCGATACGTATGAGGTGCATCTAGCCGCAGGCCAGGACTATACGGATTGGGTGGAGCGCGGCAAAGCCGTGGCCGATGCCTTCTTTCTCTTTCCCGATCTGGTGCGGTCGGCCAATCTGCCCGCGGACCTGCGCGCGCTCAACCAACTGACCGCGTTCATGAAAGAGCAGGGCTACCACATCGTCCACACCCACAGCGCCAAGGCGGGCACGTTGGGGCGCATGGCCGCCCGCCGCGCCAAGATTCCTGTGGTCGTCCACACCTATCATGGCTTCGGCTGGCAGGTGGCGCGCACCGCGCAAGACAGCCCCCTGCGCCAGCGCGTCCAGTCGGGCAAGGAACTTCTTTACAAGACAGTAGAGCGCTACGCCGCCTCCTTGAGCGATGGGCTGATCACGGTCTGCGAGTTGAACCGCCACGAAGCGCTGCACATGAAGCTCGCCCGGCCCGACAAATTCGTCACCATCTACAGCGGCATCGACCTCAACCGTTTCAAGGTCAGCGTCGACCGTCGCACCATGCAGCGCAGCCTGGGCCTCGCGCCCGATCAGCCGGTCGTGGGCATGATTGGCCGCCTGTCGGAGCAAAAAGCGCCCCTCGATTTTGTCGCCGCGGCCAAGCGCGTGCTGCAACAAAAGCCTCAGGTCCAGTTCATTATGGTGGGGGATGGCCCCTTGGCGAACGAGGTGCACCGCGCCATCGGCGACGAGTCGCGCATCCGCGTCTTGGGCTACCGCGAGGACATCCCCGAACTCTTGTCCGCGCTCGACCTCTTTGCGCTCTCCTCCCTGTGGGAAGGGCTGGGCCGCGCCTTGACCGAGGCCATGATCATGCAAGTGCCCGTCGCGGCCACGGCTGTGGACGGTGTGCCCGAACTGGTGACCCATATGGAGACGGGCCTGCTTTCACCGCCCAGCGATCCCGCCGCGCTGGCCGCCAACATCGTTTGGGCGTTGGACCATCCGGCAGAAGTGGAGGCCATGCGCCGCCGCGCCTATGAGCGCGTGGTGCCTGCCTTTAGCGCGGAACGGATGGTGACCCAGATCGAAGCGCTGTATGACCGCCTGCTTGCCGAAAAAGGCTTGGGGGTTGGCATGACAGAGGTGTTTGTCAATCAAACGTAGGTGAAACGGGTAAACGTAAGGTGAATCGGGCATGTTTGATCGAGCCAAGTTTAGCCGAACCAGGTCTGTCCGCCACCTTCTACCTGCCGGTTCGCCTACCGATGAAAGGAGGTGCTCCAATAGGTGCAGGCAGCAAGCACTGGCTGCGCTGCCGGTCAATTCATAGAAACCCGCTATGAAGCCCTGTGTGAGGATGTACACGGCACGTTGCACAGGCTGGATGCGTTCTGCAAGATTCAGCCCAGTCAGCGCGACCACACGCACCTCTCTCGCACACGCTCCTCCCGCTATGACAAGCGGGAGGACATAATGGACTCGGCCCAACTCGTCGAGATCGAAACGGTGATTGGCCCTCAATTCTAACGCCACGGCTATCCCCATCCACATCGACATCCTATCGATGCCCGCGGCCTCCACCAGCACCCTCATTCCCCCAGATTGCGCGACCGGCACACAGCCGGCGCAGCGCACAATCGCCTCAACGAGCCAGGGGGAAGATCACAAAAAAGCCAAACGTCGCAGGCCGCCCAGCCTATTGCAGCCTTGATGCAGAGGCCGCCATGCCTGGCTGTGTCACCCAGGAGGGCCGAAAGGTTGAGCCGCCAATTGGAGGGATAGTAGGCATACTGTGACACAAAATGCTGTGACACAAGTACGGAACGCGCTGAGTATCGACGTCGAGGAATACTTTCAAGTGCACGCCTTTGAAAAAGTGATCGCCCGCACCACCTGGGATCAGTATGCAAGCCGGGTGGAGGGAAACACGCGGCGCATCCTGGACCTGCTGGCGCGGTACGAGGTGCGCGCCACCTTCTTCGTCTTAGGCTGGATTGCGGATCGCCATCCCGACCTGGTGCGCGAGATCGCCCGCGAGGGCCATGAGATCGCCACCCACGGCTATTGGCATGAGCTAGTCTACCGCCAGACGCCCGCGGAGTTCGCCGCGGACTTGCGCCAGTCGCTCGATGCCATCAGCCGCACAGGGGTGACAGCCCAGCCCACCGGCTACCGCGCGCCCGCTTTCTCCATCACCAAAGATTCACTGTGGGCGCTGGACATTCTCTGCGCGCACAACATCCGCTTCGATTCCAGCATCTTTCCGCTGCTCGCCCATGACCGCTATGGCATCCACAACGCCGAGCGCTTCGCCAGCCGCGTGCGCGCCAACTTGTGGGAGTTCCCGGTCAGCACGCTGCGCATTGGCGGGCAGAATTGGCCTGTGGCCGGCGGCGGCTACTTTCGCCTCTACCCCCTATGGGTGACGCGCAGCGCCATTCGACAGCTCAACCGCGGCGGCCACCCCGCGGTCATCTACCTCCACCCGTGGGAATTTGATCCGCAGCACCCGCGCGTCCCCAACGGGTCGCGCCTGTCGCGCTTTCGCCATTTCGTCAACATCGACAAGACCGAGCGCAGGCTAGCCTCGCTCTTGGAGACCTTCCGCTTTGGCCCCATCTCCACGGTCTTTGCCGGCTGTTTGCAGGAAAACGGCGCGGCAGTCGATACTTTAGAAGCTGCTCATTCACTTGCCCATTCATTCGATCATTCACTCGATCACTTACAATCTAACGGCTTGGGGCCTGATCGTTCGGGGGAGGAGACATGCGTATTGCCCTTGTGACGCAAGAAGAGCCGTTCTACCTGCCGCCCGCGCTGGATGCCTTTTGCGCGGCCCGCGGCCAAGAGGTCGTCGCGCTGATCGTCCTGCCCGCGTTCAACGAGGCGATCACCGCGACCGCGGCCCGCCTCTATGACTTTTACGGGCCGCTGGACTTTGCGCGCCTGGCAAGCCGGTTTGTCCTGGCAAAAGTGGCTGACCGCTTGAACCGCGTCGCGACGCTCACCCGCCCCTATTCCGCGGCGGACGTGGCAAAGCGCCACGCCATCCCCCTCTATCACCCGCCCAAGATCAACGCCCCTGCCTTCGTCGCCACCCTGACCGATGAAATCCGCCCGGACCTGATGGTTTCCATCGCGGCCAGCCAGATTCTCAAGCAGCGCGTGCTGGATGTGCCGCGCTACGGCTGCATCAACCTGCACGCCGCGCCGCTGCCCCGTTACCAGGGCATGATGCCCAACTTCTGGACGCTGCTGCACAAGGAGCCGGTGGCCGCGGTGACCGTGCATTATATGGTCGAAAAGCTGGATGCCGGGGATATTCTCGTCCAGCGCAGCGTGCCGATCCACCCAGACGACTCGCTGCACGATCTCATGGTGCGCTCCAAGCAGATCGGGGTGCAGGCGCTGCTAGAGGCTGTGGCGCAGATCGAGCAAGGGGCCGCGCAGCCGCGGCCCATGGACACCAGCCAGGCCAGCTACTTCTCATTCCCCAAGCGAGCGGATGCGCGCAAGCTGCGCCAGTTGGGCCACGCGCTCCTATAATCCTTTAATCATCTTTGGATTGAACACCGTTTTGGATTGAACACCGTGCAGCCACACAAACACCTCATGATCGCCGCCACCATCGCCGCGGTAGGCTGGTGGCGAACCGGGCGGCCCACGGTGGCCGCGGCCGCGCTCGCCGCGGGCGTGCTGCCCGACGTGGATCACCTGGTCGACTATGCCTATTACTACCTGCGCCGCAGACACCGCCTGATCCTGCCGCTGCATGGCTATGAATACGCCGCGGCCGCGGCAGGCGCGGCCCTGATGCGCGGCAGCGCGCCCTGGGGTGTGGCCGCGCTCTCCTACCTGGTTCACCTCCTGGCGGATCAAGCGGAGAACCGCACGCGGCCCTGGGGCTATTCGCTGATCTGTCGTGCCGCCCACGGCTTCTGCATCGAGCGCATCTCCACCATGCCCGCCGATGCCAAACGAGGCCGCATGAACGACATGGCCGCGCTCAAGCGGCTGCTGCGCCGCCCGCGTAAATAAAACCTGCCGGGACACATGCAGCGTCCCGGCAGGTGAATCCCCGTGAATTTGCAGAAATGAACAGGGTAATCAGCGGTCGCCTGGGGATCGAATCCCCAGGCTAGTGGTGGGAAACAGGCTCAAAGCCT
>CAZZNG010000294.1:0-7249 GCA_964655505.1 uncultured Litorilinea sp. | reverse complement strand
GACCAGCTAGAGGCCATGACCATGGCCGACCGCATCGCGGTGATGAAAGATGGGCGTTTGCAAGCCTACTGCACACCCGACGAACTCTATGACCAGCCCCAGACGCTTTTTATCGCGGGGTTTGTGGGCAACCCGCCCATGAACTTTTTGGATGTGGAGGTCGTGCAAGAGGGAGAGGCCTATCTCGCGCGCGCCCAGGGCGTGGCCGCGCCCATCGACAGCCAGCGCGCCCAACATGCAGCGGGCAACGGTCAGATCATCCTGGGGATTCGCCCGGAGGATATCCAGGTCACACGCGAGCAACAGCCGGGCAGCATAGCAGGTGAGATCCTCATCGTCGAGCCGTTGGGCCGCGACGATCTGCTTGCTGTGCGCCTCGGCGAACAGACCTTGCATGTGCTGACCGACCCTGGGATGAATCTGGTGCGCGGTGAAAAGGTCTGGGTGACGTTGACCCCGGACAGGGTGCAGTTTTTCGATCCACAGACCGAACTATCGCTGATCTGGCGGTAGGAAACTCGTTTCGGCCCTATCTTCCCGGAGATTCACCTTCCGGGACGCTGCCAGCGTCCCGGAAGTTCAAGACACGCTACGCCGCGGCGTGTTGCGACTGGCCGGTTAGCTCGCGCACGTAGCCTTCCAACTCCAGCGCACGATGCGCGGCTGTGTGCTGGCCCATGACCGCGTCATAGCCGCGACGGCCAATGGCGCGGCGTTCTGCCTCGTCCATTTCGTGCAGGTAGACCAGCACATCCTCGGTCGAATGGGCCACAAGCAATTCACTGCCCAGGGCGAAGAAACTCTCCAGCCCCTCCCAATAGTCGCTGATAATCGGCGTGGCGCAGGCCGCGGCCTCAAAGAGGCGCACGCTGGGCGAATAGCCCGCAGAGACCATGTCCGCGCGCGTCAAGTTGAGCGTGAACCCCTGGCGGTTGTAGAACGCGCAATGGTGGCTCGGCGGCAGGTGCTCAATGCGCTCGACGTTATCCGACCATTCCACCTCGGCGGGATAGTTTGGCCCGGCCACCACAAAGCGCCGCCCTGGCTCGCGCCGCGCCGGTTCGAGCAAGAGCCGCTCCAGACCCGGCTGTCGATCCGCGCTGTACGTGCCCATGTAGCCCAAATCCCATGTTTGGAGGCTGAGTTCGGGGTGGTAGAGCGCGGGATCGACCGAGCAGTAGAGGGGCCGCGCCGCGGGCGAACCATACTCCTGCATCAGCGTATCCAGGATCGGCCCACCAGCAAAGGAGAGATAGAGGTCATAGCAGGCGATCTGGCGCGCGGCCAAATACTCCCGGTCATCCTGGCGCAGCTTGGACAGGGTCACTGGCGTGTCGATGTCGTAAAAGGCGCGCACGCCGCGAGCCGTCTGCAAGACCCAATCGCCCACCAAGACGCCTTCGGGCACATAGGAGCCGACGATCACCAAGTCGGCCTCGGCCACTGCCGCGCTGTATTGGCTGTGTAGCTCGTTCATGCTCTGATAGAGGCCCACGCGGGCAAAGGGCGGCTGGGCCATATCGCGCTGGCCCGCGTACCAGGGCACATCCCGTTCGAGAAAGAGCACTTCATGGCCGCGGTTGTGCAGCGCCTTGACCAGCGCGCGGTAGGTGGTGGCGTGGCCGTTGCCCCAAGAGGAGGTGATCGACAGCCCCAGGATGACGATGCGCAGTGGCGTCTGTGCCGGCGTGCTGGGGGGTAGCGAGTGACTGCGTGCTTGATCCATTATCCCCTCATCTTCTCCCATTTTGTTCCCTCCCCCCGTGTTTCTGCGTCCAAGATGGCTTGCACTTGTTGCGCGCGCTGTGCATAGGTGTGGTCAGCCAAGATGCGGCTGTGGGCCGCCGCGCCGATGGCGCGCGCGCGTTCCGGCGTGAGCCGGGCGAGATGCTCGATCACCTCCTCGCCATCCCGCGCCACCAGCACTTCCTTGTCCGGCTCCAAGAACTGTTCGATGCCTTGCCATGCGTCGGTGATCAAGCAGCCGCCTGCCGCGGCGACCTCAAAGACGCGCGTCGGCGGCGAAAAACCTGTTTCGGCCATGCTGCTGCGCGTGATGTTGAGAACCGCTTGCATGGAGCAGTTGAAGGCGTTGTGGTCACGCGTTGAGACATAGCCGATGTAGTCCACATTGGGCGGCATGGGCTTGTTCTCCCACGCGTTGCCGCCCAGCACGAAGCGTTGGTCCGGGAAGGCCGCGGCAGGCTTGAGGAAGAACTCCTCCACGCGCCCCTCGCGGTCGGGCAGCCGGTGGCCGATGAAGCCGCACAGCCCCTCGAAGTCGCGGCCAGCCAACACGGGAAAGTGCGTCTCGCTGTCAGCCGCGTTGTAGATGGGATGGCACGCCTGCGCGCCCAGCGCGGTGTACGCGTCTACCACCGGCTGCCCGCCGCCATAGGTGAAGATCATGTCATAACGGGGAATGAGCCGCCGGAAGGGATCGTCGGGGTCGCGCATGAGACGATCCAGTGTGGCGGGCGCGTCGACATCCCAGAAAACGACGGTGGTCTCCGGTCGCTTGAGCCTGATCACTTCCGCTTCCAGCAGTTCGTCAAAGACGCCGACGCCGCTGGCCTTGACCACCAGGTCGCAGTCGCGCGCGGCTTCCAGCGCGGCGCAGACTTCTGTATCGTCCTCCACGTCATAGACCACCACCCGCGCCCACTCCGGGTCATTCATGTCGCGGTGCTGCTGCCTGCCAAACGCGTCCGGCTCGTAAAAGGTCACAGAATGGCCTAAATTGTGCAGCGCACGGATCATCCCACGATAGTAGGTGGCCGCGCCGTTCCAATAGGCCGAAACCAGGCTTGATCCAAAAAAGGCGATTTGCATTTTTTAACCCCCCATTTCTCCGGCTGGCAGGCGTCGTGCGCCCATTGCGGTGATTTGTTCCGTGGGTGTTGTGTCGATCCCTAGCTCCCGGCTGATGGCAAGCAACTCGTCGACGCGGTGGGCGCAGGTATGGCGCGCGCGGATCGTCTGCAGGCCATGTTCGGCAAGGGCCCGCGCCGCGGCCGGTTCATGCAGCAGTTCGCGCAGATGCTGCTGCATCTCTTGGCCGTTGCGCGCAATGCGGTAATCCTTGCCGGGGGTGAAAAGACCCTCTACGTCGTGCCACGGCGCACAGACCAACGGGATGCCGCAGGCCAGCGCTTCAAAGACGCGGATGGTGGGGATGCCGGGCAGCGCCTGGACATACAGTTGGCGCGGGATGTGTACCGTGAGCCGGTAGCGCCCAAAGACTTCGGGCACGCGGTAGTTGGGCAGCCAGCCGCGGTACGCAATGCCCGCGGCGTTGAGCGCGTCCAACGCCTGCGCCGGGTAGCGCACGCCGTGGATGCGGGCGCGCAGGCCCAGCGCGCGCACTGGCTCGAAAAGAAATTCGCGCAATTGAGCCGAGCGTTCGTCGTCGCCCCAATTGCCCACCCAGACCAGATCGCCCTCGCAGGGTTCGCCGGGGTGGGGCTGGAAGAGGGTTGTGTCAGCGGCTTCGTGCCATGTCCAGGCGCGTTTGGCCCAACCCTGGCGTAAGTAGCGGTCGCGGATCACACGGCCAAAGGCCAATACGCCGTCATAGTCGGCCAACTGATAGGCCGCGATGCTCTGTGGATCGGAGATCGAGCGGTGGTGCGTATCGTGAAAGAGCAGCGCATAGCGGCCGCGGCGTTTGCGGTGCTGCGCCAGCCGCCGCACCAGCGATACATCGTTCCACTCATGGACCAGGACCAAATCCGCGCCCGCCAGTGCCTTGTCCAGATTGAGCTTGTCCGCGTCATAGGCAATCGATCGGAGGCGGGGGAAGAGGCGCTTGAATTCGCGTATGGGCTGCTTGCCATGCTGCGCGGTAAGGTTGGCTAGGCTCCAGCCGTTGGCCGGTTCATACACATCGACCCGATGCCCGCGCGCCAGCAGATCGGTCGCCACGCCGCGCAGGAAGTGGGCGTTGCCATGGTTCCAATCGGAGATTAACGAATGATAGAACATGACGATGTGCATGGATTGCTGCCTCTGGCCTAGAGAATTTGAACTAGGTAAATTGAAACGATGTGCGTCTGCATCGTGCACAGGCGTCGCGTTGACTGGGTATCGAGCCGGCTGAACTGGAAATTAAGAGGCCAGCGGTGTTTCGATGCTTGGCACAGCCAGCGGGATTGGATATTCGATGGCCTGGAGCAGATGCTCATAGCTTTGGCGGTAGGCGCGCCCCATCGTCTTGGGTCGATAGCGTTGGGCGCGTGTACGCGCGGCTGTGCCTAGGGCTTCACGCTGGCGCGGGCGGCGAATCAGGTCGCGCAGTTCGTCGGCCAGCGCGTCTGCATCGTCCGGCGACACATAGCGCGCCGTCTCACCCCACACCTCGCGCAGGCTGGGAATATCGCCCAGGACCAGCGCGCAACCGGAGAGCGCCGCTTCCAACGCGGTCAGGCCGAATGGTTCATAGCGTGCTGGCAGCGCGTAGATGGCCGCACGCGCCATCCACTCGCGCACGGCGCGCTGCCCTAGCTGGCCGAGCGGGTGCAGGCGGCTGAAGTCGACGCGGTGACCGCTGGGGTGGCGCTGTTCGCCGCCGATGTAGATCGGCCAGTCGAGCGCAGGCGCGATCTGTTCCAGTACGCTGATGTTCTTAGCTTTGTCCCACAAGCGGCCCAGGGTCAAGATGAAATTCTCTTTGGGCTTGGGCGCAAATTGCCCTGCCCCGCGCGCGTTGTAGATCCACTGTGTCGGCGGCAGCGGGCCGTAATGGCGCTCCAGCGCTTCGAGCATGGCGCGCGTCGGCGCGACGACCAGATCGGCGCGGCGCAGCCCCGCCTGGACGCGGCGGTAATAGGTCTGCCATGCGGGCGGCGGGAGTTGGCCCTTGACCGCTTCCCACCAGGAATAGACGCAGGAATGACCCGCCATTAGGATCGGCGCGCGCCAGGGAAGCGTCCCGTGGGCATAGGTGTTGAGATGGATTACATGGGGCCGGAATTGGCGCGCCAACCCCAACAGCCACTCGCCCGATGCGTCTACATCGGCCCAGGGGTCGTCCATCCACTCCAGTTTATAGCTGCTTGCGCAGAGGGTAAGCCCAGGGATGCGCGCCGCGGCATGGCGTTGTTCTCGGGTGGGCGCGCTGCCCATCGTCGCCAGAAGCACCTCACAGCGCCACGGCACAAGCGCCTGGGCCAACTCCAGCGCATAGGTCCACACGCCGCCGATGGTATCCGCCGTCATAAATACTCGAATCGTCTGCATGCATTCTCCGCTATAGCTCAATTAACGCCTTGAGAAAGCCATCTGGCCGCTGCTGCATGAGGCGGCAGGCATCGTCCAACTCTGCTAAGGGAAATCGGTGTGTATAGAGCGGAGTGGGGTCGAGCCGCCCACTGGCAACCGCCGCGGCCGCGGCCTGCATCCCGGCCACATAGACCGCTTGGTCACGTTCATGCGCGTTGATCACGTCCAACCCGCGCCAATTCCACAACTGCATATTCACCTGGCGCGGCCCGTCCTGGTGATAACCGGCGATCACCAGCCGCCCGCGCACCGCGGTCAGCTCGGTCGCCAGGTCCAGCGGCCCCTGTGTGCCCACAGCTTCGATCACACAGTCGCAGCCTCGCTCATGGGTCATCTGCTTCACTTGTTCGATGACGCGATGGGGGTCATCCAGCACAATCATGTGCGCCGCGCCATAGCTGCGGGCAATCTCCAACGCAAAGGGCCGCCGCGTGATGGCGATCACCTCGGCCCCCGCGTCCACAGCCAGCGCGGTCAAGAGCGCGCCGAGAAAGCCGATGCCGACAATCGCCACTTGCTGCCCCGGCTGGATGTTGCTGCGCGCAAAGACATTGAAGGCGCAGGCCAACGGTTCCGCGGGAAAGGGCTGTGCCGCCAGTTGCGGCGGCAGTTTGATGAGCGCATCGGCTTGCGCCACATCATAGGCGGCAAAGGCTGCATAGGAGAGCATGCTCACGCTGTCGCCGACCTGCAGATCGCCGCTGTATGCTTCGCCCAATGCCGCGACCGTTCCCCATCCTTCATGGCCCGGATTGCCGGGCGGCAGGGGATAGGAAAACCAGTCGCGCCCCTCCCATACAGGCAGATTGGAGCCGCACAGCCCGCAGCCCTTCACCTGCACCAGCACTTGATTGGGGCCGGGCTGGGGGACGGGCGCATCGACCACGGCAATGGTTTGTGGGGCGACAATCCGCGCCGCGGCCATCGTCTGCGGCAGGGGGGATGGCTGGGCCGGTCGCTGTATTGGCTGTGGCACGCTAACCGCCATAGATCTGTTCTCCCTCCCGCTTGTGTGATAGAGGCTGCCCGCTGCCGTTCTGTTGGGTGGCAGCCCATGACGCGGCATGGGACATGGGGGGCGAATGGAGGGTCATCAGCCAGCTATAGAGCCGTTCCAGCCCTTCCTGCACGCTGACCCGCGGCTGCCAGCCGGTGCGCTGTGCCAGCTTGCTTGTATCGGAGACGTAATATTTCTGGTCGCCGCGCCGCCACTCGTCAAAGCTGTAGTTGACCGGCTCGCCTAGCAGTTGCTCGATCAGGGCCAAGAGTTCCAAGAGGCTGACCGCGCGCATCGGGCCGCCGCCGACGTTGAACGCTTCGCCAGCCGTCCGGTCGATCTGCTCATGGGCCACGATCAGCGCGTTCACCAGGTCGTCGATAAAGAGAATGTCGCGCACCTGCTTGCCGTCGCCAAAGAGGGTGATGGGCTGCTTTTGCAGCGCGCGGATCAAGAAGTGGGCCACCCAGCCTTGGTCTTCTGTCCCAAATTGGCGCGGGCCGTAGATGCAGCTCATGCGAAAGACCGCGACGGGAAGCCCGAAGCTGCGCCCGTACTCGAGCACGTACTGGTCGGCCCCGCCCTTGGAGCATCCGTAGGGGCTCGCCAGCTCGAGCGGCCATGCCTCGTCGATCCCCGCCGTGGCCGTCGTGCGATCCACCGGCTCGTAGCGCGTGGGCAGCTCGCGCACCGGCAGCGCATGCATGCCGCCATAGACCTTGTTGGTCGAGGTGTACACGAGCGGGACCGGCCGCCGCAGCGCGCGTAGCTCCTCGAGCACGTTGAGGGTGCCGCGGAGGTTCACGTCGAAGTCGTGCACCGGGTCGGTGAGGCTCGTCGTGACCGCGACCTGGGCCGCGAAGTGAAAGACCGCGGATGCGCGTGCGATGACCTGGCGCACCGCGTCGCGGTCGCGCACGTCGCCGATCTCCACCTCCACGAGCTCGCCGTGGTCGGCCGCGAGCGCGCGCA